>NZ_JBWKCM010000020.1:14687-143591 GCF_056436485.1 Streptomyces sp. NPDC043746 | reverse complement strand
CGCCAGCGTCAGCCGCACATCGTCCGCGGCTACTTCGGCGGCCCCCACGTCCGCTACATCGTGAACGAGAACCCCATGAGTTTCTGATCAATAGACCGACGGACCACCGAGGAAAGAGCCTTTCAGTCACTCCGTTCGTTAACGCCTCACGAATCGGCCGACCAGAACTGCTGACCCCAAGGCAAATGCCGGCGGAATGAAAACTTCGCACCATCCCCCAACACCTCTAGCTCACAATGAAACCAGGATTATTAAGGGAACGAAGGGAAGGAACAGCACGACAGACTTGGTGAATGGATTCCTCATTCCCTAAGCCTAATTCTGTCCACGCTTCTCTCGATTCCCGTCAACGACCGCTCCATACGCAAGAGCGAAAGAGAGCCCCTACCTTGGTGCGGCGCAGGCTTCGAACGGTACTGTGCGGCAGCTTGGTCCCTACCTTCACTGCTCTGCCATTCCGAGTGACGCGACCGAGGCGCCGGGGCGCAACGTGGCGGCCCACCGGAAACGCGACGGGCCGCCCTGAGCAGCACTTCAAAGCCGCATGAGCAGTGGCACAGCGAAGGGGACCAACAGAACCACATCTGTCGGCCTCAGATATACCCTCCGCTCAACACTGCTGGCGCGTTCCGAAATCTGCCTGCCGCCCTCTTTCAGCCAGGAATCGATGAAACCTCGCGCACTTCGGGCCGATCTACCGCCTATCGCGCTCTGCGAGAACGACCACACACCATATTCCCGGCCCGAATGGACGATCATCAATCCATTGTTCTCGCACTTTACCGACAGAGATTCACCGTCGGGAAAAATCTTCTCCACGACAGGCCCTACATCTCGCACCGACCCGTTCGGATCGAGGACAATCTTACACCCGATGGCTCCACGAGCAATGGTGGCGAAAATTATTCCGGCTGCCAGATGAATACCGATTCCCCGGAATCCGCTTTTCTCGACTTCCGCGAGACCGAAGAGGGCCAGGAAGGGACCGAGGAGAATGATCGCCGCCCAAGCGAACATCACCGTCCCCTTCCGCCTCAGCTGAATCGACCCATCCTTCCTGTGCCTGACAAAGAGACCTCGTCTTCCACTTCGCGTGGAGTTCACGGACAGTACCCCGCATTTATCGTGCTCTTGGCCGGAGCGCCACAGCTAATTCCAGCGAGAAAGGCATTCTGGACGTAGGCGTTGGCAGTCGGACCCACATCAGTCCGTCGGGCATGGCTGGACCTACCCACCGCATGGGTCGGACCTCTTCTCGTCATCTTAGGCGACTTGAACCAACCGCCCTGACTCCACTTCCCGCCACCTGAAGCAAACCTTCCGACGGCTCCGCCAGCAAGCGTGATACCGGCTGTCACCGCTGTCGCTTTCCAATATTCGCCACCCATTTCCGCACCCGCCGCAGCATCCACAGCAATTCCAGCGGCGATAACGACGCCTCCTGCGATCAGACAGGCCCCGGCGGAGGCAACGATACACACAGCAAAGGCAGCAGACTCTACGACCCGCTTTATGGTGTCTGCATTCTCCGCGACCCAGCGAACCGGCCCCGCCTCTTTCAGGTTCGCAGCCGCATCGCCCCATCTTCCCTTCATGATGTTGCTGAAGATGCCGTCTTCTTTGCGCTGCTTCTCGGCAGCTTCCTTCGCCCTCTTGGCGGCGGCAGCGTCCGCGGCCTTCTTCGCCCCTGCCTTGATGTCGGCCGAGCGTTTCTTGGCGTGGCTGTCGTTGACCATGTAGGTGGTGGGGTTGGCCTTGTACGCCGTGTAGCGCTTCTTGGCCTCGGTGCCCCGTTTCGGGGTCTCCTTCCAGACCCATTTGCCGTTCCTGAGGGTGTAGCCGGCGTACATGCCCCGGTCGGAGGCCCAGCGTTCGTCGCCCTTGGCGTTGCCCACCGTGTGGTCGGGGCGCAGGCCCGTCGGGTCGGACTTGGTGAGCGGGCTGTTGTGGGCGTAGCTGTAGGCGTTCATCTGGGCCGGGTCGTCGAAGTCGATGATCGGGTCGACGGAGATGAAGCGGCCCAGGACGGGGTCGTACTCGCGGGCGCCCAGGTGGGTCAGGCCGGTGGGGTCGTTGGTTCCGCCGACGAAGCCGCGGGGGCCGAAGACCGGGGACTGGGCGGAGCGGAGCTGGCCGAAGGGGAGCTGCTTCCTTCGGGTCAGGGCCAGGCTGCCTACCGCGATGGCCGTCATGGCCGTGCCCTGGTGGTCGTTGATCAGGTAGGAGACGGAGTTGCCGCTGCGGACCGCGACCGTGTCCCCGAGGTGGGTGTAGTAACGCGTCGCCGTCTTCGCGCCGTTCGCCGCGAGCTGCACCTGGTCGCCGTTGGGGAGCGTCAGGGTGCTGGAGCCGTCCCCGTTCTTCGCGATGATCCGGTTGCCGTCGGCGTCATAGGTGTAGCCGGTCCGCTTGCCCGCCTCGGTGAGGGTGGCGAGCTGCCCTTCGGGCGTCCAGGTCAGGTCCTGGACGGTGGTGCCGACGGTCCGCTTGATGGTGTTCCCGGCGTCGTCGTACTCGAAGGTGCTGGTACGTCCGTCGGCCGGGCCGCCGGTGACCGAGGCCCGCTGCACCGCGTGGGGGCGCTTCGCCCCCGGGGACGGGTGCGCGTAGGTGGTCGTGGCGTCCGCCCCGCCGGCCGTGGTGGCGTGCTCGACCTGCTTCGACCGGTTGCCGACCTTGTCGTAGCCGTAGCTGTGCCAGTACGCGTCCGGACCGCCGACCGTGGACGCCGAAGGAGCCGCGGCGCAGTCGGCCTTCGCCGTCCATGCCTCGCTCAGCCGGCCCAGCGGGTCGGTGGTGAAGCACTGGGTGTCGGTGGACTTCTGCGCGTCCTGGCCGCTGACGTTGGTCACGCCGGTGACGTTGCCCGCAGGGTCGTAGGCGTACGTGGTGTCGTCGACCCTCTTCGGAGCGACGTCCCGGTCGGTGGTCTGCCGGGTCACCCGGCCGGTGTGCTCGTCGTAGAGGAGGGTCTTGTACACCTTCTTCCCGAGGTTGGCGCTGAACTCCAGTCGCGTGGGGCGGGAGAAGACGTCGTAGAGCGTGTTGGCGACCAGGGCGTCGTACTGTCCGCTAGTACGGAACGGCAGGTCGTCGCTGTTGTAGTTGGTCGCCACGAACTCGGCCTGGATGTCACCGACAGCCGGGTTGCGGGTCCAGAGCAGGGCCCCGGTCCGCGCGTCGTAGCCGTACGTCCAGGTGTACGTACCCGCCAGGCCGCCCGCCGCGGACGGGACCGTGGTGGTGGTCGACGTGGGCTGGTAGCGGTCGTTGAAGCCGCCGGTCGCGTTGGTGTACTCGGCGCCGTCGACGTACCGCGTGCTCTTGGTCAGCTGTCCCTTGGCGAGGGTGTCGTAGGTCCACTTGGACAGGAGTGTGGTGCCCTGCTTGACCTCGCCCTTGCGGCCGAGCTCGTCATAGCTGGTCGTGAGGACGACACCGCGGGCATCCGTCGTGGTGACGGGGCGGCCGAGGTCGTCGTACTCGGTGAGCGTGGTGCCCTTGTCCGGGTCGACCGTCGTGGTCTTCTGGCCCCGGCTGTCGAAGGTGTAGGACCAGGTGTTTCCGTCAGGGTCGGTGACCGAGGACGGCTCGTCGTACTTGCCGTACGCGTAGCTCGTCTTCTCCGACGTCGTACGTGCCGCGTTCGTGTACTGCAGGAGGTCGGTCGTGCGCCCGCGGGCGTCCGTCACCGTCGTGGTGGCCGTGCCGCCCTTCGGCGGAATGACCGTGGTGCGGTCACCCTCGTAGACCGTCTTCGTCCGCCACTGCTCGTCGCCGAACTTCACGGACAGGGCATCCGTGACGCGGCCCACTCCGTCGAAGAGGCTCTGTGTCGCGGTCGGGACGGTGTTCACCGCAGCCGACTTGAGCGTCGCCGACGGTGCGCCGTCCGCGTAGTAGGGGGCGTACGTCTGCCGCGCAGGCGCACCCGGAGCGGGTCACGGAGGCCGTCATCGCCTCGGTCACCACGACCCGCCGCAGCGAGATCGACTGGCTCTACCGGGGCGTCGGCCGGATCTTCCCCGAGGCCTGGCACACCTTCCGCGAAGGGGCCCCCGAGGGGACGGAGCCCGCTGGTCTGGTCGCGGCCTACGCCCGCCTCCTGGAGAGCCCGGACCCCGCCGTACGGGAACGGGCCACCGCCGCCTGGTGCGCGTGGGAGGACGCGGTCCTCTCCCTGGAGGCCGGGCCGGGGCCGGCTCCGTACAGCGGGCGCCCCGACCGCGACCAGCGGGCCATGGTCCGCATCTGCGCCCACTACTTCTCCCACGGCGCCTGGCTGCGGGAGAACCAGCTCATCGACGAGGTCCACCGGCTGGCCGGTATCCCCGCCGCGCTCGTCCACGGCCGCTTCGACCTGGGCAGCCCCCTGACCACCGCCTGGGAGCTCGACCGGGTTTGGCCGGAGGCGGAGTTGACGGTCATCGACGACGCGGGACACCTGGGCGGGCCCGCGACCCGGCGGGCGGTGCTGGCGGCGCTGGACGGGTTCGCGGGGTAGCGGGGGCCGGTCAGCGCGATCGGCCGCCGCCCCTCGCGGAACGGCGGCCGACCGGTTCGTCGGCTCACCTCACCAGGCGAAGGCCTCCGGGGACGGGCCCGGGCCCGGGAAGATCTCGTCCAGGCCGGTGAGTACGGGGGCCGGGAGGTCGAGTTCCAGGGCGCGCAGGGCGCTGTCCAGTTGTTCCGTGGTGCGGGGGCCGACGATCGGGCCCGTGATGCCGGGGCGGGTCAGCAGCCAGGCCAGGGCCGCTTCGCCGGGTTCCAGGCCGTGCTTCTCCAGCAGGTCCTCGTACGCCTGGACCTGGGAGCGGACCGTGCTGTCGGCCAGGGCGTCGGCCGAGCGGCCCGAGGCGCGGCGGCCCTGGGTGGCCTCCTTCTTGATGACGCCGCCCAGCAGGCCGCCGTGGAGCGGGGACCAGGGGATGACGCCGAGACCGTACTCCTGCGCGGCCGGGACGACCTCCATCTCGGCGCGGCGCTCGGCCAGGTTGTAGATGCACTGCTCGCTGACCAGGCCGAGCGAACCGCGCCTGGCCGCCTGCTCGTTGGCCTGGGCGATCTTGTAACCGGGGAAGTTCGAGGAGCCCGCGTACAGGATCTTGCCCTGCTGGACCAGGACGTCGACCGCCTGCCAGATCTCCTCGAACGGGGTGTTCCGGTCGACGTGGTGGAACTGGTACAGGTCGATGTGGTCCGTCTGGAGCCGCTTGAGCGAGGCGTCGACCGCCCGCCGGATGTTCACGGCGGAGAGCTTGTCGTGGTTGGGCCAGGCGTCGCCGTCGGGGGCCATGTTCCCGTACATCTTGGTGGCCAGGACCACCTTGTCGCGGCGGCCGCCGCCCTGGGCGAACCAGGTCCCGAGGATCTCCTCGGTGCGCCCCTTGTTCTCGCCCCAGCCGTAGACGTTGGCGGTGTCGAAGAAGTTCAGGCCCGCGCCGAGCGCGGAGTCCATGATCGCGTGGCTGTCCGACTCGTTGGTCTGCGGGCCGAAGTTCATCGTGCCGAGCACGAGTCGGCTGACCTTGAGTCCGGTGCGTCCGAGCTGTGTGTACTTCATGACGCCCCAGCCAACTCCTTCGAGTCCACTCCAGGCAAGGACGCGTCGGCCCTGTGTCCTCGGTGGCGGGCCACCGGCCGCCGGTTGCCCTCAGCCGCCCTCAGCCGTCCTCAGCCGTCCTTCTCCAGCGTGTTCACCAGCGTGCGCAGCAGTCTGTTCAGCTCCTCGCAGTCCTCCGCGTCAAGCTCCGCGAGCATCCTGCGCTCGTTGCGCACATGGCCCTCCACCGTGGAGTCGACGAGCGCCCGCCCGGCGTCGGTGAGGGTGACGTACAGGCTGCGGCGGTCGCCGGGGACGGCTTCCCGGGCGACCAGGCCCCGGGCGGCGAGGCGGTCGATCCGGTTCGTCAGCGCGGCGGAGCTGACCATGACGTTCGCGGCCAGCTCCTTGGGGGTGAGCGGGCGGTCGCTGCGGCGGAGGGTGGCGATGACGTCGAACTCCCAGCGCTCCATGCCGTGTTCGGCGAAGTACCGGCCGACCTCCTTGTCCACGAGCCGGGTCAGCCGCATGAGTCGCCCCACCGCGCCCATGGCCTCCAGATCCAGGTCGGACCTCAGGGCGGCCCACTGGTCCAGGAAGTCGTCGACCGAGTCGCGCGTCCGCGCACCGTCTCGTTCATCTCCGTGCATCGGCCGGCCCCAGATCAGATACTTCCACATCGAACTGTTTGACGTCAGCCTACCGCCTCGCCTACTTTCCTGTTCCACGAGAGATAGTTCGACGTCGAACGATTGCCAGGAGTCCGCCATGACCGACCAGCACCGCCTGGTCAGGATCTCCCTCCTCACTGCCCTCGCCCCGGCCGTCTGGGGCTCCACCTACCTCGTCACCACCGAGTTCCTGCCGCCCGACCGGCCGCTGCTCGCCTCCACCCTGCGTGCCCTGCCCGCCGGGCTGATCCTGCTTCTGCTCACCCGGGTCCTGCCCCGGGGCATCTGGTGGATACGGGCGACCGTGCTCGGCGTCCTGAACATCGGCGCCTTCTTCTACTGCCTCTTCCTCGCCGCCTACCACCTGCCCGGCGGAGTGGCCGCGCTCGTCACGGCCGTCCAGCCGCTCATCGTGCTGCTCCTCGGCCCGCTCGCGCTGGGCGCCCGCATCCGCCCCCTGCACCTGGGCGCCTTCGCCCTCGCCGCCGCGGGGGTCGCGCTGCTGGTCCTCCAGCCGAACGCCGGACTGGACGGCATCGGCGTGGTGGCGGGGCTGCTGGGGGCCCTGAGCATGGCGGGCGGCATCGTGCTGACCAAGCGCTGGGGGCGGCCCGAGGGGGTCTCGCTGCTGGCCTTCACCGGGTGGCAGCTCACCGTCGGCGGGCTGGTCCTGCTGCCCGTCACCCTGCTCGGTGAGCCACTGCCGTCCGAGCTGACCTGGACCAACGTCGGCGGCTTCGGCTATCTGACGATCGTCGGGGCGCTGCTCGCGTACGTCATCTGGTTCAACGGCATAGCGCGGCTGCCGGCCCTCGCCGCCTCGTTCCTGTCGTTCGCCTCGCCCCTGTGCGCGACCGTCCTCGGCTACCTCTTCCTGGGGCAGACCCTGGGGCCGCTCCAGTGGCTGGGCGCGGCGGGCGTCGTCGGCGCGGTGGTGCTGGTGCAGCGGGGCGCGGGGGCGGCGCCGACGGCCCGTACGGCCTCCCCGCCCTCCCCGCCTTCCTCAGGCGCCGAAGGCGGCCGACACGGCGACGACGAGGAACATGAGCACGAGCGCGGCCGCCATGATGCGGTTTCTGGTCTTCGGGTCCACCCTTCGAGCGTAACCGCACCGCTCACCGCCCCAGCGCCCAGGCCCGCACCACGGCGTAGTGCGGCCGCTCCCCCGGCACCCCCGAGCGGGGCGGTTCGCTCCGTACGAGACTCAGCTCACCGGCCTCCCACCCCTGCCCCTCGAACCCCGCCAGAGCCTCGGTGAACGGCCTCAACTCCGCCCCCGCCCGGCTCCGGGCCAGGGTCAGGTGCGGGGTGAAGCGGTGCTGCCGCTCCAGCGGCAGCCCGGACCGCCGGCCCGCCGCGTCCGCGCGCTCGGCCAGCAGGCGCAACGCGTCGAGCCCGCCCGCCGCCCCGGCCCACAGCGCCCGCCCGCCGAAGCGCCCCGCCCCGCGGAGGCGGAGGCGGAAGGGCTCGGTGCGGTGCGCGGCCCGCCCCAGCCGCGCCTCCAGCTCCGGCCGTACGTCCTCGTCCGGCACGTCCCCGTAGAACGCCAGCGTGACGTGCCAGTCCCCGGGCCGCGTCCAGCGCAGGTCCTGCGAGCCGGGGAGGGCGTGGAGGGGTGCCACCGCCGTACGGAGTTCGGCCACGGCGGAGGCGGGCGGCAGGACGGCGGCGAAGAGGCGCTGGGCGGGGCGGCGGGTGGGCGGGCGGCCCGGCTGCCGACCGGGCCGGCCCACCGGCCGACGGCCGGGATCGCGGCTGCTCATGGGCACGAGTCTGGCAGAGGCTCCCAGGGTCCGGGCGTATCCGGAGAGCCAGGCCTATCGTTGCACTGCGCGGCTGCCCGCACGCCCGTGCGGCAGCCGGGAGGAGCGGCACGGTGACCGTCGTAGACACCGACAGGATCGACATGGCCGACACCAGCGACGAGCGCACCCTGGACATGATGGTCGAGTGGCTTGAGCCCGTCCCCGAGGGATTCAAGGTCGAGATCGTCGAGGGGACCGTCTACACGTCGCCGCAGCGGGACACACACTGGCGAATCATCTTGGGCATCATCCGGCAGTTGCTGCCCCGCTACCCGGAAGACCGGCTGCTCTCCGACGTACGCATCGACTTCCCCGGCCTCCTCAACGGCTTCGCCTCCGACGTCGTCGCCCTGGCCTCCGACGCCGTCAAGGGTGACGACGGGCGCTGGCGCTACCAGGACATCGAGTTCGTCGCCGAGGTGATCTCGAAGTCCACCGCCGCGAACGACTACGGCTCCAAGAAGGCCACCTGTGCCGAGGCCGGTGTCCCCGTCTACCTCATCGTCGATCCGAACACCGGGACCTGGCACCTGCACACGCTCCCGAAGTCCGACGAGTACCGCAGCGTCCTGAGCCTGGACTTCGGGACCCCCGTCGACCTGGCGTCGACCGTCGTCGGCCTGACCCTCGCGACCGACGCCTTCCCCCGCGACTGACCCCCCGCCCCGGCATGCGAAAGGCGCCCTCCCCGCTCCGGGGAAGGGCGCCTTTCGCGTGAGCCCCGTGAGCCCCGTGGGGCGCACGGGGTACGTACGTCACGCCGCCGCCGCCAGCCGCTCGCGCGGTACGAAGCGGACGTGCGGGCGGCCCGGGCGGAGGTCGACCTTCACGCGCAGGCCGCCGACGCGGGCGAGGGCGAAGCCGACGGCCAGGGCGGCGATCACCGAGATCGCGCCGCCGGAGGCGAAGCCGACGCGGGCGCCGTACGTGTCGCTGATCCAGCCGACGATCGGGGCGCCCACCGGCGTACCCCCGGCGAAGACCATCATGTAGAGGCTCATCACCCGGCCCCGCATCTCGGGATCGGCCGCCATCTGCACGCTCGTGTTCGCGGTGATGTTCGTCGTCAGGCCCAGCATCCCGATCGGGACGAGGAGGAGCGCGAACAGCCAGACGTACGGGGAGAGCGAGGCGGCGATCTCCAGCAGGCCGAACGCCGTGCCCGCCGCCACCAGCATCCGCAGCCGGGTGGAGCGGCGCCGGGCCGAGAGCAGGGCTCCGGCCAGCGAACCGGCCGCCATGAGGATGTTGAAGAACGAGTACATGCCCGCGCCGCCGTCGAAGACCCCGTCCGCGAAGGCGGTCAGCCAGATCGGGAAGTTGAACCCGAACGTGCCGACGAAGCCGACCAGGACGATCGGCCAGATCAGCTCCGGGCGGCCCCGGACGTAGCGCAGCCCTTCGCGCAGCTGGCCCTTGGCGCGGGGGACCCGCACCGAGGCGTGGAGTTCGCTCGTCCGCATCATCAGCAGGCCGATGAGCGGGGCCAGGAAGGAGAGGCCGTTGAGCAGGAACGCCCAGCCGCTGCCGACGGTCGTGATCAGGACACCCGCGACGGCGGGGCCGATGAGGCGGGCGGACTGGAAGTTCGCGGAGTTCAGGCTGACCGCGTTACGGAGCTGCGCGGGGCCGACCATCTCGGAGACGAACGACTGGCGGGCCGGGTTGTCGACGACCGTCACCATGCCGAGCAGGAACGCGATCAGGTAGACGTGCCAGACCTGAACGGCCCCGGTCAGGGTCAGGACGGCCAGCGCGATACCGCACAGGCCGAGCATGGCCTGGCTGACGAGCAGGATCTGCCGCTTCGGGAGGCGGTCGGCGATGACACCGCCGTACAGGCCGAAGAGCAGCAGGGGGAGGAACTGGAGGGCCGTGGTGATGCCCACGGCCGTGGCGGAGCCCGTCAGGCTCAGAACGAGCCAGTCCTGCGTGATGCGGGACATCCAGGTACCGGTGTTGGAGATAACGGCGCCCGTGGCGAACAGGCGGTAGTTGCGGATCTTCAGCGACGAGAAGGTCCCGCCGGTCGTGCTCTCGTGGGTGGAAGTCGGTGCGGGGGCGGAGTCTGCTCCGGGTCCCGTACTCAAAAGGGTTCATCTCCTCGTACGTCTGCGGCGTGCGGTCCGACGAGGACGTGACGACGGGCGCTCCGGCGGTGATCGGATCCGGTCCGGCCGTACAGCGCGTGTACGGCCCGGCCGGTCACCGCCGGTGCGCCCGCGGGGTCACAGGTGGGCGAGCTTCTCCAGCACGGGCGCGGCGGCCCGCAGCTTCTCCCACTCGTCCTCGTCCAGGCCCTCGGCGAGCTGGGCCAGCCAGGCGTTCCGCTTGGTGCGGCTCTCCGCGAGCATGGCCTCGGCCCGCTCGGTCTGGCTGACCGTCTTCTGCCGACGGTCATCGGGGTGCGGTTCCAGCCTGACCAGGCCCTTCGCCTCCAGCAGCGCGACGATGCGGGTCATCGACGGGGGCTGCACGTGCTCCTTGCGGGCCAGCTCGCCGGGGGTGGCCGAGCCGCAGCGGGCCAGGGTGCCGAGCACCGACATCTCGGTGGGGCTCAGCGACTCGTCGACGCGCTGGTGCTTCAGGCGTCGGCCCAGCAGCATCACGGCCGAGCGGAGGGAGCTCACGGCGGCGGCACTCTCGCCGTCGTGGATCAGGTCAGGCATGTTCGTTAGCGTAACTCATTACCCTAACTAAATACCACCCGGGAGAGTGCCAGGGGAATCCACGTCACCCGAACGGGTGAGTCGGGAGCGGAAAGTGACGCACGAAGCGCCTCGGGGCGGCGACCCTGCTGGACATGGGATCGACAGTGCTCAGCCTGCGGATAGACGGTGAGCTGCTCGACCGGCTCCGGCAGCATGCCGCCAAACGCGGAATGAGCGTCCAGGACTACGTGGTCCGGACGCTCGTTCGCGACGACTTCGACGAGCGCTTCAAGGCGGCCGTCGACGAGACGGAGAAGTTCTACGGGGACTCCAGGAGGGGCGTGACGCCTCCGATCACGTGACCGGTCACGTGATCGGAGGCGTCACGTGAGGCCGGTCACGTGAGGCCGAGCGCCGGCATCGCGTAGTAGAAGACGAAGACCGCCGACACCACGTACATCGCGATCGGCACCTCACGGCCCCGGCCCGCCGCCAGCCGCAGCACGGAGAAGGCGATGAAGCCGATGCCGATGCCGTTGGTGATCGAGTACGTGAACGGCATCATCACCATCGCCAGGAACGCCGGGACCGCCAGCGTGTAGTCGCTCCAGTCGATGTCCCGCACCGACCCCGCGATGATCAGGAAGCCGACCGCCAGCAGGGCGGGGGTGGCCGCCTGCGACGGGACCATGGTCGCCAGCGGTGTGAGGAACAGCGCCACCGAGAAGAGCAGACCGGTCACCACGCTCGCCAGTCCGGTACGGGCGCCCTCTCCGACGCCCGCCGTGGACTCCACGAAGCAGGTGGTGGCGGAGGCGGAGGTCGCACCGCCCGAGGCGACCGCGATGCCGTCCACGAACAGCACCTTGTTGATGCCGGGGAAGTTGCCGTCCCGGTCCATCAGCTCGGCCTCGTCACCGACGCCCAGGATGGTGCCCATCGCGTCGAAGAAGCAGGACAGCAGCACGGTGAAGACGAAGAGGACGCCGGTCAGCAGGCCGACCTTCGCGAAGCCGCCGAAGAGGCTGACCTCGCCCAGCAGCCCGAAGTCCGGCGCCGAGACGGGGTTCCCCGGCCACGCGGGCGTCGTCAGGCCCCAGGCGCCCTCGGGCAGGCCGGCCACCGCGTCGATGACCAGGGCGACCACGGTCATGGCGATGATCGAGATCAGGATCGCGCCGGGCACCTTGCGCACGATCAGGGCGAGCGTGAGCAGCGCGCCGAGGACGAAGACCAGGATCGGCCAGCCGTTGAGGTGGCCGGTGGCGCCGAGCTGGAGCGGGACGGTGGTGTGGGCCTCGTTGGGGATGCGCGAGACGAAGCCGGAGTCGACCAGGCCGATGAGCAGGATGAAGAGGCCGATGCCGATCGCGATGCCCTTGCGGAGCGAGCGCGGTACGGCGTTCATCACGCGCTCCCGCAGGCCGGTCGCGACCAGCAGCATGACCACGATGCCCGCGAGGACGACCATGCCCATCGCGTCCGGCCAGCTCATCCGGGGGGCGAGCTGGAGGGCGACCACGGTGTTGACGCCGAGGCCGGCCGCGAGCGCGATCGGCACATTGCCGATGACGCCCATCAGGAGCGTGGAGAAGGCGGCGGAGAGCACGGTGGCGGTGACCAGCTGACCGTTGTCGAGCTGGTGGCCGTACATGTCCTTCGCGCTGCCCAGGATGATCGGGTTGAGCACGATGATGTACGCCATCGCGAAGAAGGTGGCGAACCCGCCGCGCAGCTCGCGCGCGACGCTCGACCCCCGCTCGGAGATCTTGAAGAACCGGTCCAGGCTGCCCGCGGACTGCGGTGCCGAGGGCTGCGGGGCGTCGACCGGAGCGGTGGCCGAGGGGGGCATGGATGACCTCAGTCGTACGTAGGAGCGGTGGGGCGGGCATGCGGGGATGAAGGCGGGGCGGAATGTCAGCGGCAAAGGGGGCCAAAGGTGATCGAAATTGGATGTTCAGACGAACAAATCGAGCCAGCCCAAAGCAGATTCAGTATGAATACATAAGCCGAAGATCGCTATCTCCGCGCGTAGACCCTTGGGGACGCTGGGAAGGACCGGCCCGCCTATCGGCCGTACGGGGTCCCCATACACTGAAGTCATGGAGAAGTGGACACCGAAGCACGAGGCACCCGAGCCCCTGGAGGGCCCCGTCGTCTCCACCGTCGTCGGCGGCACGATCCTCTGGTTCGTCCTCTTCCTCGCCCAGCTCCCCTTCTACGGCTGGTTCGCCGACCGGGGGCACACCTGGTGGGTGTGGACCCCGCTGGCCGGCGCCGGACTCGGACTGATCGGCATCTGGTACGTACGGGGACGCGACGCCGCCCTGAAGCGGCATGCGGCGGCCCAGGCGGAGGCGGAGGCTTCCCGGGCCGAGCGGCACTCGGCCTGAGGCGACCGCCCGAGGCTCCCCCTCCCTTACGGGAACCTCCCCCTCCCGTACAACCACAGGGCCGACTTGGTCCTCCCCTGGTCGGATCTTCGACCCCCCGGCGGGAGATTCCCCGCGCACGCCCGTACCGTCTAGTCCATGACGCAGCGGGCACTCGATTCCTCCGGGGAGCAGACCCCCGGATCCTCCCGGCCGACCATGATCGACGCGGGGGCGGAACTCGACCCCGTACATCCGGTCGGCCTTCCGCCATCCGGCCATCGCGCCTCGGGCCTCACCACGGCCGAGGTCGCCGAGCGGGTGGCACGGGGTGAGGTCAACGACGTACCCGTACGGTCGTCGCGCTCCCTCACCGAGATCGTCCGCGCCAACGTCTTCACCCGGTTCAACCTGATCATCGGCGTGCTCTGGGTGATCATGCTCTTCGTGGCGCCGATCCAGGACAGCCTCTTCGGCTTCGTGATCGTCGCCAACACCGGCATCGGCATCATCCAGGAGTGGCGGGCCAAGCGGACCCTGGACAGCCTCGCGGTGATCGGTGAGGCGAAGCCGACCGTGCGGCGCGACGGCACCGCCGCCGAGGTCTCCACGCACGAGATCGTCCTCGGGGACGTGATCGAGCTGGGGCCGGGCGACAAGGTGGTCGTGGACGGCACGGTCGCGGAGGCCGACAGCCTGGAGGTCGACGAGTCGCTGCTGACCGGTGAGGCCGACCCGGTGCTCAAGCGGCCCGGCGACCCGGTGATGTCCGGCAGCTTCGTCGTCGCGGGCGGCGGGGCGTTCACCGCGACGAAGGTCGGGCGCGAGGCGTACGCGGCCCAGCTCGCGGAGGAGGCGTCGCGCTTCACGCTCGTCCACTCCGAGCTGCGCAGCGGCATCAGCACGATCCTGAAGTACGTCACCTGGATGATGGTGCCGACGGCGATCGGGCTGATCATCAGCCAGCTCGTGGTGAAGGACAACAACTTCAAGGACTCCGTCGCCCGGACCGTCGGCGGCATCGTCCCGATGATCCCCGAGGGGCTGGTGCTCCTCACCTCCGTCGCCTTCGCCATCGGCGTCGTACGGCTGGGCCGCAAGCAGTGCCTGGTGCAGGAGCTGCCCGCCATCGAGGGGCTCGCCCGGGTCGACGTGGTCTGCCTGGACAAGACCGGCACCCTCACCGAGGGCGGCATGGACATCACGGAGGTCCGGCCGCTGAACGGGAGCGACGAGGCCTACGTCCACCAGGTGCTGCGCTCCCTCGGCTCCTCGGATCCGCGCCCCAACGCCAGCCTCCAGGCCATCATCGACGCCTACCCGGCAGGCGGGGACGGGAAGGCCGCCTGGGCGGTCACCGAGGCGATGCCGTTCTCCTCCGCCCGCAAGTACAGCGGCGCGGCCTTCACCGAGACCGACGGCACCTCCTCCGCCTGGCTGCTCGGCGCCCCCGACGTCCTGCTCCCCGAGGGCGACCCCACCCTCGACGAGATCGAGCACCTCAACGAGCAGGGCCTCCGCGTGCTGCTCCTGGCCCGGGTGCCGAGCGGCGAGCTGGACGCCCCGGACGCGGCGGAGGGCGACGTGCCCACCGCGCTGGTCGTCCTGGAGCAGCGGCTGCGGCCGGACGCGGCGGAGACCCTCAAGTACTTCGCCCAGCAGAACGTGGCCACCAAGGTCATCTCCGGCGACAACGCCGTCTCGGTCGGCGCGGTCGCCGGGAAGCTGGGCCTCGCGGGTGCCGAGAACACCCTCGACGCCCGCCGGATGCCGACCGACCCGGACGAGATGGCCACGGCCATGGAGCAGAACGCGGTCTTCGGCCGGGTGACCCCGCAGCAGAAGCGGGACATGGTCGCCGCCCTCCAGTCGCGCGGCCACACGGTCGCGATGACGGGCGACGGCGTGAACGACGTCCTCGCCCTCAAGGACGCCGACATCGGCGTCTCGATGGGCTCGGGCTCCGAGGCGACCCGGGCGGTGGCCCAGATCGTGCTGCTGAACAACAGCTTCGCCACGCTTCCGTCGGTGGTGGCCGAGGGGCGCCGGGTGATCGGCAACATCACCCGCGTCGCGACCCTCTTCCTCACCAAGACGGTCTACTCGGTGCTGCTGGCGATCCTGGTGGTCTGCTCGCAGGTGGAGTACCCGTTCCTGCCGCGCCACCTGACGCTGCTGGCCACGCTCACCATCGGCGTCCCCGCCTTCTTCCTGGCCCTCGCGCCGAACAGGGAGCGCGCCCAGCCCCACTTCGTGCGCCGCGTCATGCGGTACGCGATCCCCTCGGGCATCATCGCGGCGGCGGCCACCTTCACCACCTACCTGATCGCCCGCCACCACTACTCCGGCCCCGGCGCGCTGGAGGCGGAGACGAGCGCGGCGACGCTGACGCTGTTCCTGGTCGCGATGTGGGTCCTGGCGATCATCGCCCGCCCCTACACCTGGTGGCGCATCGGCCTCGTGGCGGCGATGGGGCTCGGCTTCCTGATCGTGCTCGTGGTGCCGTGGCTCCAGGACTTCTTCGCCCTGAAGCTGGTCGGCACGACGCTGCCGTGGACGGCGGTCGGCATCGCGGTGGCGGCGGCCGTGCTGCTGGAGCTGAGCTGGCGCTGGGTGAGCCGGCGCTTCGGGGCCTGAGGGCCGGACGAGCGGGACGGGAGAGCCCCCGGGAGGTCACCCTGACCTCCCGGGGGCTCTCCCGTGAACCCGCGGTCTTCCGTGGGCGCCCGGGGATTCCGCGTGCTCCTGCCGGCCTCAGTCGAACCAGCGGTCCCGGGCCAGTTCCTCCGTGCGGGACGGGTCCTCCAGGAGGGCCGCGACCTCGAAGCGGCGGGGCCACTGGCCCGCCGCCCAGGCCAGGCCCGCCGCGACGCCCTCCAGGGTGGCGGCGTGGACGACGCCGTCCGGGGTGCGGCGCCAGTCCAGTTCGACGCCGCCCGCGTGGAGTTCGGTGTGCTCGATGTACGTGTCCGGGGTGGCGGGGCCGAGGAGGACGTGGACCGAGTCCGGTACGCGGTGCTCCTCGCCCTCACTGGTGACGTCGGCCTCGACCGTCTCGCCCAGGCGTCGCACCTGGAGGAGGTCGGCCAGCTCGGCCGCGCGCGCAGGGGCCACGGGGAGCAGGGGCAGCCCCTCCGTCAGCGGCAGCACGTCCGGGGCGTCCGCGACCACGGCGTCCGCCGCGTCGACCACCGCCACCTCGCCGTCCACCACCGCCCGCAGCTCGTCCGGCAACGTGACCTGGTCCGGGTCGAGTTCGGCGAGAGCGGTGTAGAGGGCGTGCAGCTGTACGGGGGCGACGGGGCGGTCCTCGTCGGCGAGGCGGCCCAACAGCTCGGCGGCGCCGCCCGGTTCGTCCAGGAGGGCGGCGACCGATGTGCGCACCCCGAGGGCTCGCAGCACCTGGGCGTCGTCGAAGCCGGTGGCGTCCACCGCGTCGTACAGCCCGGCCAGGCGCGGGTCACCGCCCGCCGCGCGCAGTCCGGCGGGGCGGCGGCCGTGGAGGACCGGGTGGTCGCGCAGCCACCAGGCGGTGTACGGGCGCACGGACTGCGTCGTGCCGTCCGGGAGCAGCACCCGCACCGGCTGCGTCAGCGCGTCCCGCAGCGGCGGCTGCGCCAGCAGGGCGAGCGCCTGCGGCCAGGCGTCGTCGTCGACCAGGTCCAGGTCCCGTACGGCGACGATCTCGGTGGCGACCGGCGGTACGGGGGTCTCGGGCAGCTGGTCGAGCAGGTCCTCGCACCAGACGTCGACGGCGTCCAGCAGCCCGGCGTCGTCGGGTTCGGCGAAGTCGCTGTCACGGGGCTCCAGTTCGTCCGGGTCGAGGACGACGTCGGTGGCCCGGACGAGGGCGAAGGTGGCCAGGACGCCACAGGCGGTGAGCGGTCCCTCGCCCCAGCGGTCGGCCAGCTCCTGGTCCGCGAGCGCGAGTTCGCCCTCGCGCATGATCCGCGCGAACGGGCTTCCTGGGTAGACCAGTTCGCCCGCCGGGGCCGGTTCGCCGTCCTCGTCGGAGAGGGCGAGGGCGCCGAGCCAGGGTTCGTCGCCGGGGGCCAGTTCCGCGTCGCGTACGAGGGTGAGGACGGTCTCCGCCAGCTCGTCGGCGTCGAGCGCGTCCTCGTCCCAGATCTCTCCCGCGTCCAGCGATCCGGCGACCGCTGCCCGTACTTGAGGGGTCGTCAGTACGGCGCGGGGTGTGGCGGGCAGGGCGCCGAGCTTCTCCAGGAGGGGGTGGGCGGCGTCCGGGTGGGCGACCTTGAGACCGAGCCGGGCCAGGCGGGCGAGTACGGGGCCGGTGAGGGCGTCCGGGAGGGGCAGCAGGACCTGGCGGGGGCCGATGGCGGTGCGCGGGGGGCGGCCCGCCTGCTCGTCCTCCGGGTCGCCCGCGAGCGGGACGGGGAGGCCGGAGAGGCGGTCGGGGTCGATGCCCGCGAGGCTGCCGTAGAGCCGGTGCCACCAGGCGGGGTCGCGTTCCAGTCCGGCGAGGCGGTCGATGGCCTCGGTGAGGGGCACGCGGGCGACCCCGAGGGTGCGCAGCTCGGGGCGGCGCTCCAGGCCCGCGGGGAGCAGACAGGGCAGCACCTCCGCGAGGACCCGCACGGTCTCGGCCCCCACCCCCTCGACGACCTCGGCCTCCACGGGGCGCAGGGCGGCGGTGGCGGTCCCGGGGGCGTTCTCCGTACGGTCGCGGCCCCAGGCGTCGTCCCAGTCGGCCTCCGGCTCCGCCTCGGGGTCCGGGGGCGCGGCGGGCTCCAGGAACGCGACCCTCGGCAGCCGGGCCAGGATCGCCCCGCGCAGGGCCCCGTCCAGGCCCCCCTTGCCGAGCGGGCCTGGCACCAGGTCGATGGTCCCGGTCGACACCGGCCGCCAGGCGCCCAGCAGCTCCGCGTACGCGTCCGCGGCCCGCTCCACCAGGAAGTCCGTGAGCGGGCCGGGGGCGGGGTGCCTGCGGGCGGTGTCCAGGGGGAGGGAGGCGATGAGCAGGGCGGGGATGCCGAGGAGCTCGTCGGTGGGGGTGGGGGCGTGGACGACCGGGGCCGTACGGGGGGCGCGCGGGGCGCCGGACTCGTCGACGGGGACCGCCCAGGTGACCGACCAGTGCGGGCGCAGCCGCTCCTCGACCGGGCGGTCCGCGAGGAGGGGCGGCTCGATGGGGCCGTGGTGGAAGGCGGTACGCCAGCGGTTCAGGCCGTGCGCGGAGTCGTCGATGTGCGTGTACGGGCCGTGGAGCGAGCGGCTCAGGGTCCGTACGCCCTCCGGGGTCTCCACGACCACCTCGTCCAGGCCGGGCAGGGTGAGCAGCAGCGCGTCGTCCACGGCGGCCAGCAGCCGGGCGGCCAGGTCCTCGGCGGCGGCGTCGCGCAGGGGCAGGACGACCACGGTGTCGTACCCGTCGGGCGCGGAGCCCTCGGCGGGCAGCGGGAGACGCAGCAGCGGTACGTGGCCGTCGCGGCGGCGCAGCTCGTCGCCGAGGCCGGGTGAGCCGACGGCCGCGTTCCGGGCCAGCTCGCGGGCCTCGGCCAGGGACCAGCGGACCCCGCCGTGGCGGCCGAGCACGGCCGGTTCGTCGGTGACCGCGAGGACGGCGGCGAAACCGACGCCGAACCGGCCGACGGACGCCTCGTGGCCCTCGCGCTTGGCGGAGGCGCGCAGGGTGCTCAGGGACTCGACGCCGGTGGCGTCCAGGGGGGCGCCGGTGTTGGCGGCGACGAGGACGCAGCGGCCGTCCGGGGCGCCGGGGGCGGCGGGGTGCAGGGTGAGGCGGAGCCTGCCGGGGACGCGGGCGCGGGCGGCGGCGTCGGCGGCGTTCTGGGCCAGCTCGACGACGAGGCGGTCGCGGTAGCCGCCGAGGGCGAGGTCCTCCTCGGCGTTGGCGTCCTCCCGGAAGCGGGCGGGGCCGGAGCCCCAGGCGTCGAGCACGCCGCGCCGCAGCCGTGCCGTCCCGAACGGATCGGCCCCCTCGCTCGCATGGATGCTCACGCTGTCGACTCCGTCCGCCGTCGTGTCGGGTGGCTGTGGCCGTGCCTGCCGCCCAGTGTGCGCCCGAAGGTACCGTGCGCGTGCCCGAAGCCTCGCGTGGGGCCCGGGCCCCCCTTCCATGGCCCTCGGGCCCGGCACCCCGCAGAGATGGCCCGACACCACATCGGCGGTTCCGTCCTCAGACGCCCAACGGGCCGGAGTGGGTCACCGGCGCACGAGCGGGAAGGGCGGGCCTCACGAGTGCCCCAGGTCCTCCGAGGCTCCGTCGGGCTCGGGCGGGACCGAGCCGCCGTCGCGTTCGGGGCGCAGCGCGTACTCGTCCACCCGCATCGTGTCCAGCGCATGGTCCGCCGGCCGCACCGGCTTGGGCATCACCGCCGCCTCCGAGTGCCCCCCGCACCCGTATGCCAGCGACACCACATGCCCGTCCGCCGGGCCGAACTCGTTGGCGCAGACCCCGAAGGCCTGCTTCAGGGAGCCCGCCATCGGGATCAGGAACGCGCAGCTCACACACGTCGCCGGGGCAGCCTGGGCCATCGGTGTGTTCGGGCCGAACGCCTCGTCCCAGCGGTCGGCCGCCTCGTGCAGCCCGTACCGCGAGAGCACCCGCGCCCGCCGCGTGCCCAGCTCCTCGGCCACCGCGGCGATGGAGCCCCGGCTGGTGGTGGCCACCGGCCGGTCCGTCAGCTCGGCGTCCTCCGTGTCGGCCAGCTCCGCCAGTTCGTCGGAGACGACCGAGTTCGGCGGCGGCTCGTCCTCGCCGCTCCAGCCCGGCTCCAGGCGCAGGTCCTCCGCCTCGGTGGGCAGCAGGTCGCCCGGCCCCATGTCCCCGGGGCGCAGCCGCTCGCTCCACGGCACCCACTCCGGCGCCAGGAGCGCGTCGGCCCCCGGCAGCAGCACCGTCTCGTCCAGGGTGACGTTCTTCGCGCGGGAGGCCCGCGCCACGGTCACCGCCCAGCGCCAGCCCCGGTAGCCGGGCTCCTTGGACTCGAAGTAGTGCGTGACGACGCGGTCCCCCTCGGAGACCACACCGACATGTTCGCCGACCACACCGGGCGCGGCGGCTTCCTCCGCCGCCGCACGGGCGAGGTCGACCGCCTCGGCGCACAGGCGGTCGGGGACAGGGGTACGGGCCGTACGGCTTCGCGTCGTCGCAGCACTCACAGGTCTTCGCTTCTCTCCATACGCCAGTCTCACGAGCGCGCCAGCTGCTGCACGATTGCCGTTTTCGGCCAGACAGTTGCGGGCGGAGCGGACCTGGGGGCCGCGTCGACGTCCACACCCGTTGTGCCTGCCTCGGGCGCGCCTTCTGCCACCCATTCTGCGGGATCGCGGAGAGGCGCGCGGCCAAGAACAACCGCCGGTGGCGCGTTACGCACGCTACCCTCTCCGTCGCTCCGCGCCCACCTGCCCGTCCCAAACGTGCCGTATCCGTCTTTCCCTCAGCCCTCGCCCGACGCCCCGCGAGCGGCCTTCGGCGCACCCGGCCCACCTGCGAGATCCGGCCGGACCCGGCCCGGGGGACTTGCGCGCCGCCGCCCGGCCCGCTGGTCCGACAGGACCTCACGCGCGCGTCCGTAGCCGATCACCGTTCATACGGGCCAGGGTTGGGGCACTATGACGGGGTGACTGCCGCCAGGTCGCACGACGGTCCCGGCCCGCTCCGCAGGGCGGGGCGGGCGACGGGGCGTGCCCTGCGCTCCCCGTTCACCGGCACGGCGCGCGGGATCCGCAAGGCGACGCACGCCCACGGGGCCGGGGAGTCCGGGCTCGGCAGGCTCATCGAGCTGCACGCGGTGAACGGTGCGGGTGACGTCATGATCACCGTGGCCCTCGCCTCCACCGTCTTCTTCTCCGTGCCGACCGACGAGGCGCGCGGGCGCGTCGCGCTCTACCTCGCCATCACCATGGCCCCCTTCACCCTGCTCGCCCCGGTGATCGGCCCGCTGCTGGACCGGCTGCCGCACGGCCGCCGGGCCGCGATGGCGGGCGCGATGCTGGCCCGCGCGCTGCTGGCGCTCACCATGTCGGGGGCGGTCGCCACCGGCGGTCTTGAGCTGTATCCGGCCGCGCTGGGGGTACTGGTCTCGTCGAAGGCGTACGGAGTGGTGCGCAGCGCGGTCGTGCCACGGCTGCTGCCACCCAAGTTCTCCCTGGTCAAGGCCAACTCACGGGTCACCCTGGCGGGGCTGCTCGCCACGGGGGTTGCGGCCCCGATCGGGGCCGGGCTCCAGACCGTCGGCCCCGCCTGGCCGCTCTACGGCGCCTGTGCGATCTTCATCGCGGGCACCTTCCTCGCCTTCACGATGCCGCCCAAGGTCGACTCCGCCAAGGGCGAGCGCCGGGCCCGCCTGATCGACCCGCAGGACCACCCGCACCTGCCCCACCTCCCCCACCGCCCGGAACCCGTACCGCGCCCCGCTCCCCGGAAGAAGCAGCGCACCGGGAAGGGCCGCGGGGAGAAACCGCCCAAGGAGCGCCCACCCGGACTGCGGTCCGTCGGCGGGCCGGTCCTCCACGGCCTCCAGGCCAACGCCGCCCACCGGGCCCTCTCCGGCTTCCTCATCTTCTTCCTGGCGTTCCTGCTGCGCGAGCACCCGATGGCGGGCCAGAGCGCGGCGATCTCGCTCGCCATCGTCGGCGTGGCGGCGGGTGTGGGCAACGCCTGCGGTACGGCGGTGGGCGCGTGGCTCCGGGCGCGCGGCCCCGAGGTGATCATCGCGACGGTGCTGGGGCTCGCCCTGGGCACGGCGATCCTCGCCGCGGTCTTCTTCTCCACGGCGGCGGTCGCCGCGCTGGGCGCGGTCGCCGGGTTCACCCAGGCCCTCTCCAAGCTGTCGCTGGACGCGATGATCCAGCGGGACGTGCCGGAGGAGGTCCGCACCTCCGCCTTCGCCCGCTCCGAGACGCTGCTCCAGATGGCGTGGGTGGTCGGCGGCGGTATCGGCATCGCCCTGCCCCTCAACGCGGCGGTCGGCATGTCGGTCGCGGCGGGCATCCTCGCCCTCGGCGCCGCCGCGTCCGTACGGGGCCTCCTGGGGGCCGCAGGACGCGGCTCGCCGCACCCCCGCGTGGCGTGAGCGGAGGCGACCGATAGCCTTCGGCCCATGACCGTTGCGTTCTTCTCCGGTAAGGGCCGTCGAATCGGCGTCGCTCTTGGTGCCGTGTCCGCGGGACTCCTCGTCCTCTCCGCCTGCGACAAGCCGACGCCGCTCGCCACCGTGACGGTCGGCACGACGTCGGTGAACTCCGAGGCGGCCTGCTACAACGACGGTGACGCGATCAAGGAGTCGCTGATCCAGGGCTGCCTGAACAAGAAGGCCGACAAGGTCGTCGAGGTCGCCATGGACGACAAGGTCCGCTTCGGCGTCGACCCCGAGATCGCCGAGCGCGGCTGGACGCTCTTCATCAACGGCCAGCAGGCCGAGCAGGAGCCGTTCAAGAAGACCTACCGGACGATCCCCGGCAGCGCCTTCTTCGCCAGCCAGACGGGCGAGCCCGCCAGCAAGACCAACGTCTCCATCGTGGAGACCAACGGCAGCAAGCTCACCGGCATCTGGCAGTTCGAACTGAAGAAGAAGTCCTGACCCCTCGCCGCCGCGTCCCTCCGTCCCTCCCCCCTGCCCCTGCCCTCCCAAGGCCCTGAGGCTCTCCCTGTGCGTGTGCTCGTCGTGACCGCTGTCCCGGTGGAACGGGACGCGGTCACGCGCGCGTTCGGGGGCGGTACGGGGGGCTCCGGGAGCGGTACGGAGGTTTCCGGGGCCGGTACGGAGATCCTCACCCTGCTGCCCGGGGCCGAGCTGCACCGCACGGGCGCGTTCGACGTCCTGGCGGGCGGGGTCGGCCCGGCGGCGGCCGCTGCGTCCACCGCCTTCGCCCTGGCCGCCGCTGCGGAGTCGGCCAGCCCGTCCCCGTACGGGCTCGTCGTCTCCGCCGGGATCGGCGGCGGGTTCGCCCCGGCCGCCCCGCTCGGCTCCCTGGTCGTGGCGAGCGACATCGTGGCGGCCGACCTGGGCGCCGAGACCCCGGAGGGCTTCGCGGCCGTCACCGCGCTCGGCTTCGGCCGTGACCGCTTCACCGCGCCCCCCGCGCTCGTACGGCAGGTGGCGTCGGCCACCGGCGCCGCCCCCGGCCCCGTCCTCACGGTCTCCACCGTGACCGGCACCGCGACACGCGCCGCCGCCCTGCGCGCCGCGCACCCGGACGCGCTGGCCGAGGCGATGGAGGGGTTCGGGGTGGCGGAGGCCGCCGAGCGGGCCGGCGTGCCCGTACTGGAGCTGCGGGCGGTCTCCAACGCCGTCGGCCCCCGCGACCGGGCGGCCTGGCGCATCGGGGACGCCCTGGCGGCGCTCACGGAGGCGTTCGGGAAGACGGCACCCGTACTGGAAGGTTGGCACCGGCATGACCACTGACGCACACCCGGGCCCGGCCGAGCGCCCGGCCGGGGCCCCGATCGAGATCGCCTTCTCGCCCTGCCCCAACGACACCTTCGTCTTCGACGCCTGGGCCCATGGCAGGGTCCCCGGCGCGCCCGCGCCCGATGTGACCTTCGCGGACATCGACATCACCAACGGCATGGCCGAGCGCGGCGAGCTGGACGTCCTGAAGGTGTCGTACGCGGTCCTGCCCTGGGTGCTGGAGGAGTACGCGCTGCTGCCGTGCGGCGGGGCGCTGGGCCGGGGGTGCGGGCCGCTGGTCCTCACCAAGCAGCTGGGCCTCGACCTGACCGGCCGGACCGTCGCCGTCCCGAGCGAGCGCTCGACGGCGTACCTGCTCTTCCGGCTCTGGGCGGCGGAGACGGTGCCGGAGGGGGTCGGCGAGGTCGTCGTCATGCCGTTCGACGAGATCATGCCGGCCGTGCGGGACGGCACGGTGGACGCCGGTCTCGTCATCCACGAGGCCCGCTTCACCTACCGGAACTACGGGCTCCACAACCTGGCCGACATGGGGCGGCACTGGGAGGACACCACCGGGCTGCCCATCCCCCTCGGCGCGATCATCGCCAAGCGCTCCCTGGGCGAGGAGACCCTGCGCCGCCTGGCCGACACCATCCGCAGCTCGGTCCGGCTGGCCTGGGAACACCCG
Organism: Streptomyces sp. NPDC043746; assembly: GCF_056436485.1. Classification (NCBI taxonomy): domain Bacteria; kingdom Bacillati; phylum Actinomycetota; class Actinomycetes; order Kitasatosporales; family Streptomycetaceae; genus Streptomyces; species Streptomyces sp. NPDC043746. The sequence continues at coordinate 119,486 of NZ_JBWKCM010000020.1, read as the reverse complement.
GAGGCCTCCCGTCCGTACGTCCGGGAGCACGCCCAGGAGATGGACCCGGCCGTCGCGGAGCAGCACATCGGGCTGTACGTGAACGAGTTCACCGCCGACCTCGGGGAGGACGGCTACGCGGCGGTCCGGGGTCTGCTCACCCGCGCGGCGGCCGAGGGACTCGTGCCGCCCCTCGGCCCGGACGCGCTGGCGTTCCCCTGACTGACCCCTGCTCCTGCCTCGGTCCCGGCCCTGTGCGGGGCCTACACGTCCAGCTGGTCCGCCACCGCCCGCAGCAGGCCCGCGATCTTGGCGCCCGCGGCCTTGTCCGGGTAGCGCCCGCGCTCCAGCTGGGGCGTGATGTTCTCCAGGACCGTCGTCAGGTCCTGCACGATCGACGCCAGCTCGTCCGGCTTGCGGCGCTGGGCGGCCGCGACGGACGGGGTGGGGTCGAGGACCACCACGGACAGGGCCTGGTCACCACGCTGGCCCGCGACCACGCCGAACTCCACACGCTGGCCGGGCTTGAGGGCGTCGACCCCGGCAGGGAGTACCGACGAGTGCACGAAGACGTCACCGCCGTCGTCGCGGGAGAGGAAACCGAAGCCCTTCTCGCTGTTGAACCACTTCACCTTGCCGGTGGGCACGTCTGTCCCCGTCCTCGTACTCGTCACTGTGCGGAAGAGCCGGTCCTCCCTGAGGAAGGACAACGGCTCCGGATAGCAGTACAGCGGGTCACCGTGACCCGCCCGGACCAAGGCTAATGGCCCTGCCGCCGGTGACAAGACGTCGCCGGAGTGTTCCTCAGGGCTGGGAACTACCCTGGTGGCGTGACCACTACTCCTTCAGGCGCCGGCGACCGTCTCGTTCAGGTCGGCGCGATCGTCTTCTTCATCGGCGCGCTGGCCACTCTGGTCACCGTCGCACCGCTCTTCCTCGGTACGGAGCCGTTCCCCCCGATCGCCTACGGGGTCTGCATGTTCATGGGCGTCGGCTTCCTGATCGCCGGGGTGGGCGTCGTCCGCTCGGTCTGGCTCTCCTCACCCAAGCGGGCCGCGGGCCGCACCTGACGGCTTCCCGGATCTTTTCGGCCGGATCACGCCGGTCGCGGACCGGACCGGAAGCGGGCCGGGAGGGGGGCGGGGAGCGGGCGGGGGCTGGTAGCCCAGCCGTCCTCGGACCGCCCCCTGTTTGGGCACCGTGCCGCTCGGGGACCGTGACCGGCGGACGGTGCGCCCCTCTCCCTCGGCGGCCTCCCCCCTGCGGATCGCGCACGGCAGCCGGAACACGCTCGGGCAGCCCTACGACCTGCTCGCCCCGCTCCCGCCGGAGCCGCCGCGGCCCCGGCCGCCGGAAGGCGCGGACGCCCGGGCCTCCTCGAACGTGCGCAGCCAGGCCGGGAACTCCGCCAGCTCCGACAGCACCACGTCCGCGCCCGCCGCCCGCAGCTCCTCCGCGTCACAGGGGCCCGTCGTCACGGCGACCGACAGCGCCCCGGCCGCGCGCGCCCCGCGGACGTCCCCGACGTGGTCGCCCACGTACACCTGCGCCCCGTACTCGCGCAGTGCCTCGCCCTTGGCCTCCGCCCAGAGCCAGCCGATCACCGCGTCCGGCTCGATCCCGAGGTGGGCCAGGTGCAGCTTGGCGTTCGGCTCGTACTTCGCGGTGACGACGATCGCCCGGCCGCCGAGCGCCCGCACCGCCGCCACGGACTCACGCGCCCCGGCGAGGGCCGTGGTCGGGGCTATCGCGTGGTCGACGTACAGCTCCCGGTAGCGGTCGGCCGCGGCCGCCACCCGGTCCGCCGGGAACCAGTGCGCCAGCTCGTCCTCCAGCGGCGGGCCTATCCGGCTCACCGCCAGGGCGTCGTCGATGGGCACGCCCGTCTCGGCGGCCAGGACCCGGTAGGTGGCGGCGATGCCGGGCCGGGAGTCGATGAGCGTCATGTCGAGGTCGAAGCCGACGGTGAGGCGGCCGACGGGCGGGACCGTGGACGGGGCGGTGGTCGGGGCCGGGAAGGGGCTCGAAGCCGTGGAAGCCATGCGGACCATTGTGCGGGGCGGTGCACGGGCGGATGGGTACGGGCCGTTGGGCGGCACCCGCCCCGCGCTCCGGCGCGGAGGGCACCCGCCCCGTCCTCCGGCGAAAACCCGCCACCTAGACTGAGACCCGAACTTAGCCAAGCCTTAGTAACCTTTCCGCCCACCCTCCCCGTACCGGACACCCTCTCCGTACCGGACACCCTCCCGATTGGTTCCGATGTCAGCGTCAGCGCCCGCGCCCGCGCCGGCCACCGCTCCGGCCGGCGCGCCCCGCGTCCCCCGCCGCCCGACCCGACGCGCGGCGGCGACCGCCGCGGCCGTGGTGGCGCTGCTGCTGGCCGTCCTGCTGAGCCTGGCGGTCGGGGCGCGCTCCATCCCGCCGGGCGAGGTCGTCGACGCGCTGTTGCACGGCGGGACCTCCGACGCGGCCGAGGTGATCCGCACGATGCGGGTGCCCCGCACGCTCATCGGCCTGATGGTCGGGGCGGCGCTGGCCCTCGCGGGCACGGTGCTCCAGGGGATCACCCGTAACCCCATCGCGGACCCCGGCATCCTCGGGATCAGCCAGGGGGCGTCGGTGGCGGTGGTGCTGGCGATCGCGTTCGCGGGGGTGCACACGCTGAGCGGGTACGTCTGGTTCGCCTTCGCGGGGGCCGCCGTGGCCTCGGTCGCCGTGTACGCCATCGCGTCCAGCGGGCGCGGCGGGGCGACCCCCGTGAAGCTCGCGCTCGGCGGGGCCGCGATCAACGCGCTGCTGGTCTCGGTGACGATGGGGGTCCTCACGACGAAGGCGTCGGCGCTGGACGAGTTCCGCTTCTGGCAGGTCGGCTCGGTCGCCGGGCGGGAGGCGGACGTCGTCCAGCAGGTGTGGCCGTTCCTGCTGCTGGGCGCGGTCCTCGTGCTCTCGGTCGCCCGTGGTCTGGACGCGCTCGCGCTCGGCGAGGACGTGGCGAAGGGGCTCGGCCAGAACGTCGCGGCGGTCCGGATCGTCGGCGGCATCGGGGCGACCGTGCTGACCGGGGTCGGGGTGGCCGCCGCCGGGCCGATCGCGTTCATCGGGCTCGCCGTCCCGCACATCGCCCGCGCGGTCGTCGGCAACGACCACCGCTGGGTGCTGCCCATGGCCGCCCTGCTCGGGCCGGTGATGCTGCTCGTCTCGGACGTCGTCGGCCGGATCGTGTTCCCGCCGAGCGAGGTTCCGGCGGGTGTGATGACAGCCCTGATCGGGGTGCCGTTCCTGGTCGCCCTCGTACGCCGGAAGGCGGCTCCCGCGTGAGCGAGACATCAACGGCCGTACGGGTCCGGCCCGCCGGGTACTCCGTCGTGAAGGCCGGACCGCGCGGCCGGTTCCTGCTGCACCGGCGGGCGTCCGTCGTGGCGGCGGCTCTGCTCGTCCTCCTCGCCGCCGTCTGTGTGGCCTACCTCTGTGTCGGGGAGAGCTTCGTCGCCCCCGGCGAGGTGGTGAAGGTGGTCCTCGGGCAGCCGTCCCCGGCCGAACTGGTCGTCGGCACGCTCCGGCTGCCCCGGATGACGGTCGGGCTGCTGGTGGGCGCGGCCTTCGGGATCGCCGGGGCGCTGATCCAGACGGTGGCCCGCAACCCGCTGGCCAGCCCCGACATCATCGGCATCAGCCAGGGCGCGAGCGCGCTCACGGTCGGCGCGATGACCTTCGGCATCACCTCGTACGCCGTCCTCCCCTACCTCTCCGTCGTCGGCGGCATCGCGGCCGCCGCCCTCGTCTACGTCTTCGCCTGGCGCGGCGGCCTGCACGCCACCCGCTTCGTCCTCATCGGCATCGGCTTCGCCATCGCGCTGCGGTCGGTGACCACGCTCTTCCTGACCAAGGGCGACTACCTGGTCGCGCAGCAGGCGCAGATCTGGATGACCGGTTCGCTGAACGGGCGCGGCTGGTCGGAGGCCGCCCCGCTCGCCTGGACCCTCCTCGTCCTGCTGCCCGCCGTGGCATGGGCGGCCCGCGCGCAGCGCACGGTGACGATGGACGACGACACCGCGACCGCGCTGGGCGTGCGCCTGGGGCGCGTACGGCTCGGGCTCGTCGCGCTCGGGGTGGTCCTGGCGTCCGTCGCGACGGGCACGGCGGGCCCGGTGGACTTCGTGGCGCTGCTCGCCCCGCAGATCGCCCGCCGGATGACCCGCACGGCACAGATCCCGCTGCTCTCCTCGGCGCTGCTGGGCGCGGTGATCGTCGTCCTGGGCGATCTGCTCGCCCGCAGGCTGTTCTCCCCCACCGAACTGCCGGTGGGCGTCCTCACGGCGGCGGTCGGCGCCCCGTACCTGATCTGGCTGATCATCCGCGGCCACCGTGGCCGCAGTGGAGGCACCGCATGAGCCCGACGACCGACTCCCCGCACGGGCCCTCACGCCTGGCCGCCCGCGCCCTGACCCTGGCGTACGAGGACCGCACCGTCGTCCACGAGCTGGACCTGGCCGTGCCCGACGGCCGGGTCACCGTGATCGTGGGCCCGAACGCCTGCGGCAAGTCCACCACCCTGCGAGCGCTCGGCCGGCTGCTGAGGCCGCGCGGCGGGGCGGTCCTGCTGGACGGTACGGAGCTGGCGCGGATACCGACCAAGCGCATCGCGCAGTCCATCGGGCTGCTCCCGCAGACCCCGGTGGCGCCCGAGGCGATCACCGTCTCCGACCTGGTGGCCCGGGGCCGCCAGCCGCACCAGAGCTGGTGGCAGCAGTGGTCGGACGCGGACGAGCGGGCGGTGACCGACGCCATGCGCCGTACGGATGTGACGGCGCTGGCCGACCGGTCGGTGGACGAGCTGTCGGGCGGGCAGCGCCAGCGGGTGTGGATCGCGATGGCGCTCGCGCAGGAGACGGACCTGCTGCTGCTGGACGAGCCGACGACCTATCTGGACATCGCGCACCAGGTGGAAGTGCTGGACCTGGTACGCCAGTTGGCAACCCCTGCCGCCGACGGCAGCCGCGGCCGCACCGTCGTCACCGTACTGCACGACCTCAACCAGGCGGCCCGGTACGCCGACCACCTGGTCGCCATGAAGGAGGGCCGGATCGTCGCGGAGGGCCGACCGGGGGACATCGTCACGGCCGACCTCGTCCGTGAGGTCTTCGGGCTGGAGGCGGTGGTCGTCCCGGACCCGGTGACGGGTTCGCCGCTGGTCGTCCCGGGCGCCCCGTGGAGCCCGGACTCCTCGGCCGCCCCGGTCTCCGCCTCCGCCTCCACCTCCGCCCCCGCTCCCGTCCCGACTTCCACCCCTGCCCCGGCTCCCGGAAAGGCCCTCTGAACGATGACCCTCCAGCACCGCTCCCGTACCCTCGCCGCCGCGTCCCTGACCGTGGCCGCCGCGCTGACCCTGTCCGCGTGCGGCTTCTCGTCCGACTCGGGCTCCGCGTCCGGCTCGTCCGGCTCCGACGTCGCCTCCGCCGGAGCCCCCCGTACGGTGAAGACGGCCATGGGCGACGTGAAGGTCCCGGCCAACCCGCAGCGGGTCGTCGTCCTGGACTCCGCCGAGCTCGACTCGGTCCTCACCCTCGGCATGAAGCCGGTCGGCGCCACCCACTCGGACGTGCAGTCGGGGTTCCTGAACTACCTGCCGAAGGACCAGGTCGCGGGGATCAAGGACGTCGGCCAGATGATGACCCCGAACCTGGAGGCCATCGCCGGACTGAAGCCCGACCTCATCCTCACCAGCAAGATCCGGCACGGCGACAAGTACGCCGAGCTCTCCAAGATCGCACCGACCGTGATGACGGAGAACACCGGCTACCCCTGGAAGGAGAACTTCCAGGTCCACGCGGAGGCCCTCAACAAGAAGGCCGAGGCCACCATGGTCACCGACGACTACGCCCGGCACGTGGCCGAGGTGACGAAGGCGCTCGGCGGCAAGGAGAAGGCGGCGGCGACCGAGGTCAACATCGTCCGGTTCGTCGAAGGCGCCGACATCCGCATCTACGGCAAGAAGAACTACATCGCCACGATCCTCGCCGACGTGGGCCTCGGCCGCCCGGCCGTCACGGACAAGGCGACGGACGGGTTCAGTCACGACGTCAGCCCCGAGAAGATCGACCTGGCGGACGCGGACGCGATCTTCCACTCGACGTACGGCGACCCGAGGAAGTCCAAGGAGACGCAGACCACCGGCAGCGGCCTGTGGAAGAACATGGACGCGGTCAAGAACGGCAGGGTCTTCGCGGTCGACGACCAGCTGTGGATCCAGGGCATCGGCTACACGGCGGCCGACAAGATCCTGAGCGAGCTGCAGACCCACCTGACGAAGTAGCCCGCCGGGACCTTCAGGCGCGCCTCCGCGCCCGCCACACCAGGTAGAGCGCGGAGGCGACGGCGGCGACGCGGACGACCACGGGCCAGGCGCCGGTCAGCACCTCGCGCAGGGCCCCCTCCTCGATGGGCTCGCCCCAGCGCCCGTCCAGCCGCCCCCACACCCAGACCAGCGCCCCGGCCACGACGACGCCGGGCAGCCCCAGGGCCGCCCACTTCGCCTCCGTACGGGAGAGGGTCCGCGAGCCGTAGGCGATGAGCCAGCCGCCCGCCAGCGGGATCCAGGACCCGGTGACCACCCCGGCGATCAGCAGCAGCGCGGCCAGGAGCAGCAGGGGGTGGGCGAAGCCGCGGCGTGGGGCGGAGGCGGCCGCTGCGACCGCCGGTGCCGCGGCGGGGGCGGGGGCGGGCTTGCGGCGGCGGGGCAGGGGGATGCGGGGCGCGCGGCGAGGGGCTTCGTCGGCGCCCTCGCCGGTGCCTGGTCCGCCGTCCTCCTGCGCCGCCTCCTCCTTGCCCTCTTCCTTGTCCTCGGTGTCGGGCTCGGCCGGGCGCCTGCCGAGCAGTTCGGGGGCCTCGATGCCGCCGAAGAAGCCGGGGACGGCGGTCCCCGCGTCGAAGGGCCCGGGCTCCAGCCGCCACCAGTCGGCATCACCGTCACCGCCGTCGGCGCCGGGCCGGTCGGGGCCGAGGACGTGCGGGGCGGACGGGTGGGGCCAGGGGGTGGCGGGGGGTTCGTCGGGGGCCTGAGCGCTGTCGGGGCCGGGGGACTCGGTGAGGTCCGCACGGGAACGGTCGGCGGCGGGCGGCGGGGCGCTCCGGTCGGAACCGGTTCGCGGACCGCCCCGCGAACCGGCCTGCGAACCGGCCTTCACGGCAGGACCGGGGCCCGCCGACGTGTCCGGCCCCTCCGACGCACCTGCCGCCTCCGACGCCTTCGGCCCCTTGCGGAGGAACCCGATCCGGGGCCGGGGAACGGCCGCACCGGGCCCCGTGCGCGCCCCCGCATCCGACCTCGTACGGGCCGAGGCCGCGGGCGGCGGGACCGCCCCTTCGCCATCACCCGACCCCGCCGCCGCGCCGACCAGTTCGTCCGGGGTGCCGAGCCTGCCGATGATGCGCCGTACGGCCGCCGGGGAGTCGGCGCCCTCCGTGGTGCGCTGCCGTTCGATCTCGCCCCGGAGCGTCGAGACGAGCCGCATCCGGGCGCCCGACGACAGCTGGTGCTGCTGGGCCAGGTCGCCGACGCGGCTCAGGTAGTCGTAGACGAGCTGGTCGCTCTCGATCCCCACGCGGTTGCATCCCCTCTTGCGGCCCTGCCCCGACGGTAGCGTTTCAGCGGCTAACGTGGGACGGATGGGGACGACCACACCACCGCGCACGCTCGCCGAAGCCCTGCGCGCCCGGGGCGACGAATCGCTGGCCGGGCTGCTGCGTGCCCGCCCCGACCTCCTCAACCCGGTGCCCAACGACATCACACAGCTCGCCACCAGGGCCGGAACCCGGGCCTCCGTGGTCCGCGCGCTGGAGCACCTGGACCGGTTCGCGCTGCAGACCGCCGAGGCGCTGGCGGTGGCCCCGGACCCGGCCCCGTACGACACACTGCTCTCGCTCCTCACCGGCGACGGGCTCGACGACGGCGAGCAGCGCGACGACGCGGGGGCGGCCGTCACCGCCGCGCTGCCGGGCGCGCTGGCGACGCTGCGGGAACAGGCCCTGGTCTGGGGCGAGGACGACCGGCTGCGGCTGGTGCGGACGGCCCGCGAGCTGCTGGCCCCGTCCCCGCAGCACCCCTCCCCCACGGGCCTGGGCCCCACGGTCGCGGAGGCGACGGCCGGGATGTCGCCGGGCCGCCTCCAGGACATCCTGGCGGCGACGGGCCTGTCGGCCACGCACGACCCGGTCTCGGCGGTGGCGGCGCTGTCCGCCCTCTTCACCGACCGGACGCGGATGGCGGAGCTGCTGGACACGGCCCCGGCGGAGGCGCTGTCGGTGCTGGACCGGCTGGTGTGGGGCCCGCCGTACGGAGAGGTCACGCCCAACCCCACGCCCCCCGTGAAGTGGCTGCGGGACCGGGGCCTGCTGCTGCCGGTGTCGACGCGGACGGTGGTGCTGCCGCGCGAGGCGGCGCTGCATCTGCGCGCCGGGCGCGCCCACCGCGTACCGGAGCCGGAGCCCCCGGTCGTCACGGCCGCCGCCGAACGCGATCCACAGGCTGTGGACAGGGCGGCGGCGGGCCAGGCTTTCACCGCCCTGGCGACCGTCGAGGAGCTGCTGAAGCTCTGGAACGGCGGCGGCCCGCCGATCCTGCGCGCGGGCGGGCTGAGCGTACGGGAGCTGAAACGCACGGCCGCCGCGCTGGACACCACGGAGCCGGTCACCGCGTTCTGGCTCGAACTGGCCTACGGAGCGGGACTGCTGGCCTCCGACGGGGAGAGTGACGAGCGGTACGCGCCGACGCCCGCGTACGACGAGTGGCTCGACCTCTCCGCCCAGGACCGCTGGACGCACCTGGCGACCGCCTGGCTCCCGGCCACCCGGGTGCCGGGCCTGGTGGGCGGCCAGGACGCCAAGGGCCGGGCCCTGTCCGCGCTGGGCCCGGAGCTGGACCGCTCGGCCGCGCCGGGCGTACGCGCCCGCACCCTGGCCCTGCTCGCCGCACTCGCCCCGGGCACGGCACCGGACCCGGAGTCACTGCTGCGGCGGCTGCGCTGGGAACGCCCGTCGCGGGGTTCGGCGTCCACGGCACAGGGCACGGACCTCCACTCCCACCTGGCGCTCTGGACGCTGAACGAGGCGGAGCTGCTGGGGATCACGGGCCGGGGCGCACTGGCGACGCACACCCGGGCCCTGCTGGACGAGGGGGAGGCGGCGGCGGCTCGCCTCCTGGCCCCCCTCCTCCCCGAACCACTGGACCACGTCCTGCTCCAGGCGGACCTGACGGCGGTGGCGCCGGGCCCCCTGGAACGCCCGCTGGCGGAGACCCTCTCCGTCCTCGCGGACGTCGAGTCGAAGGGCGGGGCGACGGTCTACCGCTTCACACCCGGTTCGGTGCGCCGGGCACTGGACGCCGGGCAGGCGGCGTCGGACCTGCACGCGTTCCTGGCCGCGCACAGCCGTACGCCGGTGCCGCAGCCGCTGAGCTATCTGATCGACGACGTGGCCCGCCGCCACGGCCATCTGCGGATCGGGGCGGCGTCCGCGTACGTACGCTGCGACGACGAGGCGGTCCTCAACGAGATCCTGGCCGACCGCCGCTCCACGGGCCTGCGCCTGCGCCGCCTCGCCCCCACGGTCCTGGCCGCCCAGGCCGACCCCGGCTCCCTCCTGGAGGCGCTCCGCGAGATGGGGTACGCCCCCGCAGCCGAATCCGCGGAGGGCGACGTCCTGATCACCCGCGCGGGCGCCCGCCGCACCCCGCCCCGCACCCCTCCGGCCCCGGTCCCCGAAGGCCCCCCGACCCCAGACGCCACCCTCCTGGGCGCGGCGGTACGGGCCATCCGCGCAGGCGACACGGCCGCCACGGTCCCCCGCAAGGAACCGGCCACCGACACCCCCGGCTCCCGCCCCTCCGGCACTCTTCCCCGCACCAGCTCCGCCGAGACCCTGGCCACGGTCCAGGCCGCCGCGATGACCGGCTCCTCCCTCTGGATCGGCTACGTCACCGCCGAGGGCTCCGCCAGCCAGCGCGTCATCGCCCCGGTCCGTGTGGAGGGCGGCTTCGTCACGGCCTACGACCACACGGCCGACGGGGTCCGCACCTACCCGCTGCACCGGATCACGGGGGTGGCGGAGCTGGCGGAGGACGGGGATGTGTAGGGGGTGGGTGCCTTCACACGGTGATCGTCACGCCCGTCACCGGGACGACGGAACATGCTCGTGTACGGGCCGTCCTCATCTCCGGACCATGCTGCACTCGCCCGGCGTCCCCGTGCGCTTCGGGCCGCAGCGGCGCGGACGCTGAGACCGGCTCAGCGGTTCTGCCAGGACCGTTCCAGCAGCCGCTTCACCCGGCGGAGGTCCCCTCGCTCCGTGCGCGTGATCACCGCCGCGATCACCGGGCGCAGGAGGCGGTCGCTCCCCGTGAGGGTCACGCGCTTGACGATGTCCACCCGGCACGCCTGCTCGCCCACGGCCGTCACCGCGCGGCTGCCTTCCGCCGTCGCGCCCTCGGCCACCCGCCAGGCGAAGGAGTGGCCCTCGCGGACGTCCGCGACCTCGACCACGCTCTCCACCACCCGGCCCAGCACGCGCAGGGTCTCCTCCACCCGGGCCCCGTCACGCACCGGGCCCGGCGGGGTCTGGGCCATCTTCTCCAAGCCGGAGCGCCACTCCAGGTCATTGGCGTAGACGTGGAGGAAGTCCCACACGAACCCGGCGGGAGCCTGCACAACGGCCGAGGAGCGCACAGCTATGGGCTTCATCAGAGAGCACCTTCCGAGCACCTTGCACCTACACGATGTAGTTAGCCAGTTGACCATATACCGGTTGGCGACTGCGATACCATCACCGGATGGCCGATCGACCCGAGAATCCCCCCGACTTCGCCGACATCGCCGTCGCCCACTGGGAGCGCGAGCGGCCCGACCTCGACTTCACCGCCATGGGCACGCTCGCCCGCTTCGCCCGTCTCCACCTCGCCGGGAGCCGCCGTGTGGACGCGGTCTTCGCCGCGTACGGTCTGGACCGCGGGGAGTTCGACGTCCTGGCCAGCCTCCGCCGTACGGGGGCCCCGCACGAGATGCCCCCCTCGCAGCTCGCGGAGATCCTCCTCATCACCCGCGCCGGGATGACCAAGCGCCTGGACCGCCTGGAGGCGCGCGGCCTCGTCAGCCGGCGCCCCGACCCACAGGACCGCCGCAGCCTCCGGATCGGCCTCACGCCCGAGGGGTTCGCCCTCGTCGACGCCGCCGTCACCGAGCACGCCGCCAACGAGAACCGCCTCCTCGGGCTGCTCACCGAGGACGAGGCGCGCGCCTTCGACGCGACCCTGCGGAAGCTGCTGGCCGCCGTCGAAGGACACCCGCCGCAGCCGGGGCACCCGGGGTGAGCCGAGGGACCCGGGGGAGAGAGATCACAGCCGGGTCACAGGGCGGCAAGGTAGAATCTTCTGTTCGCGTGAGCGTCCGACGACGTCCGAACGTCCGACGTAGCCGGCAGTGCGCACCCCGGCGCCCCACGGGACCTTCCCACCTTCCGGAGGTACATGTGTCCTGCCTGATCGTCCAGAGCGACAAGACGCTCCTCCTGGAGGTCGACCACGAGCTGGCCGAGGCCTGCCGCCGGGCCATCGCCCCGTTCGCCGAGCTGGAGCGCGCGCCCGAGCACATCCACACCTACCGGGTCACCCCGCTCGGCCTCTGGAACGCCCGCGCCGCCGGGCACGACGCCGAGCAGGTCGTCGACGCCCTCGTCGAGTACTCCCGCTACCCCGTTCCGCACGCGCTCCTGGTCGACATCGCGGAGACCATGGCCCGCTACGGGCGGCTCACCCTCTCCAAGCACCCCGTGCACGGGCTCGTCCTCACCACCACCGACCGGCCCGTGCTGGAGGAGATCCTGCGGTCGAAGAAGGTGCAGCCGCTCGTGGGCGCCCGGATCGACCCGGACACCGTGGCCGTGCACCCCTCCGAGCGCGGGCAGGTCAAGCAGACCCTGCTCAAGCTGGGCTGGCCCGCCGAGGACCTGGCGGGCTACGTCGACGGCGAGGCCCATCCGATCGAGCTGGCCGAGGACGGCTGGGCCCTGCGGCCGTACCAGAAGCAGGCCGTGGAGGGCTTCTGGCACGGGGGGTCGGGGGTGGTGGTGCTGCCCTGCGGGGCCGGGAAGACCCTCGTCGGCGCCGGTGCCATGGCCGAGGCCAAGGCCACCACGCTCATCCTCGTCACCAACACCGTCTCCGCCCGCCAGTGGAAGCACGAGCTGGTGAAGCGGACCTCGCTCACCGAGGACGAGATCGGGGAGTACAGCGGGACGAAGAAGGAGATCAGGCCGGTCACCATCGCCACCTACCAGGTGCTGACCACCCGGCGTAAGGGGATCTATCCGCACCTGGAGCTGTTCGACTCCCGTGACTGGGGGCTCGTCGTCTACGACGAGGTCCATCTGCTGCCCGCCCCCGTCTTCAAGTTCACCGCCGACCTCCAGGCCCGGCGGCGGCTCGGGCTCACCGCGACCCTCGTACGCGAGGACGGGCGGGAGTCCGACGTCTTCTCCCTCATCGGGCCCAAGCGGTTCGACGCCCCGTGGAAGGAGATCGAGGCGCAGGGCTACATCGCGCCCGCCGACTGCGTGGAGGTGCGGGTCAACCTCACCGACTCCGAACGGCTCGCGTACGCCACCGCCGAGACGGAGGAGAAGTACCGCTTCTGCGCCACCACCGCCACCAAGCGGAAGGTGACCGAGGCGCTCGTACGCAAGCACCGGGGCGAGCAGACCCTGGTCATCGGGCAGTACATCGACCAACTCGACGAGCTGGGGGAACACCTGGACGCCCCCGTCATCAAGGGCGAGACCAGCAACGCCCAGCGCGAGAAGCTCTTCGACGCGTTCCGGAACGGGGAGATCAGCGTCCTCGTCGTCTCCAAGGTCGCCAACTTCTCCATCGACCTGCCGGAGGCGACCGTCGCCATCCAGGTCTCCGGGACCTTCGGGTCGCGCCAGGAGGAGGCCCAGCGGCTGGGGCGCGTCCTGCGGCCGAAGGCCGACGGGCACGAGGCGCGGTTCTACTCGGTCGTCGCCCGCGACACCATCGACCAGGACTTCGCGGCGCACCGCCAGCGGTTCCTGGCCGAGCAGGGGTACGCGTACCGCATCGTCGACGCGGACGAGCTGCTGGCAGGGAGCTGAAGGAGGCGCTGGAGGGGGTGGGGCGGCGGGGCGTTCAGCGGCCTCGCCGGACGCCCGCCTCCTCCGCGTACTCCCCCAGGACGACGACGCCGAAGGCCGCCGTCACGAAGACCTTGAGCGCGCGGACCGCGTCGCCGACGCGGTGGGGTCGGTGGTGACCGGAGACCGCGGTCGCGCCGTGCGCGGGGCCGGTCCTGCGGGGGTTCAGGGTGGCTGTACTCATGCATCCATGGTGCTCCCGTCACCCGTTCGGACGCGTCGGCCCGCAGACGGAACCCGTACGCCGGGCCCGTAGCCCTCCGGTACCGCTCGGACCGCGCGCATCCCCTACGGGTACCCCTGGTGCCTCCTCCCCGGGAAAGGCCGTAATCCGTTTCGCCCCGGCCCGGACCTGTGGCTACAATCGCCGGTCTGCCCGCCTCCCGCGCCGTGCCCACGGCCCCGGGAGCGCCGCCGACCGGACGGAAACCGGCCGACACCCACGCGATCGAACCTTCCGAGCGGACCGTCCTGCTCCGGCTGGCGCCGGCACCGACGAACGGTCCGCCGTCCTGCGTCGAGAAGCCCGTGAAGAGCCGGAGGCAACACCGTGCCCGCGCACGTAGCAGAAGCAGCAGACAGCGATTCCACCGCCGACCCCCTGGCACACGAGCGCGCCCATCTCGCCGCGTCCCGGGCCGCCCTGCGGGCGATGCGCGAGGACGTCCAGGCGCTCGACATCCGCGATGTCACCGCGAACTGGGTCAACGCCGCCGTCCTCCAGGCCCAGATCGACGACCGCATCAAGGCGCTGGCCGACCTCTCCCACACCCCGCTGTTCTTCGGCCGCCTCGACTATCTGCACGCCGTCGGCGGCGAACTGGCCGAGGGCGCGGAGGGCGAGCGCTTCTACATCGGGCGCCGACACGTCCACGACGCCGCCGGGGACCCGATGGTCATCGACTGGCGCGCCCCGGTCTCCCAGCCGTACTACCAGGCGTCCCCGAAGGACCCCCAGGACGTCGGGCTGCGCCGCCGCTTCGGGTACACCGGCGGCGAGCTGACCGCGTACGAGGACGAGCACCTCACCGACCCGGCCGAGGCCGCGCACACCAGCCGGCTCCTCCAGGCCGAGATCGAGCGGCCCCGCGTCGGTCCGATGCGCGACATCGTCGCCACCATCCAGCCCGAGCAGGACGAGATCGTCCGCAGCGGCCTCGGCGGGACCGTCTGCGTGCAGGGCGGCCCCGGCACCGGGAAGACCGCCGTCGGCCTGCACCGGGTGGCCTTCCTGCTGTACGCGCACCGCGAGCGGCTCGCCCGGACCGGCACGCTCGTCATCGGGCCGAACCGGTCCTTCCTCCACTACATCGAGCAGGTCCTGCCCGCCCTCGGTGAGCTGGAGGTCAAGCAGGCCACGGTCGACGACCTGGTGACGGCGGGGGTGGAGGTGCGCGGCAGCGACGACGCGGCCGCCGCCGCCGTCAAGGGCGACGCCCGCATGGCCGAGGTGCTGCGCCGGGCGATCCGCTCGCATGTGACCCGGCCGACCGAGCCCGTCGTGGTCGTGCGCGGGTCGCGGCGCTGGCGGGTGCCCGCGTACGAGATCGAGGAGATGGTCGACGAACTGCTCGCCCGGGACATGCGGTACGGCTCCGCCCACGAGGCCCTGCCGCAGCGGATCGCGCACGCCGTTCTCGTCCGGATGGAGGAGGCGGGAGAGGCACCGGACGACCGGGTGCAGAACACCGTGGCCCGCAACCCGGCGGTGAAGGCGGCCGTGAAGGCGATCTGGCCCGCCGTCGACCCGGAGAAGCTGGTGCTGCGGCTGCTGGCCGACCCGGAGTTCCTGGCCGCCCACGCGGAGGGGCTGCTCAGCGAGGACGAGCAGAAGCTGATCCTCTGGGCGAAGCCCGCCCGGAGCGTGCGGTCGGCCAGGTGGTCGGCGGCGGACGCGGTGCTCATCGACGAGGCCCGCGACCTGGTGGCCCGTACCCACTCGCTGGGCCATGTCGTGCTCGACGAGGCGCAGGACCTCTCCCCCATGCAGTACCGGGCGGTGGGACGGCGCTGCTCGACCGGGTCGGCCACCGTGCTCGGCGACCTCGCGCAGGGGACGACGCCGTGGTCCACGGAGAGCTGGGACGAGGCACTGTTCCACCTGGGCAAGGCGGACGCGGTGGTGGAGGAGCTGACGGCGGGCTTCCGCGTGCCGCGCGAGGTGATCGCGTACGCCTCCCGGCTGCTGCCCGCGATCTCGCCGGGTCTCGCCGCGGTGGAGTCGGTGCGGGAGTCTCCGGGGTCCTTGGCCGTACGGAAGGTGCCGGGCGGCGCGGCGGAACTGGACGCGGCCGTCGTCGCCGCCTGCGAGGAGTCGCTGCGCCACGAAGGGTCCATCGGGCTGATCGCCGCCGACGCCCGCCTTCCCGCGCTGGGCGCGGCGCTGGAGGCCGCGGGCCGCGCGTACCTCTCGCCCGGCGAGGAGACGACCGCCGAGTCCCGGCTGACGCTGGTGCCCGCGTCGCTGGCGAAGGGGCTGGAGTACGACTACGTGGTGCTCGACGAGCCGGCGGCCGTGGTGGACGGCGAGCCGGACGAGCGGACCGGGCTGCGGCGGCTCTACGTCGCGCTGACCCGTGCGGTGTCGGGGCTGACGGTGGTGCACGCGGCGGCGCTGCCGGAGGCGCTGGAGCAGTAGGTACGGCGAGGGAGCGGGGGGCGGGGCCGATGGTCCCGCCCCCCGCCTGCGGGCTCAGGCGTCGAGTGCCTCGCGCCACTCCCGTACCGCCGCCGCGTCCACCGGTGCCGACCAGCCGGAGGGGCGGGCCGCCCCTCCGATGTGGAAGGCGTCGATCCCCGCCGTCCGCAGCCGGGGCAGGTGGTGGAGCTGGAGACCGCCGCCCACCAGGATCTGCGCCTCGTACCCGGGCTCCTGGGTGCGGGCGGCCTCCTCCAGGAGCGTCGGGATGCCCGCGTCGACCCCGTCCGGCGAACCCGCCGTGAGGAACGTGTCCAGGCCGGGCAGGTCCGCGAGCTGCTTGCGTACGGCGTCGCGGTCGGCGGCCCGGTCGATCGCGCGGTGGAACGTCCACCGGCAGCCGTCCAGCTCGGCGACGATCCGCTCGACCGCCACCAGGTCGGCGTGGCCCTCCTCGTCGAGGAAGCCGAGGACGAACTCGTCGGCGCCCGCCGCCCGCATCTCGCGGGCCTTGCCGATCAGCACGTCGATGTCACCGGCGGCGAACCCGTCGGCCACCCTGAGCATGACGCGCAGCGGGATGTCCACGGCGGACCGGATCGCCGCGAAGGTCTCCCGTGACGGCGTCAGGCCGTCCGCCGCCATGTCGGTGACCAGTTCGAGGCGGTCTGCACCACCCGCCTGGGCGGCGACCGCGTCCTCCGCGTCGAGAGCGATCACCTCCAGGACTGCACGGTTGCTCATGGGTCCCCATTCCTCAGATATACGCGGCTATAGGTCTAGTCCAATGACCAGCCTACGGGGCGGCCGAGTGGCCGCCCAGCCCTCCATCTGAACGCATGATCGCGGAGTCGCGCGACCCCGCCCGGCAGGCACCCCCGGCGCGCCTTGCACTTCATAGGGGCGGGGGGTATACATGGAGAGAGGAAGAGATACCCCCCAGGGGTATCAAGGGGCAGGCCGGCGACCCGGAGGTCAAGTGACCCCCAAAGACCCGGGCAACCCCAGGGACCGTTCCGAGGAGGACCCCATGACCACCCGCTCCGCCACCGCCACCTCCCGTGGTTCCGCCTCGGCCTCCGCCTCAGCCTCCGTCGAGCTGACCATCGGCGGAATGACCTGCGCCTCCTGCGCGGCCCGGATCGAGAAGAAGCTCAACCGGATGGACGGCGTGGAGGCGACGGTCAACTACGCCACCGAGAAGGCCAAGGTGACGTACCGGGACGACGACGTCTCCGTACAGGACCTGATCTCCACCGTCGAGGCCACCGGCTACACCGCACAGCCACCGCCGCCCCCAGAGGTGAGGCGGGGCGCCCCGGACGCGGACGAGGCGGAGTCCGAACCCGACGACGGGCTCACCGCCCTGCGCCAGCGCCTGATCACCTCGATCGTCCTCTCCGTTCCCGTCATCGCCATGGCGATGATCCCGCCCCTCCAGTTCGACAACTGGCAGTGGCTCTCCCTGGCCCTGGCCGCTCCCGTCGTCGTGTACGCGGGCTGGCCCTTCCACCGCGCCGCCTGGACCAACCTCAAGCACGGCGCGGCGACGATGGACACGCTGATCTCGGTCGGCACGTCGGCCGCGTTCCTCTGGTCGGTGTGGGCGCTGTTCTTCGGTACGGCGGGCATGACCGGGATGACCCACCCGTTCGAGCTGACCATCGCGCGCACCGACGGCGCCGGGAACATCTACCTCGAAGCCGCCGCCGGGGTGACCGCCTTCATCCTCGCCGGGCGCTGGTTCGAGGCCCGCTCCAAGCGGAAGGCCGGGGCCGCGCTCCGGGCCCTGATGGAGCTGGGCGCGAAGGAGGTCACGCTGCTGCGGGACGGCCGCGAGGTGACCGTGCCCACCGCCGAACTCCAGGTCGGGGACCGGTTCGTGGTCCGGCCCGGGGAGAAGATCGCCACCGACGGCACGGTCGTCGAGGGCACCTCCGCCGTGGACGCCTCGATGCTCACGGGCGAGTCCGTCCCCGTCGAGGTCGCCGCCGGAGACACCGTCACCGGCGCCACCATCAACGCCGGCGGCCGCCTCGTCGTCGAAGCCACCCGCATCGGCTCCGACACCCAACTCGCCCGCATGGCCCGCCTCGTCGAAGACGCCCAGAACGGCAAAGCAGCCGCCCAACGCCTCGCCGACCGCATCTCCGCCGTCTTCGTCCCCATCGTCATCGCCCTCGCCCTGGGCACCCTCGGCTTCTGGCTCGGCAGCGGCGCCGGACTCACCGCCGCCTTCACCGCCGCCGTCGCCGTCCTGATCATCGCCTGCCCCTGCGCCCTCGGACTCGCCACCCCCACCGCCCTCATGGTCGGCACCGGCCGCGGCGCCCAGCTCGGCATCCTCATCAAAGGCCCCGAAGTCCTCGAAACCACCCGCCGCGTCGACACCATCGTCCTCGACAAAACCGGCACGGTGACGACCGGCAAGATGACCCTCCTCACCGTCCACACCGCCGAAGGGACGCAGGAGACCGACGTCCTGCGGCTGGCCGGAGCCATCGAGCACTCCTCCGAACACCCCATCGCCCAAGCCGTCGCCACAGGCGCCACCGAACGCCTCGGCGGAGCGACCCTCCCCACCCCCGAGAACTTCGCCAACGCCCCCGGACTCGGCGTCCAGGGCGTGGTGGACGGCCACGCCGTCCTCGTCGGCCGGGAGAAGCTGCTGGCCGACTGGGAGATCCGGCTGCCGGAGGGCCTGGCACGCGCCAAGGCCGAGGCCGAGAGCGCGGGGCGGACGGCGATCGCGGTCGCCTGGGACGGCGAGGCGCGGGCGGTCCTGGAGGTCGCGGACGCGGTGAAGGACACCAGCGCCGAGGCCATCGAGCGGCTGCGCGCCCTCGGGCTCACCCCGATCCTCCTCACCGGCGACAACCGGGCCGTCGCTGAGGCGGTCGCCGCCGAGGTCGGCATCGACGCCGGGCAGGTGTACGCGGAGGTCATGCCCGAGGACAAGGTAGACGTCGTCAAGCGCCTCCAGGCGCAGGGCCGGAGTGTCGCCATGGTCGGTGACGGGGTCAACGACGCCGCCGCCCTCGCCCAGGCCGATCTGGGCCTGGCCATGGGCACGGGGACGGACGCCGCGATCGAGGCCGGTGACCTCACCCTCGTACGGGGGGACCTGCGGGCCGCCGCCGACGCCATCCGGCTGGCGCGCCGCACGCTCTCCACGATCCGGACGAACCTGTTCTGGGCCTTCGCCTACAACGTCGGCGCACTGCCGCTGGCGGCGGCGGGGCTGCTCAACCCGATGATCGCCGGGGCCGCGATGGCGTTCTCGTCGGTGTTCGTGGTCGGCAACTCGCTGCGACTGCGGGGCTTCACGGGGGCGTAGGCGGATGCGGGAGGGGAGCTCGGGGCGGGGCTCACGCCCGCACGACGAACCGCACCCGCGTTCCCGGAACCGCCTGCGCCGCTGTCGCGAGAGCGGATTCCGCCACGACACCGACGACCGGGTATCCCCCGGTCGTCGGATGGTCGTTGAGGAAGACCACGGGCCGCCCGTCCGGGGGCACCTGGACCGCGCCCAACACCATTCCCTCGCTAGGCAGTTCGCCGCCCCGGGCCCGCTCCAGGGCCGGGCCCTCGGTACGGAGGCCGATGCGGTTGCTGTGCGGGGAGACCCGGTAGGCGGCGGTGGTGAGCGTACGGAGGGCGGCGGGCGTGAACCAGGTGTGGCGCGGGCCCAGGTGGAGGGGCAGCACCAGCTCGGCGGGGGCGCCGGGCCAGGGGGCGGGGCCTTCGCCGTCCGGCGGGTCCCCGGCCGGCCGCCCCAGGGGCAGCGTGTCGCCCGCGCGCAGGGGGGCCGGGCCGAGCCCCGAGAGGAGGTCGGCCGAGCGGCTGCCCAGGACCGGTTCCGGCGTCAAACCGCCCGCGAACGCCAGATAGCCGCGCACGCCGTCGGCCGCGGGGCCCACGTCCAGCACCGCGCCCGCCGGGACCCGGACGGGGGCGCCCCATGCCACGGGCCGCCCGTCGACGCTCACCCGGCACCCCGCACCGCCGACGACGGCCACCACGGGCCGGTCGGGGCGGACCGCGCACCCGGTGACCGTGGTCTCCAGGAGGGCGGCGCCCGGCGCGTTGCCGACGAGCCGGTTGGCCAGCCGGGCGGCGGGCGCGTCCAGCACCCCGGCCCGCCCGACGCCGAGATGCGCCCAGCCGGGCCGGCCGGCGTCCTGGACGGTGGTGAGGGCGCCGGGGCGGACGACGTGGAGGAGGCCGTCCCGCCGATCGGAGGTCATCGACCCTTCCCCGTACGGGCCTTGGGTGGGGGCACCGCCGCCTGTGCGGGCACCGGGGCGTGCGCGGGCACGAACCGCACCCGGGTCCCCGGCCCCAGCAGCGCCACCGGCTCCCTGGCCGGGTCCCACAGGGCGGGTGCCGGGTCCGCCAGCCGCCCGATCAGCTGCCAGCCGCCGGGCGAAGGGCGCGGGTAGACCCCGGTGTACGGCCCGGCGAGGGCCAGCGCCCCGGCCGGGACCCTCGTACGCGGGGTCGCACGCCGGGGCACATGCAGGCGCTCGGGCAGCCCGGTGAGGTACCCGAACCCGGGCGCGAACCCGCAGAAGGCGACCCGGAACGCGGTACGGGAGTGGAGCCCGGGCACTTCGTCGACGCCGACGCCCCAGAGCGCGGCGACCTCGTCCAGGTCCGGCCCGTCGTACACGACGGGGATCTCGACGGCGTCCCGCTCCTCCCGGCGCAGGGGCGGTACGGACCAGGAGAGGAGGTCACGGGCGAGGCGGTCACGGGCGGCGAGGCGGTCGTCGGAGAGCCGGTCAGGCGCGGCGGGGACACGACCGGCGCCCTGTCCGCTGTCCTCGATGCCGTCGAGCAGCACGGTCCGCGCGCCGGGCACGATCTCGCGTACGCCGAGGAGTGCGCCCCGCTCACGGCGGCGGAGCAGCTCGGCGTGGAAGGCCTCGGCGCGCTCCCCGTCGGCGAGTTCGACGAGGAGCGCGTACGGCCCGGCGGGCAGCACCCGTATCCCCTCAGCCTCCAGGGCCTCCCCCCGGGTCACGTGAACGCCTCCACCCGTACGCCCGCCTTCTCCAGCGCGGCCCGCACCCGGCGGGCGATGGCGGCGGCGCCCGGGGTGTCGCCGTGGACGCAGAGCGAGCGGGCCTCGACGGGGACGCGGCTGCCGTCCGCCCCGGTGACCGCCCGGTCCAGCGCCAGGCCGACGCTCCGGCGTACGACCTCGTCGGCGTCGTGTACCACCGCACCCGGTTCGCCGCGCGGGACCAGGGTCCCTCGCGCGGTGTACGCGCGGTCCGCGAAGGCCTCCTCCACGGCGGGCAGTCCGGCGGCGGAGGCGTGGGCGAGGAGGTGGGAGCCGGGCAGCCCGAGGACGGTGAGGCCGCCGCCCGCGAGCCGGACGCCCGCGACGACGGCGGCGGCCTGCTGCTCGTCGTGGACGGTCCGGTTGTAGAGGGCGCCGTGCGGCTTGACGTACGAGACGGTGGAGCCGGCGGCCTCCGCGAACACCCGCAGGGCGCCTATCTGGTACGCGATCTCGGCGGCCAGCTCGTCGGGCGGCACATCCATCGACCGGCGCCCGAACCCGGCCAGGTCCCGGTAGGAGACCTGGGCCCCGATCCGCACCCCGCCCGCCGCCGCCGCGTCGCAGACCCGCCGCATGACGGAGGCGTCGCCCGCGTGGAAGCCGCACGCCACGTTGGCGCTGGTGACACAGGCGAGGAGCGCTTCGTCGTCGGTGAGGGTCCAGCGGCCGAAGCCCTCGCCCAGATCCGCGTTCAGGTCCATCTTCACCAGGCGCACGCTATTGACCGCGCTCGGAGCCGACAAGACCCGGTCCGAGGGGCGGAAGCCCCGCCTCTCGTCGCCCCTCGTCTCCCCGCCCTCAGTCGGTCGGCTTCGGCGGCCGGTCGAAGAGGTGCAGGTCGGCCTCCCGTACGCCGTGCAGCTCGTACCGCGTGCCGACCAGCGGCCGGTTCGCGTACAGCCGGATCAGGGTGGGCGCGTCTCCCCGGAACCGGCCGGGCGGCCGGCCCTCGGGCGACGGGACGCCGATCACGCGAGGCGCTTCCCGGCCCTCAGGCTCCACCCCCTCGACCTCGGCGACGACCCCCGGCATCCCCTTCCGGTACGCCACCCCCTCCAGCAGCCCCAGGGCGTACGGCAGTCCGCGCCCGGCGTACGCCCCGTCGAGCCCCCACGCCTCGCGCACATCACCGGCGTGCACCCACTCGCCCAGCGCGACCCCGTCCAGCTTCCCGCCCGCGGCGGCGAGCACCGGACCGGCCTCGGTCATCCCGCGCTCCAGCTCGTCGAGGAGGGCCGCCAGGGGCAGCCCGGCCCGCTCCTCGATGTCCCGCTCGTTGGACTCGGGCGAGAACACCCCCTCCTCCAGGCGGTCCTGGACCACCCGGGTCAGGGCGGCGGCGCAGTGCGCGAGGACATGGCGGACGGTCCAGCCGGGGCACGCGGTGCGGAGGGCGTACGCCGACTCCGGGGTGGCGCGCAGGAGGGGGAGGAGGGCATCGCGCTCGGTGCGCAGGAGCAGGCCGGGCAGTTCGGGATCGCGTACGGGGGCGGATGAGGCGGCAGCGGGAGAGGAGGGCGTGGTGGTCATGGGGCCAGCCAACCGCAGGCGGGGCCCCGGCGGGGCCGGATGCCGGAATCCGCCGGGGGCCCGGCCTCTGCGGTCGTCCCCTTATGGTCGTCCCATGAGTCCCACGACGGACAGCCCGCGCCCCCATGACACGCCCGCCGACCTGCCCGGCCGCTGGCGGGACACGCTGCTCGCCGCCCGCGCCGGGGCGCCCGGCCCCGACCCCCTCCCGTACGCCGAGAACCTCCTCGCCCGGTGGGCCGAACCGCACCGGCGCTACCACACCACCGCTCATCTGACGGCGGTGCTGGACCGGATCGACACCCTCGCCCCGTACGCCGCCGATGTGCACGCGGTGCGGCTGGCCGCCTGGTTCCACGACGCGGTGTACCGGCCCGACCGCTCGGAGAACGAGGAGCGCAGCGCCGCCCTCGCCGAACGCGCGCTGCCCGAGGCGGGGGTGGGCGAGGCGGTGACGGCAGAGGTGGCACGGCTGGTGCGGCTCACCGTGACGCACGACCCGGCCGACGGGGACCGCGACGGCGAGGTGCTCTGCGATGCGGACCTGGCGGTGCTGGCGGGCGGCCCGCAGGAGTACGCGGCCTACGCGGCGCAGGTGCGGGAGGAGTACGGGTTCGTCCCCGACGAGGCGTTCCGGTCGGGGCGGGCGGCGGTGCTGCGGCAACTCCTGGCGCTGCCGAGGCTGTTCCGTACGCCGCACGGGGCGGCCGGGTGGGAGGCGCGCGCCCGGCACAACCTGGCGACGGAGCTGGAGCTGCTGGAGCCGTCCGGTCCGCGGTGATCGGCAAATGTCGCGGTTCCTCGACGGAGTTGTTCCGGTCATGACCTGCCACGGCCCGCACGGCGTCACGAACGCTAATGTCTGGCATCGCAGTTGCACACTCTGACGACTCCACGGGGGTACGACTCCATGTTCAAGGGGAACGCGGGCCACGGTACGACGGCCGACAGACCTTCACGGCGGCGAATACTGCGACTGGCCGGGGGCGGCCTCGCACTGGCGGCCCTGGGCGCCGGGACGGTCGGCTGCGAGGACGACCTCGCGACCGGCGGCGGAGGCGGCACACCGCCGCCGCACACCGCGTCACCCGGCGTCGGGAACGGGGACGGGGGCGGCGAGGCCCCCGGGGACGGGCAGGCCCCCGCCCCGCTGTGGACGAAGTCCACCTCCGCCAGGACCTACGGCGGCAACGCCGAACTGGTGGCCGTCGACGGCGTGGTGATAGCCGGCGGTGCCCCGCTGGCCGCCCTGGAGGGGACGACCGGCCGGACGCGCTGGTCGCTGGAGGACGGCGCGGTCCCCGGCGCACCTCTGCTGCTGGACGACGGCACCCTGTATCTGGCCAGCGGGAAGTACGACGGCAACGTCGACGGGTACGCCGCGGCCACCGGCAGGAAGACCTGGCGCAGCCACCTGGGCAAGGAGTACCGCCAGCCGAGGCCGGTGGCGGTGGACGGGCAGCAGGTGTACGTCGTCGCGGAGGTCCTGGAGGCCGACCACTCCTCCCGTACGAACGTGATCGCCGCGCTCGACAACCGTACGGGCAAGGTCCTCTGGAAGGAGCAGCGCGACCTCGGCACCCAGCAGAACGGCGTCCACGCCGCTGTCCGGGGCCGCTATCTGGTGTACACGGACTTCAAGAAGAACCTCACCGTCCGCGACACCGCCACCGGCCGGCAGGTATGGACGCAGAAGACGGCGAAGACGAGTTACGGCCCCTTCGCCGTCCACGAGGACCTGGTGATCGTCCCGCAGGGGCAGCGGCTCCAGGCCTTCGCCCTCCGTGACGGGACGGAGAAGTGGTCCGTGGAGACCGAGCGGTTCACCACCTTCGGCGAACCGGCCGTCCTGGACGGCGTCCTCTACATCGCGGACAGCGGCCGGACGCTCCGGGCGATCGAACCGGGGACCGGAAAGGGCGTCTGGCAGTCGACGAGCCTCAAGGCGTCCGGCGGGCAGGTGCCCCGGCAGTTCGTCCGCGTCGGCCCGACCCTCTACGGGGCCACCGACCTGGACGACAAGGGCGGCGTCCACGCCTTCGACGCGACGACCGGTGAGCTGCGCTGGACGTTCAACGACCAGTCCGGCGACCACCACGCGTGGCTGGTGGCCACCGACGGCAAGCACGTCTTCGCCCTGCACGGCAAGAAGCTGCACGCGCTGCCCGCCTCCTGAGAAGACCGTGGGAGAAGACCGAGGGCCGTCGAGAGGTCCGGGGCCCGGGAATGCGGAGTCGTTCTCCGGCGTTGGGACGAGTCATGCCCGACTCCGCCTCACACCAGCGCACACCCATGCCGCTCGCCGTATACATCCTCGGCCTCTCGGTCTTCGCCCTCGGCACCAGTGAGTTCATGCTGTCGGGCCTGCTGCCACCGATCGCCGACGACATGAACGTCTCGATCCCGCAGGCCGGACTCCTCATATCCGCCTTCGCGATCGGCATGGTGGTCGGCGCCCCGCTGCTCGCCGTGGCCACGCTGCGGCTGCCGCGCCGGACGACCCTGATCGCGCTGATCTCGGTCTTCGGCCTGGGGCAGGTGGCGGGCGCGCTGGCTCCGTCGTACGAGGTGCTCTTCGCCTCCCGGGTGGTGAGCGCGCTCGCCTGCGCGGGCTTCTGGGCCGTCGGGGCGGCGGTGGCCATCGCGATGGTCCCGGTGAACCAGCGGGCCCGGGCGATGGCCGTGATGATCGGCGGCCTCTCGATCGCCAACGTGCTGGGCGTGCCGATGGGGGCCTTCCTCGGTGAGCACCTCGGCTGGCGGTCGGCGTTCTGGGCGGTGGGCGTGGCGTCGGCGGTGGCGCTGGTCGGGGTCGTCACGCGGATCCCGCACATCCCGCTGCCGGAGAGGAAGCCGGAGCTGCGGCGGGAGCTGGCGATCTACCGGGACCGGCAGGTCTGGCTGGCGGTCGTGATCACCGCACTCGCGGCGGGCGGCGTCTTCTGCGCGTTCAGCTATCTCGCGCCGGTACTGACGGACGTGGCGGGCCTGGACTCGGGCTGGGTGCCGTGGATCCTGGGCCTCTTCGGGGTCGGTGCGCTGATCGGTACGACGATCGGCGGCCGGGTCGCGGACGCGCACCTCTTCGGGGTGCTGCTGAGCGGCATCACGGCCTCCACGGTCTTCCTGGCGGCGCTGGCCCTCTTCGCCTCCAGCCAGGTCGCGGTGGTGGCGCTGGCATTCCTGCTGGGCCTGTCGGCGTTCTACACGGCCCCCGCGCTCAACGCCCGGATGTTCAACGTGGCCGGGGCCGCCCCGACGCTGGCCGGAGCCACGACGACGGCCGCGTTCAACCTGGGCAACACGACCGGCCCGTGGCTGGGCGGCACGGTGATCGACGCGGACTTCGGCTTCGCGGCGACGGCGTGGGCGGGCGCGGCGATGCTGGTCGTGGCCCTGGCGGCGGTGGCCCTCTCGCTGCGGCTCCAGCGGAGCGGGGACGGCCCGTCGCGCTCGCGCCTGATCGCGAAGAGCGGGGGCGGGGCGGCGCGTACGGAGCACAGGGGTTCGGCGCGCCCGGAGCATACGGAACCGGCGCGGAAGGGCGAGACGGCCGGATGCGCGGCGGGAACGGGGACGGCGACGGGCACGGCAGGGCCCCAGGAAGGCCACGGCCCCTCCCCCACCCAGCCCTGACCTGACGCTAGCGCTCGGACACCCCTGGGGCCGCCCGCCCCTTGGGGCGCCGGAGCCCGGCGGCGGTCAGGCGGCGCACCAGTTCCTTCGAGCCGACCTCCCGGGCCCCGGCCCGTACGGCTTCGGCGTAGTACGTCTCCGGTACGTCGTAGTGGTCGCGCTCGAAGGCGCGCGGCGGGCAGCCGATCACGGCGGCGAAGGTGTGCAGTTCCTCGAAGGACGCATCGCTGACCAGGTGCGACCAGAGGCGGCCGTGGCCGGGCCAGGTGGGCGGGTCGATGTAGAGGGTCACCGCCGCGGCACCTCGCCCAGCGCCCCCACCGGCGCCACCGCCACGGCCGCCTTGGTGCACACCCAGTGCGGGTCGGGCCCCAGCTCAGGCTCGACGTCGAGCGCGTGCGGCTCGTCCTCGGGGCAGGCGGGGCAGAGCGGCCACCGCCCGTACTTCTCCAGCAGGGCGTCCTGCACGTCCTGGGCGATCAGCCCGGCGACGAACTCCGCGCCCTCCGGCCACTGCTCGACCCACCACCGGCGGTGTGTCACGGCGTCCTCGACGAACGAGACGATGTCGGCCTCGGCGACATCGCCCGCGACGAGATCGGCCATGACCAGGGCGCGGGCGGAGTGCAGTGCCTGCTCCAGGGGGTTCAGCTCCATGCACCCCATTGTGCGCCGGGCGCGGGAGGAGCACCGCCAGAGGTACGGACCACAGGGGATTCGCGAGGGGGTCCCGAGGGGGTCCCGAGGGGTTGACGCACCCCCGGGTTGAAAATACCTTTCAAATGTGACACCAGACGTGAAGGAAATTTTCAGCGGCGACTCCCCACCCGCCCCCGCGGCCCTCGCCGCGAAGGTACGGACGCTCGCGCCCTCCATGACCCGCTCCATGCAACTGGTCGCCGAAGCCGTCGCCGGGGACCCGGCCGGCTGCGCCGCCCTCACCGTCACCGGTCTGGCCGAGCGCACCGGCACCAGCGAGGCGACCGTCGTCCGCACGGCCCGCCTCCTCGGCTACCCCGGCTACCGGGACCTGCGCCTCGCACTGGCCGGGCTCGCCGCGCACCAGGAGTCGGGCCGGTCGCCCGCCGTCACGGCGGACATCTCCGTGGACGACCCGATCGCGGAGGTCGTCGCGAAACTGGCCTTCGACGAGCAGCAGACGCTCGCGGACACCGCCGCCGGGCTGGACACCGTGCAGCTGGGCGCCGCCGTGGCCGCCGCGTCGGCCGCCCGCCGCATCGACATCTACGGAGTGGGGGCCTCCTCCCTCGTCGGCCAGGACCTGGCGCAGAAGCTGCTCCGGATCGGGCTGATAGCCCACGCCCACACCGATCCGCACCTCGCGGTGACCAACGCGGTGCAGCTGCGCGCGGGCGATGTGGCGATAGCCATCACGCACTCCGGCTCGACCGGTGACGTCATCGAGCCGCTGCGGGTGGCGTTCGACCGGGGGGCGACGACGGTGGCGATCACCGGGCGGCCCGACGGGCCCGTATCGCAGTACGCGGACCACATACTGACCACGTCCACGGCCCGCGAGAGCGAGCTGCGGCCCGCCGCCATGTCCAGCCGGACGAGCCAGCTGCTGGTGGTGGACTGCCTGTTCATCGGCGTGGCCCAGCGGACGTACGAGACGGCCGCGCCCGCCCTCGCCGCCTCCTACGAGGCGCTGGCCCACCGCCACGCCCCGCGCACCCGCTGAACCGGCCCTCCTCCCCGGCCCCCGCACCACCCGTACGCGTACGCCACCGAGAAAGCAGAGCGGCCCACACCATGACCTCCACCACCGACGGCCCCGCCACCGGCACTCCCGCCTCCCCCGAGGGCTACGACGGGCTCCGCGCCCAGCTGGCCACCCTCGCCACGGAGGCGTTCCGCCCCGAGCTGGCCGAGATCGACCGGCTGTCCACCGCGGAGATCGCCCGGCTCATGAACGGCGAGGACGCCACCGTCCCCGCGGCCGTCGCCGAGCGCCTCCCGGAGATCGCCGCGGCCATCGACGCCGCCGCCGAGCGGATGGCCCGTGGCGGGAGGCTGATCTACGCGGGCGCGGGCACGGCGGGGAGGCTCGGGGTGCTGGACGCCAGCGAGTGCCCGCCCACTTTCAACACCGACCCCTCAAAGGTCGTCGGCCTGATCGCGGGCGGCCCGTCCGCCATGGTGAAGGCCGTCGAGGGGGCCGAGGACAGCAAGGAGCTGGCCGCCGCCGACCTGGACGCGCTGAAGCTGACGGCGGACGACACGGTGGTCGGCGTCTCCGCCTCCGGCCGTACGCCGTACGCGATCGGGGCGGTCGAGCACGCCCGGGCCCAGGGCGCCCTGACCGTGGGCCTCTCCTGCAACGCGGACTCGGCGCTGGGCGCGGCGGCGGAACACGGCCTGGAGGTCGTCACCGGCCCGGAACTGGTCACCGGCTCCACCCGGCTGAAGGCGGGGACGGCCCAGAAGCTCGTCCTCAACATGATCTCGACGATCACGATGATCCGGCTCGGCAAGACGTACGGGAACCTCATGGTCGACGTCCGCGCCTCCAACGAGAAGCTGCGGGCCCGCTCCCGGCACATCGTCTCGCTCGCCACGGGCGCGTCCGACGCCGAGATCGAGGCCGCGCTCGCCGCCACCGACGGCGAGGTGAAGCACGCGATCCTGGTGATCCTCGGCCGGGTCGACGCGGCGACGGCGGCCGAGCGGCTGGCGGAGTCGGACGGCCACCTGCGTCAGGCGCTGGACGCCGAGCCCACCACCTGACCGGCCCCCGGCCTCCCCCCGCACCACACCCCCCGGACAGCAAGGCACCGAGCACCATGGCCACAGAAGACAAGAACCGCGCCACCGCCGCCGCGATCCTCCCGCTCGTCGGCGGCGCCGCGAACGTCGGCTCCGTCGCCCACTGCATGACCCGGCTCCGCCTGGGGCTGCGCGACCGGTCCCTGGTGGACGACGAGGCGCTGAAGGCCCTGCCCGCCGTGATGGGCGTGGTGGAGGACGAGACGTACCAGATCGTGCTGGGGCCGGGCACGGTGGCGCGGGTGACGCCGGAGTTCGAGCGCCTGGTGGCGGAGGCCCGCGAGGCGGCACCGGCACCGGGCGATCCCACCACGGCCCCCACGGCCGACGATCTGGCAGCACAGGGCTCGGCGATCAGAGCGCGGCAGAAGGCGCGGAACTCCACCCCCTTCAAGCTGTTCCTGCGCCGGATCGCCAACATCTTCGTCCCCCTGATCCCGGCGCTGATCGGCTGCGGGATCATCGCGGGACTGGGCGGCCTGCTGGTGAACCTGGGGTGGCTGCCCGCCGTGACGCCCGCGCTGGCGGCGATGGCGTCCGGGTTCATGGCGCTGATCGCGGTGTTCGTGGGCTACAACACGGCGAAGGAGTTCGGCGGTACGCCGATCCTGGGCGGTGCCGTGGCGGCGATCATCGTGTTCCCGGGCGTCGCGAAGATCGACGCCTTCGGCCAGACCCTCTCCCCCGGCCAGGGCGGTGTGCTCGGCGCGCTGGGGGCGGCGGTGCTCGCGGTGTACGTGGAGAAGTGGTGCCGCCGCTGGGTGCCGGAGGCACTGGACGTCCTGGTCACCCCGACGCTGACGGTACTGGTCTCCGGCCTGGTGACGATCTTCGGCCTGATGTACGTGGCGGGCGAGGTGTCCTCCGCCATCGGCACGTTCGCCGACTGGCTGCTCTCCAACGGCGGCGCGGGCGCGGGCTTCGTCCTCGGCGGCCTGTTCCTCCCCCTGGTCATGCTGGGCCTGCACCAGGCGCTGATCCCGATCCACACGACCCTCATCGAACAGCAGGGCTTCACGGTCCTGCTCCCGATCCTGGCGATGGCGGGCGCGGGCCAGGTGGGCGCGGCCATGGCGGTGTACGTCCGCCTCCCCCGCAACGAGTCGATCCGCCGCACCATCCGGTCCGCGCTCCCGGCGGGGCTGCTGGGTGTGGGCGAGCCCCTGATCTACGGCGTCTCGCTCCCGCTCGGCCGCCCGTTCGTCACGGCGTGCGTGGGCGGCGCGTTCGGCGGCGGCCTCGTCGGCCTCTTCCACCAGCTCGGAGACACGGTCGGCTCGACCGCCATCGGCCCGTCCGGCTGGGCCCTGTTCCCCCTCCTGGACGGCAACCACGGCCTGGGCCCGACGATCGCGATCTACGGCGCGGGTCTGCTGGCCGGGTACGTGGCGGGCTTCCTGGCCACGTACTTCTTCGGCTTCGGCAAGGACCTGCTGGCGGAGTTCAACGTCTCCCAGGAACCGCCGCCGTCCACGGTCGCGGCGACAGGCGGCCACCGGGCCCCGGCCACCACCCCACAGAACCCCAACGACCCCGACTCCCCGGCGAAGGCCCCGGCAGGGGTGTGAGGGGGCGGGCCCGGGTCCGGCCTCGGTTCCCCCGGGCGGCCCCCGGCCTCCCGACCCGCCGGGACTAAGCCTCAGGTCCCGCCCCGCCCCCGTCTCCCGCCCGATCCGCGAGGGCGGCCCCGCGGGCTAGCGTCCTGGCATGCGTATAGGACTGCTCGGCACCGGAAATGTCGCCCGCGCCCTGGCCCACGGCTGGCGCGCCGCAGGGCACGATGTCCTTCTCGGTTCGCGCCATCCGAAGGAGCGGACCGACCTCGGCCTCCCCGTGGCGGGGCTCGACGAGACGGCGGCGCGCGCGGAGGTACTGGTCAACGCCACGCCCGGAGGCGTCTCGCTGGAGCTGCTGCGCTCCATCGGGGAACCGGCGCTGGCCGGGACCGTACTGATCGACGTCGGTGTCGGCCTCTCCGACGACTTCCAGCAGCTCACCCACCCCAACAGCAGCCTGGGCGAGCTGATCCAGGAGGCCTCCCCGCTCACCCGGGTCGTCAAGACGCTCTGCACGATGGACTCCACCGCGATGACCGCCCCGGGCGACCTGACCGAGCCGGGCACCGTCTTCCTCTCCGGCGACGACGCCGAGGCCAAGCGGACCGTGGGCCGCCTGCTCACCGACCTGGGCTGGCCGCCCTCCTCCCAGCTCGACATCGGCGGCATCACCACCGCCCGCGGCCAGGAGCACTTCGCGTTCCTCTTCATGGGGATCGCGGGCGGGGTGGGGTCGCACACCTTCAACATCAAGGTGGTGACCCGCCCGCAGGCGGGCTAAGGGCCCTTAGCCCGCCTGCCCCGAGAACTCGTCCGTCGGGATCGACACGTCGAAGGGCGCGGGAACGGCCAGCGGCTTGCCGAACGGCACCGCCTCCGTCCGCTTGTACGTACCGTCCTCGTTCGGCTCCGTGAAGAGCGTGGACATCGGGCCCCGGGTGTCGAACCGGTCGATCAGGAGGTACATCGGCACGCCCGCCCGCGCATAGGCGCGGTACTTCTTGGTCCGGTCCTCCCGCGCGTTGCCCTTCGACGTGATCTCGACGACGAGCAGTGCCCCAGAGGCATTCAGCGGGTCGATGGTCCCGGGGTCGGCCGCGGCGATCAGCTCGGTCGGCATGACCACCAGGTCGGGGACATAGAGCTTGTCGAGCGGCGCCACGTGGATACCGGGGGTCTGGTAGATGCCGAGGCTGGCCGGCAGCACCTGGCAGAGGCGTCGCTGCACGTTCGCAGCGATGCCGTTGTGGTGCGCGTGCGGCCGTGGTGCCAGGGTGATCCGGCCCTCGTCGATCTCGGCGCGCCATCCCTCGGGCACGTCCAGTTCACGCCATGTCCGCAGCAGGTAGTCCCACGCGCGTGCACCCGGTGCGTGGCCGTTCTCGACGAACGCTGCAGTCATCGCGGGTCCCTTCTTCCGTGGTCTTGCCGAGAGGCTAGATCGGAGGCTTCGCGGCCGTACGCCGCTTCTCCCAACGTCCCACGGACGAGTAGCCGCGCACAGGACAGCACGCACACCGCCCCCACCCCCGCTACCCTCCGTGATCACTCCCACGGCATGAATCCGGGCCCGCCGGTCATACTGGCCGAGTACGGAAGTCCAGGCGGTACGGGGGACGAGACGGAAGCGGAGGGCGGGGCACATGGTCGATGACCCTTGGTCCAGTGCGCTGCACCGGCTCTGGCAGGCCGCTTCGCGGGCCGAGGAGGTCGCGGCGCTGGCGGACGACGTCTACGCACCGCTTCTGGCCACCCCGGGCGTCCACCGTGTGGTGGGCACGCGGTGGGACGGCCGGCAGGTCCTGCGGTACATGCGGGCCCTGAGCGCCGGGAGCGACAGCCCGGTGATCGTCGCGACGACCCGGTCGATGCCAGGAGCCGCCGTACGGGAGCCGGGCGGCGAACCCGTGGTGGCCCGGCTGGAGGCGGCCGGGCTCGACGACGCGGTGTGGCCGGAGGCGGAGTTCCTGCGGGAGGCACCGGGCGGGTCCGTGGTGAGCTGCACCTTCCGGCTGGACCAGCGCGGCTGGGCAGCGCTGGCCCTCTCCGTGGACGCCTCGGCGGACCTGGCGGCGGTCGAGAGCCGACTGGCACAGGCCGTCGACGTCATCGTCGCCTGCCACACCGGCATCATCCAGCGCGGCCGCGAGGCCCGGCGGGGCGCGGACGACGCGCTGCTGGCCGAGGCCTCGCTCCAGATGGACTCGTCCCTGGACGTGGAGGACACCCTGCGGCGGGTGGCCCGCATCGCCGTTCCGGCCGTCGCGGACGGGGCGCTCGTCCACCTGGCGCGCGGTGAGGGGCCCGAGTTCGTCGCCGCCACCCATGTCGCCGTCCAGCAGCAGCGCGCGCTGGAGGCGGTCGGCCGCGACGACCCGTGGCTGGCGGCGCTGCTCGCCCGCCGGGACGGGGACGAGGACACGGTGTTCCTGAGCGGCGCCGCACTCGGCGGCTCCCCCTTCGCCGACCCGGCCACCCCCGCGACCGCCGACGTCGGGGAGGGCCACCACCCCACCGTCGTCAGCATCAGCCCCCTCCGCGCCCGGGGCCGTGTCCTCGGCACCATCACCTTCGTCTACCAGCGGCCCGAGGCCCGACTCCCGGACAGCGCCTTCCTCCGCAGCCTCGCCACCCGGGCCGCCCTCGCCATCGACAACGCCCTGCTGTACGAGCTGCGGCGCACCGCCGTCCTCTCCCTCCAGGAGCACCTGCTCCCCTCCCAGCTCCCGGTCACCGACCGCTGGGAGCTGTCCGCGAGCTACGCGGTGGGCGACCCCATGCTCGACGTGGGCGGCGACTTCTACGACGCCGTCCTCCGCCCCGACGGCTCCATCGCCCTTCTCATCGGTGACGTCTGCGGCCGCGGCGCGGAGGCGGCCGCCCTCACCGGCCTGGCCCGCCACACCCTGCGCACCCTCCTGGAGGAGGGCACCGACGCGGGCACCGCCCTCAGCCGGCTCAACCGGGCCCTGCGCCAGGAGCGGGCCAGCCGCTTCCTCACCGCCGTCGTCGCGACGCTGGCCCCCCAGGCCGACGGCACGGTCCTGCTCAGCACGTGCAGCGCGGGGCACCCCCCGCCCCTGGTCCTCCGGGGCGACGGCACCGTCTCCGAGGTGCTCTCCGGCGGGCTCCTCCTCGGCGTCCTGGACGACGTCTCCTACGAGAGCCACCAGGAACGCCTCACCCCGGACGACACCCTCGTGCTGTTCACCGACGGGCTCACCGAGTCGCGGGAGGCAGGCGGCACGTTCTTCGAGAGCGTCCTTCCCGCCCGGCTCGCCGCCCTGCGCGGCTCGGGCGCCGCGCACATCGCGGAGAGCCTGGCCCGGCAGGCCCGGGCGTTCCGCGCCTCCGGGCAGGACGACATCGCCCTGCTCGTGGCCCGCTGGACCGGTCCGCCACCGGACTCCGGACTGCTCCCCCCTGACCACCGGCGCGAACAGGCGGCCCTGCGATGACCACCCGGACCAGCAGCAGGACCGGCTCCCGGAGCGGCGCCGGG
The DNA here is from genome assembly GCF_056436485.1 of Streptomyces sp. NPDC043746. Classification (NCBI taxonomy): domain Bacteria; kingdom Bacillati; phylum Actinomycetota; class Actinomycetes; order Kitasatosporales; family Streptomycetaceae; genus Streptomyces; species Streptomyces sp. NPDC043746. Next base: position 85,590 of record NZ_JBWKCM010000020.1, on the reverse strand, counting down.
ACCGGCGGAATCCCGGCGACCGGAACCCCGACCGGCGGCACCCGGGTCGGCGGACACCGGACCGGCGGCGGACAGGCGGGCCCCCGATGAAGAACGACGGCCTGATCCTCGTCGTGGAGGACTCGGAGGAGGACACCGAGGCCATCCAGCGCGCGCTCTCCCGCTCCCACCCCTCCCTGGGCGTGGAGTTCGCCCCGCGCAGCGACACCGTCGTCCCGCGCCTCCTCGACCCCACCGCGCGTACGCCGGACCTGGTGCTGCTCGACCTCAACATGCCGGGCACCAACGGCCTGACGCTGCTGTCGAACCTGCGCGCGCACGCCGCCCTCGCCACGCTGACCGTGGTGGTCTTCACCTCGTCCACCTCCGCGGCCGAGGAGGACGCGTGCTACGCGGCCGGAGCCGACAGCTACATCTACAAGCCCGTCAACTTCGAGCTGTTCCAGACCGTTCTGCGGGGCGCGGTCGACTTCTGGATGGCCCAGAAGAAGGCCTAGAGGACGGTCGGGAGGTTCCGCACGCCCCGGCCTCAGCCGCCCAGCGTGAACCACACCGCCGTTCCCGGGCCGCCGCCGGGCGCGGACGCCGGGCTCTCCAGCCAGAGCCGTCCGCCGTGGCGCTCCACGATCCGCTTCACCACCGCGAGGCCGACGCCCGAGCCGCCGCCCCGCTCGTCGCGCCGGTGCAGCCGCCGGAAGAGCTGGAGCACGTCGTCCTGCTGCTCCGCGGGGATGCCGATGCCGTTGTCCCGTACGACGACGGCGGTCACCGGGTCCCCGTCCGGTCCGGCCACCGGCACCGCCTCCACCCAGACCCGCCGCTCCCCCGCCGCCGCCTCGTCCACCGCGTACTTGGCCGCGTTGACGAACAGGTTCTCCAGCACCTCGCGCAGCCGCTCCCTGTCCGCGTGCAGCCGGGGCAGAGGGGCCGGACGCACCACCGTGACGCCCTGCTCCGCCAGCCGGTCACCGGCGACCAGCAGCGCGTCGTCCACCACCTCGTCCAGCTCCACCAGCTGCCGCTCCAGGCCCACTTGCCCCAGCCGCGAGAAGTGCAGCAGCGAGTCGAGCAGCCCGTCCATCCGTTCCGCGAGGCGGCGTACGGTGGTGAGCCGACGCAGCGAGGTGGTGTCCAGTACGTCACCGGCGTCCTCGACCATGAAGGCGGCGGCGTTCGAGATGCCCCGCAACGGCTCCTTCAGGTCATGGGCTGCCGCATGCGCGAAGGAGTCCAAGTCCTCGTTCGTCCGGGCCAGTTCGGTGTTCCGCGCCTCCAGCGCAGCCATGTGCCGGCTGAGCAGACCCGCCACCTCCCGCCACAACTCCCCGGCGACGGCCCGCTGGGCAGGGGTCCACGGCGTGCTGCGCCCCCGCAGGGTCGCCCGGTGGACGGCCGCCGACCCGCGCGGGGTCAGCCGCTCACCGCCCGGCCCCGTCCGCACCGGGTGCGCCGGATCGGCCGCCCACTCCCGGGGTGCGGGCCGCTCCCGGCGCCACCACGCCAGCAGGTCGCCGTCCCGGTTGAGGGGCAGGAGGAGCAGGCCCGCCGGAACCCCCTGCGCCTGCGCCTCCGCCGGGTCGAGCCCCAGCACCTCAGGCACCCGGTCGCTGCTCCACACCTCGCCCACCGGGCTCGTCAGCCGCTCCAGCAGCCCCGGCAGCGCGGCGGGGAGCGGGCCGCCCGTTGCCGCCACCTCCGCACCCCGCAGGAGCAACGCACCGTCCGCGTGCAGGAGTTCGGCCAGTCCGGAGTCGGGGCGCAGCAGCGCCTCCGGCGCCTGGGAGGAGAGCCGGGCCAGCAGCGTGGCGAGCGCCCGCCGGTAGCCGGACAGCTCGTCGACCTGCTCGCGCTCGGCGACCGCCGCCAGTTGCAGGGACAGCGCGATCCCGAAGAACTCGCAGGCCGCCCTGACTTCGGGGGCCAGCCGCCGGGGCGCGTCGCCGTGGCAGGCGATCAGCCCCCACAACTCGCCCTCGTGCAGCAGCGATACCGACATGGACGAGGCCACCTCGATGTTGCGCAGATACTCCAGGTGGTAGCCGGAGACGGTACGGAGGGTCGAGCCCGACAGGTCCAGCGGCTCACCGGTCCCCTCCCGCACCTCCGGCAGCAGCCCCACGGTCGCGTCGTCCACGTCCCCGATGACCCGGATCCAGTTGCGGGCGTAGAGGCGGCGGGCCTGCGGCGGGATGTCGCTGGCAGGGAACCAGAGCCCGAGCCACGGCTCCCGCCCCTCCCCCCGGGCCTCCGCGATCACCTGGCCGGGCCCGTCGGCGCCGTCGAACCGGTACGCCACCACCCGGTCGTAGCCGGTGAGCGCCCGGACCTCGCGGACAGCGGCCGCACAGCACGCGGTGACGTCGGCGGCGCCCTGGAGCCGGTGCAGGGCGCTCCGCACCCGGGGGTAGAAGTTCTGGAACACGAACGGCCCCTCGGCTGACCGTGGTTCGAACTCCAGCACCAGCAGCTCGGCCACCCGGTGGACGGTCACGTCGAAGAGCCGCGCCTGCCCGTCCCGCTCCAGCGAGAGGGAGAGCACCCCGGACGCGACGGGCCCGGACGGCTCACCGGCGACACCGGGCCTCCCGGACTCAGACGCCCCCTCCGGCGGTTCCCCCGCCTCCGCGATCTCCCGCGCCAGCGCCCACTGCTCGTCCCCGATCAGCTCCGTGACCGGCCGCCCCACCAGCTCCTCGGCGGCAACGCCCAGCACCGCTCCCGTGTTCCTGCTCACCGTGTCCACCACGGCGCCGTGCAGCCGGGCGGCGATCAGGGCTCCGTACGACTGGACGCCGCCGAGCAGGTGGATCGGCTCCCGCACGCACTGGGAGAGGTCGAACTCCTGGCTCACACCGGCCTCGGCCGCCACCGCCTTCGGGGTGAGCCATCCCCGTACCTCGTCCGTCACTGTCGCCACTCCGTCCACCGCCGCACCGGACACCCATCGTGCCCCAGCCCGCGCCCGCGGCGTGTAAAGGAAGCGATGCCGGGAACCCGATCGGTTCATCGGCGCTGAGTCGAGCTGCGACCGACCTTCGCGAAAGGGGCCACGATGAACGACTCCCTGTGGGGCTATCAGCCGTCCAGCGGTCATACGGCGGGCACCGATCTCTCCGGGTACTCCGTGGAGGCGACCGACGGCGGCGTCGGCACGGTGGCCAAGCACTCCGACACGGCCGGCTCCGCCTATCTGCTCGTCGACACCGGGACGTGGATCTTCGGCAAGGACGTCCTGCTCCCGGCGGGCACGGTCGGCCGGATCGACGAGGAGAACCGCACGGTGTACGTGGACCTCACCAGGGAACAGGTGAAGGACGCACCGGAGTTCGACCGCCACCGGCAGACCGAGGACCCGGGCTACCACGCCCAGGTCTCCGCTTACTACATGGCCTTCCGCATCATGTGACCGGACCCGCGTACGCGAACGCCCCCGAAACCCGCGGCACACGTACGCCCCCGCACGGCGGCGGGCCCGGCCCCGAGGAGGGGTCGGCCCCGCCGTCCCGTATGCGCGACAGCCCACCGCTCAACGCGGCAGCTGCCCCTCCCGGTTGATCTCGGTGACCCGGGCCCGCAGCACCACGCCCGGGGACGCGGGCTGTACGTCCTCCGCCGGGCAGACCCACTCCGGCCCCCCGCCCGGCGGCCGCAACCGCACCTGGGCCCCGGACCGCTCCAGCACCCGGCCGACGCGCCCGTCCCGCCCGTCCACCGCGAACGCCCCGGCCGCGGGCACAGCCGTCTCCACCTCGGACACCGGCACCGGCACCGGCACTCCAGCCCCCGCCCCCACGTCCGCCCCCGGCGCCCGCGCCCCCCGCCCCGGCGGACACGGTCCCGGTTCGACGCCCTCACCGGCCGCCGTCATGACCGCTCTCCACGAGCGCTCTCCTCACGACCGCTCTCCCTCTCCGCCAGCACCTCGCACAGCCGCAACGCGGTGTCGATGTTGCAGCGGCCCAGGTCGACGAGGGGGGTCGGCTCGTTGCCCGCGCAGGAGACGGGGTCGACCCGCAGCGAGGGAAGGCTCACGCCCAGCCCGGCGAGCCCTTCCTTCAGCCGTACCACCGCGTCCTCCGCCGTCCGTACCCGGTCGGCCGCCACTTCGCGCCGCTGCTCTGTCGCTTCCATGCCGCACACCTTCCACTCCAGGCAGGGACCAATGCCTACCCGTCGTGTCCAACGCGCGGCGGGCCCGGAGGAGGCGCCCTGGGGGGAGATCCGACGGCCCGCCCCCGGCAGGAGGATCACCCGAGCCGCGAGAAGTACCCCCCGGCCGGCGGTTCCCGCGGTCACCCGCCCGTCTCCGCGGACGGCGGTCCGAAGTCCCGCCTCCGCACGGACAGGAAGCGCTCTCAGCCACCCGCCCGCCCCGGCGCTAGGCTGTAGGACGATCCGGCGACGGCCCGCGTGTCGCCGCCCCCGTCGACGAGGAGCGACCGCCTTGCCCGAGCAGTCCCCCGGATCCCGGCCCACCCTGGAAGCCGTCGCGGCGCGCGCGGGGGTCTCCCGGGCCACCGCCTCGCGGGTCGTCAACGGGGGCGACGGCGTCCGCAAGCCGCTGGTGGACAAGGTGCTCCAGGCGGTCGACGAGCTGGGCTACATCCCCAACCACGCGGCCCGGACCCTGGTGACCCGGCGGACGGGAGCGGTGGCCGTCGTGATCGCCGAGCCGGAGATACGGATCTTCTCCGACCCCTTCTTCTCGCAGCAGATCCGGGGCATCAGCAAGGAGCTGACCGCTCACGACACCCAGCTCGTCCTGCTGCTGGTGGAGGGGCCCGGGGACTTCGACCGGATCGCGCGCTACCTCTCCGGCGGCCATGTGGACGGGGCGCTCGCCTTCTCCCTCCACACCGACGACCCGCTGCCCGCGATCACCCGGCGGGCGGGGATTCCGACGGTGTACGGGGGGCGGCCCAGCTGGACCGCCGACCCGGGCGACCAGGCCGTTCCGTATGTCGACGCCGACAACCGGGGCGGGGCCCGGCTCGCCGTACGGTATCTGCGGGACCTCGGGCGGCAGCGGATCGCACACATCGCCGGGCCGCCCGACCAGACCTCCGCGACGGACCGCCTCGACGGCTACCGGGACGCGCTCGTCGACGTGGACCCCGCCCTCGTGGCCCAGGGGGCGTTCACGGTGGAGAGCGGCGAGCGGGCGATGGCGGAGCTGCTGGACCGGCGGCCCGATCTGGACGCGGTCTTCGTCGCCAACGACCTGATGGCCTCGGGCGCGCTGCGGGTCCTGCGGAAGCGCGGGGTGGCCGTGCCGGAGCAGGTGGCGCTCGTCGGGTTCGACGACATGGACTCGGTGGCGGGGACGACGGACCCGCCGCTGACCACCGTCAACCAGGACATCGAGGGCCAGGGCCGGCTGATGGCCCGGCTGCTCCTGCGCGGCCTGGACCGGGACCGTACGGGGAACGGCCCGGCGCCGGAGTCGGTGGTCACCCCGACGACGCTGGTACGCCGGGCCTCGGCGTAACGCCCGCCCCCGGACGCACGAGTACGGCGGGCCGCCGCCCTGAGGAGCCGGAGACCCGCCGCACCGATCGTGCCCGCAGTCGAGCAGTTCACACCTGCGGGATGTCCTTCTCCGTCATGTCTACACGTACGGGATGTTCCTCGCCGTCACGTCCACACGTACGGAATGTTCCTCGCCGTCACGTCTACACGTACGGGATCCTGAGCACCGCCGCGTCCGTGCCCGTCTGGACCTGGGACGTGCCGTTGCCGAGCGCGTTCCAGATCTCCAGGCGGATGGTGCCGTTCCGCAGCTCTCCCAGGCTGCCGGTGGTGGCCCGGACGCCCGCCGCCTGCGTGTACTCCTCCCACCCGTTGACCGGGTCGGTGGCGAAGTAGCGGAAGGTCTCGGTGCGGTCGAAGGTGCCGTCGCCGGTCAGGTCGTAGCTGACCCGGACCTGCGGGGCGAGCCCGACCCGGGTGCCCGCGTCGACCCGGAGGCGGAACGCGGTGGCGGCCCCGGGGGAGACCTTGCCGTTGACACGCTTGATCTCGTAGACGTTCGGGCGGTACGGGGTGCCGTCCCGGTTGACCCCGTCGGCCGAGGCGATGGTGTCCGCGCCGGCCGGGTCGGTGGTCGCGGTGGTGAGGGCGCCACCGGTCTTGAGGCGGAAGGTGTTGCCCGTGGACGGGTTGCCCGGGTCCGGGTCGCCGGGGTCCGGGTCGCTGCCGCCGGGACCCGTGCTGACCGCCGTCGAACGGGCGGGCACCGACAGGGTCTTGCCGTCGGAGAAGGTCACCGTGCGGGTCGAGGAGCCGTGGTTGTGGGCGGTGTAGGTGCGGATGCCGTTCCTGGCGAAGACGGCCGAGGTCGGAAGGTCTCCGCTGACCGTCATATCCGGTGCGCCGACCGCGTTCAGTGTGTGGATCCAGTGGTAGGTGTGCGCCTTGGACTCGCCCTGCTCGGGCTCGTAGTTCCCGTTCGCACCATCCCACTTGGCCTTCGCGGAGGCCGGGTCGGCGAGCGCCTCGAACTCCCACAGGAGGTCGCGCCACTCCTGGGCCGGGCCGCCGTTCTCGCGCTCCATCTCGGCGATGTTCCGCTTGATGGCCGCCTTCTCACGGGCCAGGTGGAGCGAACCACCGGTCACGGGCAGGACGTTGATGCCGTGGATCTCCTCCGGGTTGGCGGTCCACCAGGTGGCGTAGGCGCCGCCGCTACCCCAGACCATGCCGACGGTCTCGTGACGGAAGGAGGAGGGGAAGACCTGCCGGCTCGCGTCGAACCAGTACTGGGTGATCGCCTCGGACTCGGTCGTCAGCAGGTAACTGCCCAGGTCCCTCAGGGCGTTGTCACCGGTGGCCGAGCCCCAGAGCACCAGCCCGGCGCTGAGGTTGATGGACTCCGACGAGGACTCCTGGTTGTTGCCCGCCGCGAAGCCCTGGTGGCCGGAGGCCCAGCTGTGGCCCGCGTAGACGTCGAAGCCGCGCAGGAAGGGGTAGGCGGAGTCGGTGCGGCTGGGGTTGGCGGTGTCGCGGATGAGGTGCTTGACCATCGTGCCCCAGGCCGGGTCGGCCGCCCAGGCCTGGTCGTACTGGGCGATGATCGCCGCCGCGTAGACGTAGTAGCTGTAGTGGAAGTGGTGGTCGTTGAGTTCGGTGTCGCTGCCGTACGAGGCCGGGTAGCCGGTGAGGGTCTTCCAGTCCCTGTCGTAGCTGAACTCACTTGCCCCGCCCGCCGTGAACCACTCCTGGAGTCGGCCCTTCATCAGGCCGAGGAGCTTGTCGCGGGTGGCGGTCCGGCCGATCTGGTCGGCGACGGGCACCAGCTGGGCGAGCCGGCCGAGCGCCTTGCCGGTCCAGTAGGTGTCCGTGGCCCCCGAGAACGGGTCGGAGGCGTTCGCGACCTCGTCGAGGTAGCCGGTCAGCCGGGCCCGGTCGACGCCGTCGGAGACGGGCAGCGCGGGCACCACGCCGTTGTTGCGCTGGCTGGTGGTGAAGGAGGCGGACTCGCGCACCTTCATCGTGCCGCGCGGCGAGACGTACGTGTACGGGGTCAGCGCGTCGGTCGTGTGCAGCCACTGGTGGCGGTAGAGCGCCTGGAGCGTGCCGCGCTCGGTGCCCTCCCGGGCCTCCGTGGTCAGGGTGTAGGTCGCCCGGACGTTGCCGCCGGTGGTCTGCCAGGACACCTGGGAGCCGGTGACGAAGCTGAAGGCGTACTTGCGGTAGGTCGCCAGCGCGTCCGTGGAGGGCAGCACGGCGAGCGAGAAGTAGTCCTTGGAACCGAGCCCGGCGGTGATCGTGGTGCCGGCGATGTTCCAGTCGGAGCCGGTCGGGGCGAAGAGGGCGTAGTGGTGCCCGGCGACCGTGATGCCGACGACGTTGCCCTGGTTGGCGAAGACCGTGGGCGTGGAGGCGGTCGTGACACGGGCGTCGCCGCCGGACCCCTTGGCGTACACGAACGGCATGCCGTGGCCGATGGTGGCCCGGAAGGTGCGGGAGCCGTCCGCCCAGTAGGGGGTGACCGTCCAGTCGGACCAGGCGTCGGCCTTGGTGTCCGGGGAGTTCAGGCCGGTGAGGCCGACGGTGAGGTCGGCCTTGTGGGCGTACTCGTACTGCCGTCCGTCCCCGACGATCGCGGGCGTGGTGGGGTAGCCGACCTCCAGGCCGGAGGCCTTGGCCTGGTAGGTGAGCGGGTGCCCGTACATGGGGGTGGAGTACGGGTTGTCGCCGTAGCGCTGGAAGGCGAGCGAGGACCACCAGTCGTTGGTCGGGACGGGCTTGTCCCGGGCGGCGGCGGTGACCTTGGGGGTGACGGGCGCGCCGGTGTTCGTGGTCGGGCCCGAGGTGCCGGCGGGGCGGGAGTCGGTGTAGCTGCCGGCGCCGGCGGGGATGGTGGCGGCGGCCGCGGGGGAGGCGGCGGGACCCAGGGTGACGGCGGCCAGGGCGACGGCGAGCAGGGTCGCCGCGGCGGGCCGGACGCCGGACCGGAAGGCGGGTCCGGCGCCGGGCCGGGGGGCGGGCCTGGGGAGGGAGGTTCGCACGAGCAGCACCTCGATCATGGGGGGGGAGGGAGAGCGCGTTCGAGAGCGCTCTCACGTGCCGAGGAACGTAAAACTCCTGAAACGTGAGTGTCAAGAGATGGCGCACGAGCGGCAGTTGGGCGGCGGCCGGATGTAGCGCCAAGCTGTTATGCGTTCGAGTCTTGACGGGGCGGGGGCGGTGGGGGGACGCTCCAGACGCAGGATTTGAGAGCGCTCTCAGCGCGCTCGGTTCATCCCGGAGCCAAGGGAGGCTTCCCATGCCCATCGCCCGAGCCGCCAAGAGAGCCGGCGTCCGCCTCGGCGCGGCCGTCCTCACCGGGGCCCTCCTCGCCGCCTGCGGATCCGGATCCGGCGACTCGTCGGACAGCTCCGACAGCGCGGGCGGGAAGGTCACGCTCACGGTCGACCTCTTCGGATCCTTCGGCTTCAAGGAGGCCGGGCTCTACGAGGAGTACCAGAAGCTCAACCCGAACGTGACGATCAAGCAGAGCGACACCCAGGACGAGGTGGACTACTGGAAGTCGCTCCAGACTCGCCTCGCGGGGGGCGGCGGACTCGCGGACGTCCAGGGGGTGGAGGTGGGCCGCATCGCCTCGGTCACCCAGCAGCAGGCCGACAAGTTCCAGGACCTCAAGGAGTTCGGCGCCGACAGGCTCAAGGGCGAGTTCGCCGAGGCCAAGTGGCAGGCGGCCACCACCGAGGACGGCAGGATCCTCGGCCTCGGCACCGACGTCGGCCCCGAGGCGATGTGCTACCGCACCGACCTCTTCCAGCAGGCCGGGCTGCCCACGGACCGCGAGGAACTCGCGAAGAAGTGGTCCACGTGGGAGGGCTACCTGGAGCTGGGCAAGGAGTACAAGAAGAAGGCCCCCGCCAAGAGCGCCTGGCTGGACAGTGTCGGATCGCTCTACGCGATCATGATCGGCCAGGAGGAGGAGCGCTACTACGACGCCTCCGGCGAGCTGATCTACGACAGGAACCCGGCGGTCAAGGAAGCCTGGGACACCTCCGTGGCGGCAGCCGAGGCGGGCCTGAGCGCCAAGCTCGACCAGTGGTCCCCGCAGTGGAACCAGGCGTTCGCCGCCGGTTCGTTCGCCACGATCCCCTGCCCGGCCTGGATGCTCGGCTACGTCAAGGGCCAGGCCGGTGACGCGGGCAAGGGCAAGTGGGACATCGCCAAGCTGCCCGGCGGGGCCGGCAACTGGGGCGGCTCGTACCTCTCCATCCCGCGTGCGGCCAAGCACAAGAAGGAGGCCTACAAGCTGATCGAGTGGCTGACCGCCCCCGAGCAGCAGGCGAAGGTCTTCCAGAAGCAGGGCAACTTCCCCTCCGCCACGGGCGCCATCGAGCAGATCGCGGACGCCCAGGACGAGTACTTCTCCAACGCCCCGATCGGCCAGATCTTCGGTGACGCGGCCAAGGAGTCCCCGGTGCAGGTGCTGGGCGTCCACGACCAGAACGTGATGCAGCAGCTGACGAACGCGCTGAGCGAGGTCGAGCGGAAGGGCGTCTCGTCGGAGAAGGCATGGGAGACGGCGAAGAAGGGCGTGGCGAACGTGATCGGCTGACCCCGGCCCGCGCCACCCTCCCTCCCCTCCCCCATCTCCCGCTCTCCCCCGTCTCTCCTGGGGCCGGTCCACCGGTGCGCACGACGGTGGACCGGCCCCGCTCCCGTAAGCCTCCCTCCCTCTCCCCTTCTCCTCCTCTCCGCACCTGATCGCCCCCGACCCCGAAGGGCCGCACCGTGTCCCTCACCGCCACCGCGAAGGCGGAGCCCAGCCGCCCCGCCGGGTCCGGGCCCGGGCCCGACGACGGCCGGGCTGCAACGCTCCGGCGCACCTGGCGCAAGGCATCGCCGTACGCCTACATCGCCCCCTTCTTCACCCTCTTCCTCGCCTTCGGCCTCTTCCCGCTCCTCTACACGGCGTTCGTCTCCCTCTACCGGGTCGAACTCCAGACGAGCGGCGAGATGGAGTGGCGGGGCATCGCCAACTACACGGCGCTCTTCACCGACGAGTACTTCTGGATCTCGCTGCGCAACACGTTCACGATCGGCGTGCTGTCCACGGTCCCCCAGCTCGCGATGGCTCTGGGCCTGGCGCATCTGCTCAACTACAAGCTGCGCGGGCGCACGTTCATCAGGACGGCGATCCTGCTCCCGTACGCGACCTCGGTGGCCGCCGCCACCCTGGTCTTCGCGCAGCTCTTCGGCCGGGACTTCGGGCTGATCAACTACGTTCTGGGGCTGGTCGGTTTCGACCCGGTGGACTGGCAGACAGGCACGGTCGCCTCGCAGATCGCGGTGTCGACGATCGTGATCTGGCGGTGGACGGGATACAACGCGCTGATCTATCTGGCGGGGATGCAGTCGATCCCGCACGAGCTGTACGAGGCGGCGGAGATGGACGGGGCCTCGCGCTGGCGCCAGTTCATCCACGTCACGCTTCCCGGCCTGCGGCCCACGATCATCTTCACGGTCATCATCTCGACCATCGGGGCGACCCAACTCTTCGGTGAGCCACTGCTGTTCGAGGGCTCGATCTCGGGCGGGATCTCGCACCAGTACCAGACGCTCGGCCTGTACATGTACGAACAGGGCTGGGGATTCTTCCACCTGGGCCGGGCAGCGGCCATCGCCTGGGTGATGTTCGTCCTGATCGTGGTGCTGGTCGGGGTCAACGCCCTGATCGCGCGCCGCCGCGCACGCAAGGAGGCCGGCCGATGACCGCGCTCGCCGCACCGCCGACCGCTCCGGAGAAGGGCGACCCGCCTCAGACCCCGCCCGGCAGGCGCATCCGCAAGGGGGGCGCGGGCCGGACCATGAAGGGCGGCTGGCTCTCGTACCTCATCCTCGGGTTCGCCCTGCTCATCTCGGCGTTCCCCTTCTACTGGACGATCGTGACGGCCAGCAGGTCCAACGCGGACATGGCGAAGGTGCCGCCGAGCCTGCTGCCGGGCCCGAACCTGGCCAAGAACTTCGAGCAGGTCCTCGAAGAGGCGGACATCGGCAAGGCGCTGCTGAACTCGCTGATCGTGTCGTCGTCGATCACGATCGGCACGGTGCTCTGCTGCACGCTGGCCGGCTTCGCCTTCGCCAAGCTGAGGTTCAAGGGCCGGAACGCGCTGCTGACGCTGACGATCGGGACGATGATGATCCCGCCGCAGCTCGGGGTGATCCCGCTCTTCATGCTGATCGCCGAACTCCAGTGGGTGAACCAGCTCCAGGCGGTGATCCTGCCGGGTCTGGTCTCGGCCTTCGGTGTCTTCTTCATGCGCCAGTATCTGGTGCAGTCACTGCCGGACGAACTGATCGAGGCGGCCCGGGTGGACGGCGCCTCGACGGCCCGCATCTTCTGGTCGATCGTGATCCCGATCGCGCGGCCGGGGATGGCGGTCCTGGGGATGCTCACGTTCATGACAGCGTGGAACGACTTCTTCTGGCCGATCATCGCGCTCTCCTCGCAGGAGCCGACCGTGCAGGTGGCGCTGCGGCAGCTGGGTGGCGGCTATGTCAACGACCAGTCGGTGATCATGGCGGGCACGCTGCTGGGAACGCTGCCGGTGCTGCTGGTGTTCGGCCTGCTGGGCCGGCAGATCGTCGGCGGGATCATGCAGGGCGCGGTGAAGGGCTGAGGCCGCTCCCCTGCCCGCCCTCCCCTCCTCCCTCCCCCTCCTTCTCCTGCTCCCTCTCCTCACCTCACTTCCCCTCACCTCTGGAGTGTCCGTCTCATGACAGCTGTCGACGCCCGCCCGGAATCCACGGCCGGTGCCCGCGCGGAGGCCGGTACAGTGCTCCGCTTCCCGGCCGGATTCCGGTGGGGCACGGCCACCGCCGCGTACCAGATCGAGGGCGGGGCCACGGAGGGCGGCCGTACACCGTCCATCTGGGACACGTTCAGCCGTACCCCCGGCAAGGTCCGCAACGGCGACACCGGGGACATCGCAGCCGACCATCTGCACCGGATGCCGGAGGACGTCCGGCTGATGAAGCAACTGGGCGTCACGGACTACCGGTTCTCGGTCTCCTGGCCCCGGGTCCAGCCGACCGGCCGGGGCCCGGCGGTCGAGCGCGGCCTCGACTTCTACCGCCGCCTGGTGGACGAGCTGCTGGACGCGGGCATCAGGCCGGTCGCGACGCTCTACCACTGGGACCTTCCCCAGGAGTTGGAGGACGCGGGCGGCTGGCCGGAGCGGGACACGGCGCACCGGTTCGCGGAGTACGCGGGCCTGGTGGCGGGGGCACTGGGCGACCGGGTCTCGACGTGGACGACGCTCAACGAACCCTGGTGCGGGGCGTTCCTGGGGTACGGAAACGGGGTCCACGCCCCCGGCCGTACGAGCGACCTGGCCGCCCTGCGCGCCGCCCACCACTTCAACCTGGCGCACGGCGGGGCGACCCGGGTCCTGCGCGACCGCCTGCCGCCCACGGCGGAGATCTCCCTCACCCTGAACCTCCACGCCCTGCGCCCGCTGACGGACACCCCGGCAGACCGGGACGCGGTGCGGAGGATCGACGCGGTGGCGAACCGGGTCTTCCTGGACCCGGTCTTCCACGGGCGGCTTCCGGAGGACCTGGTGGCGGACACGGCGGCGGTGACGGACTGGTCGTTCGTGAAGGCGGGCGACCTGGAGGTCACGTCGACCCCGATCGACTCGCTGGGCATCAACTACTACTCCCCGAGCGTGGTTTCGGCGGGCTCGTCCGAGTCGCCCTCACCCTGGGCCGGGGCAGAGGAGCATGTGGCGTTCACCCCGGCGAAGGGCCCGCGCACGGCGATGGACTGGCCGGTGGACGCGGACGGCCTGTACGAACTGCTGACCCGCCTCCGCGACGAACTCCCGGGCCTGCCGCTGCTGGTGACCGAGAACGGGGCGGCGTACGACGACTACGCGGACCCGGAGGGCCAGGTCCACGACCCGGAGCGGGTGGCGTACCTGGACGCGCACCTGGGGGCCGTACACCGGGCGATCGAGGACGGGGCCGACGTACGCGGGTACTTCCTGTGGTCGCTGCTGGACAACTTCGAGTGGGCGTACGGCTACAGCAAGCGGTTCGGCATCGTGCACGTGGACTTCGCGTCGCAGCGCCGGACGCCGAAGGACAGCGCACGGTGGTACGCGGAGGTCATCGCGCGGGGCGGGGTGGCGGTGGGGGGTTGAGGGGTTCGTGGGAGGCGCAGGGCGCCGGGGCCGTGCACATCGCCGCCGGCCTGTTCACCGCTGATGCCACGAGCGACGTGGTGATCCGTTGGAAGGACCGCAGCGTTACCGTGCATCCGTCGAACGGGCAGAGCTTCGACAGCCCGCTTCCCGTACGACCGGTGGGTGAGTGGCTCGACTCCGCGAGCCTGAGCTGACAATGCCGTACCCCTGGGGAGCCGGGTCGGCAGCCCCGCTCCCGCTCACTCGCTCCTGGACAGCAAGCCCCTGGGCCACGGGCCCCAACGGCCCGGGGGCGCAGTCACAGGCGTCGCGGAAGTCCCTCGTCCGGCAGGGACCACCGCAGGGGCCCGGGTGCCCCTCACCTGTCGACGTACTTCCCCTCACCCCGCCCACCTCCCCGTGAGAAACGCCAGGGCCACCAGCGCCGCCAGCGGGGTCGCCACGCACAGGTACGCCGTCCGGAACCAGGGGCGGCGCAGGCTCACCGCCGCCAGGCCGATCCACAGCGGCCACCACAGCAGAGTGGCGCGGGGTACCGACGTGTACCAGTACGACGTTCCCAGCGCCCACAGGCTCAGCGCCACGTACACCGCCTCCGGCCATCGGCGGTGGCGCAGGAGGGCGGCGGCCAGGGCCACGCCCACCAGCATCGCCGCCAACTCCGCCTGGAACATGGCCGCGTACCCCGTCGTGTGGACGCCGTCGAACGCCGCGTTCCAGGTGTTCGCCCACGCCTCCCACGGTGTGTGGAACTCCCGGTACCAGCCGCGCTCCTGGGCGTGCTTCCACGCCATCCAGTCGCCCGTGTGCGCGTGCAGATACCAGCTGTACGCCAGCGGCGGCAGCACGGGAAGTGCCAGCCAGGCCACCCCGCGCCAGGCCGTCAGCCGCCCCTTCCCCCTCCCCTTCCCCGAACCCGCCTGGAGCGCCGTCAGCACGAACAGCACCGCTATCGCCGCCGCCAGGAACAGACCGCTGATCCGTACGGTCGTCGCCAGGGCGGTCAACGCGCAGGCAGGCGCCCACAGGTGGCGCCGGGCGGCCAGCCAGGCCGGGAGCGCGAACGCCAGGAACAGCGCCTCCGTGTAGCCGACCGCGAGGAAGACCGCGCACGGGGAGAGCAGGAAGAACAGGACCGTACGGTGACCGGCGGCGTCCTCGGGGACGTACGAGCGGGCTATGCGGGACAGTGCCAGGACCGCCACCGCCCCCGCGATCAGCGAGATCAGCAGGCCCGCCGCCGTCCAGTCCGGGACGATGACGTGCACGACCCGCAGCAGGAGCGGGAAGCCGGGGAAGAACGCCTCCCTGTTGTCCCAGTCGCTCAGCCACGGGCCCGCGTCGGCCGGGAAGTAGCCGTCGCGCGCTATGTGGAGGTAGTGGTTCGCGTCCCACTGCTGGAACGGCGCGAGGAGCGGCGCCGCCTCCCGTACGTCCGAGCCCCGGGGGAACAGCCACCGCGCGCCGTGGGCCACGGTCCACAGGGACAGGCGCGTCAGCAGGTAGAGCTGGAGCACGCTGCGGTCGGCCGGGGTGAGCCAGGACGCCCACCTGAGCGGGCGGGGCACCTTGGACCCGTACTGTACGGGCCTGACCGGCCCGCTCGCCCGGGGTGCGGAGGTGGCGCCCGGCCGTGGCTCGGCCGGGCGCAGGCCGGGGGACGACGTAGACACTCAGGCACCTTTCGGATGCGCCCAGGGCGCGCGGGATCGCCCGGTGAGGCCGCCGGGGCGCGGGGAGGGGGTAGGGCCGGGGGGAGGGGGTAGGGCCGGGGGGGGGAGAGGCAGGGAGGGGCGTACGGGGGTCGCGTCGGGTCGCCGTCCCCTCCCGCCGCCGCCCGCAATCACGGCATCGACGTCGCTCCGAGCGTCGAAGTCGGTGCCGGATCCGATGTCGAGCCGGGCGCCCCCGTAGACGTCGACGACGCCGAGGACGAAGCCGTCGGTGCTTCCGTCGTCGGCATGCCCCCCGGCGCGGACGAACCAGGCGCGGACGAACCAGGTGGGTACGACCCCGGGTCCGAGCCCGGCGTGCCCGGCACCGTCGTACTCGGCATCGGCGGTTCCGTCAGCGTTTCGGTGGGTGGCGGGGGCGAGGGGGACGGGTAGCTGGGGGACGGGCTCGTCGCCGGTGGGGCCGGGGCCGGGGCCGGGGTGACCGGGTGGAGGCCGATCGCCGCCGCGCCGCCACCGCCCACGACCAGGCAGGCCCCCACCGCGAGCGCCGCCATCCGGCGCCGCTGGGCGCGCATGCCGCGTTCGGTGATGCGGGCCGCCGGGTCCGCGACCGCGTGGCCCCGGCCGAAGTCCCCGGCCTGCTGGAACAGGATCTTCAACGGATCCTGCGCTCCCCGGGACTCCCCCGGGCCCGACGGGTCCCGTGGTTCAGACATCAGGAGCCTCCTCCATGCGGGGGTCCCGCAGACGGTGGGCGAGAGCCGCCCGGCCGCGGACCAGATGCGTCTTGATCGTGCTGCTGGAAAGCCCGGTCTCACCGGCGATCTGCTCGACCGTGAGATCGCACAGGTAGTGCAGGGTCAGCGTCCGCCGCTGCTGGGCGGGCAGCTCGCGGAGCGCCTCGACGAGCACCACATGGTCCGGGTCCGGCGGCGCCACGTGTTCGGGTGCGCCGCTCCCCCGGCCCCAGGCGTCCGCCGAACGCCGCCGGAACCGCCACCGGCTCACCGCCAGGCGCCACGCGACCGTACGGATCCACGCCTCGGGCTGCCCGTCCCGCTCCAGCCGGCCACGCCGGAGCCACGCCTTGACGAAGGCCTCCTGCACGACGTCCTGCGCCTCCTGGAGGTCTCCCGTCATCACGTACAGCTGGCCTGTGAGACGCGCGACCGCCTGGGCGTAGAACTCTTCGAACTCCTCGACGGTCAAAAGTTGCTCCCGGATCTTTCGCTTCACCGGGTATACGCCCACCGCCGGGCATCCGGTCTACAGCGCCGACCAGGCATCGGAGTGATCGTCGTCACGGAACCGGGAACCCCGGAACACGGAACCGCAAACCCCGGAACCCGGACCCCGGAACTCGAAAACCCGATACCGGGAACCCCGGGGCCCGGAACCGGAAACCTCGGGACCCGGGACCTCGGAACCCGGAACCCCGGGCCCGGGCCCGGGCCCCGGAAGGCCACGGCCATCCCCAGCCACACCCGGCACCCGGCACCCGGCTGCCGAAGCTCACCCCGCCCCCACCACCACCCGCTTCTCCAGCAGCGTCACCCCGTACGTCCGTCCGCCGTCCCCGTTCTTCCCGGCCTGCTCACCGGCCACCACGTATCCCGCCTCCTCGTAGTAGCGCCGGAGGCGGGGGTTCGACGTCAGGCAGTCGAGGCGGCACAGCTCCCTCCCGTACGCGGCGATCCGGCGCTCGGCCTGCGCCAGGAGGGCGCGGCCCGCTCCGGGCTGTGCGGTCCGGCGGTCGGTCATCAGGCGGTGGACGTAGCCCGCGACGGGGGGCTGGGGGCCCCAGGCCGGTTCGTCGTCCCACCACAACTCCCACGCCCCGGCGGTCGGGCCGTCGGGGCCGAGGGTGGCGAGCCAGATCTCGCCCTCGCGCAGCCGGGTCCGGAAGTGGTCCTCGCCCAGCTCTCCGGGGTGCCACTGCCGGATGCCGCGCTCGATCTGCCACCGGGCGGCGGCGTCCCTCAGGCGTACGAGTTCGGTGAGGTCGGAGCCGGAGTCGTCCGCCCGGCGAAACGACAACTGGGCGGCGGGCGCTGCGGAGGGCACCACGGAGGGCGTAGGGGAACTCTTGTTCGTCATGGGGCGATCCTGTCGTACGGTCGTTCGTCTCCGGGTTCGCCGGTACCGACCCCGCACCCCTCCCGGAGCTCAAGCGGCGAGATCCGAGCGCTCTCAACAGTGATGGGGTGGAGGGGTCAGCTCTCCCACCCACCCACCCTGCGACCGGAGTTGACCGTTTGTGACCGACTTGCGACGCGCCGTCGCGTGGCTCTAGCGTGCGGAGAACGAGAGCAGAACAAAGACGACCCCTGCTGGTGCTGGAAACACCGAACAGGGGTCTGACCAACGAAGATCGGACTGACGACGATCCCCATGGCTGACAGCTACCTTAATGCCGCCTCCGGCACCCCGCACGAGGCCCCGCCCGCGCACCCCATGGCCAAACCCGGCTACGGCAAGCGCTCCGCCCCCGGCGAACGACCGCGCACCGACCGCGACTTCGCACACCTCCTCCCCCGCGACGCCGCCGTCGCCGCCTACATCGACCGGCTGCCCGACGGCTCCGACATCTCCGTGAAGACGCTCGCCAAGCACCTCCCGTACGGGCAGTGCGCCCTGAGCACCACCCTCAACCGGCTCCAGGCCGCCGGGCATCTGCGGCGCGGCAGCGAGTGCGTGGTGGCCGACGACGTGATGCTCTGGGTGACCCGTACGTTCTTCTCGCGCACCGCCCGCGAGGACTCCTGGTGGAACGCCTTCACCCGGGGCGACGCCCCGCCCGACCAGCCCCAACGCCCCACCCGCTCACGGGCGTTCATCCTGCTCGCCGCCCTGGGGCGTACGGCCCCGACGCTCTCCCTCTCCTCCGCCGACTGCGTACGGCTGGAACCGCGGGTCAGCGAGTGGTTCGCCCGGGGTGCGACGGAGGCCGAGCTGCTGCACGCCCTCACCGCGGGCCTGCCGTCCCCCGTCCACTGCGCCGCCCGCCTCGTCGAACGCCGCCTGACCGACAAGCTGCCGCCCGAGCGCGTCCCGCCGGGGCCGGAGCCACGGACCGTCCTGCGCACCCTGGAGTCCGGCGAGTGCAGGGTCCCCGGCAGCCCGGAGGCCCTCCTCGGCGGGCTGTGCCGCGCCTGCCGGGGGCCGTCCCCCGAGCCGCCGGCGGGTCCGCCGGGAGCCGTGCAGCCGCCCGGCGTACGGGAGCGGATGAACGCGGTCCGGGCGGGGCTGGTCCCCCGCTCGGAGAGGACGTACCGATTCGAGAGGACCCACCGGTGACCGTGCGGCTCGTCCGCGGATTCGGCAGGGCACGATGGAGGGGAGGAGGCGACGCCATGACCCCCAGCCCCGCCGATCACGCACCACGGGCCGAGCTGTCCGTCGAGGAGTTCGAGCAGCTCGCCCGCTCGGCCCCGGAGACCGTGACGCTTGAGCTCGTCAACGGAAAGCTAGAGGTCAAGCCCGTGCACGACGGCGACCACGGAACCATCTTCATGTGGCTGCTCCGCCAGTGCATGCAGCATCGGCCCGACCTGGACCTGCATCCGGAGCAGGGGCTGATGGTCGAGGCGTACCGGCAGGGGCGAGCCCGTCCCGACGGCGCCCTGGCCCCTCGCCGGCACTTCGCCGGACAGGGCGAGTGGGCACCCGCCGACGGCGTCCTGATGACCGTGGAAGTGACCTCCTACGACCACGACACCGATCACCGCGACCGCACGGAGAAGCCCCACGGATACGCCTCGGCGGGCATCCCGGTCCACCTCCTGATCGACCGCGACTCCGGCACCCTCGTCGTCCACAGCGAGCCCGACAGAGGTCGCTACCGGCAGCAACACTCGTACGACTACGGGGACCGGGTGACGCTTCCCCACCCCGTCTCCATCACCCTGGACACCGAGGAGCTCAAGGACTACGCCCGCTGACCCCTCGCCGAGCCTCCGCCCCCGCCTGCACCTACTACGCCTCCGTCGCCGCGAGCTGCGTCGTCGCCAGTGCGCGGTAGAGGTCGTCCTCCGCCATCAGCTCCTCGTGCGTGCCCGCCGTGCGGACGCGGCCGTCCTCCAGGACCACGATGCGGTCGGCGTGGCGGACGGTGGAGAGGCGGTGGGCGATGACCAGCACCGTCGACTGCGCGGCCAGTTCGAGGATGACGTCACGCAGCGCCTGTTCGTTCACCGCGTCGAGCTGCGAGGTCACCTCGTCGAGGAGGAGCAGGCGCGGGCGGCGCAGCAGGGCGCGGGCGATGGCGATGCGCTGGCGTTCGCCGCCGGAGAGGGTGACGCCCCGGTGGCCGACCGCCGTGTCCAGGCCCTCGGGCAGCCGGGCGACCAGGGCGTCCAGACGGGTGCGGGTGACCGCCTCCGCCAACCGCTCCTCGGGGGCGTCGGGGGCCGCGAAGAGCAGGTTCTCACGCAGCGTGCCCGCCAGGACCGGGGCGTCCTGTTCCACGTACGCGAGCGAGGCGCGCAGCTCCGCCAAGGGCCAGTCCCTGATGTCCCGGCCGTCCAGCGCGATGGTCCCGGCGTCGTGGTCGTAGAACCGTTCCAGCAGGCTGAACACCGTCGACTTGCCCGCCCCCGACGGGCCCACCAGCGCCACCATCCCGCCGGCCGGGACCTCGAACGTGACGCCCTTGTGGGCGGGGGCGCGCTCGTCCCCGTACCCGAAGGTGACGTCCTGGAAGCTGACCCGCAGCGGGCCGCCGCCCTCCTTCGACCCGCCGGAGCCCTCCGCCGGTTCGCCGGGCAGCGACTCCACCTCGTCGATCCTCCGTACGGCGGCGAGGCCGCTCTGCAACCCCGTCCACCCCTCCACCAGGCCGCCGATCGGGCCCATCAGGTAGAAGAGGTAGAGCAGGAACGCGATCAGCGAGGAGATCTCCAGGGAGCCCGAGGCCACCCTCGCCCCGCCCACGCCCAGCACGGCCAGGAAGGCGAGCTGGATCGACATCATCATCGTGACGTCGGAGACCGACGACCACTTCGCCACCGACACACCCCGGTCGTGCGCGTGCCGGGCCGCCCGCGCGACCGCCGCCGCCTCCCGCTCCTCCGCACCGCTCGCCTTCACCGTGCGGAACGCCTGGAGCACCCGGTCCAGGGCCGCGCCCATCGCTCCCACGGACTCCTGCGCCCGGAGCTGCGCACGCTGGATACGCGGCATGAGCAGGGCGGTCACGGCCCCGATACCGACGATCACCACCAGCGTCACGCCCAGCAGCGTGAGGTCCATGTACGCCATGAACGCGACCGTCCCCAGCAGCATCAGCACACTGTTGAACGACTCGACCAGGCCACTGGAGAGGACCGTCCGCAGGAGGGTCGTGTCGCTGGTCACGCGGGACTGGAGGTCCCCCGGGGTGAGCCGGTCGACTGCCGGGACCTTCAAGCGCATGATGCGGCGGACCAGTTGGTCGCGCGCGTGGAGGACGACGCCCTCTCCCGTACGGGCCATGAGGTAGCGCCCGTACGCCGAGAGGCACGCGCCCGCGAGGACGAGCGCGGTGAGCGCGACGAGCGGGGCCAGGGGCGAGCGGTCGGCGGCGAACGCGTCGACCGCGTACTTCGCCATGAGCGGCATCGCCAGCCCGGCCGCCGACCCGGCGAGCGACAGCAGGCCCGCCCGGATCAGGACGCCCCGGTGGGGGCGGACCCGGGCGAGAAGCAGGCGGAGGGGCGACCGGAGGGAGGAGGGACCGGGCGCGCCCGCCCCGGAGGGCGGCCCGCTCCCCTCAGGCGCCCCGAGCCCTCCCGGCTCCTCAGGACTCCCGTCCGCCCCCGTCGCCGTCCCCGCCACCGCGCTCACCCGGAACCCCCTCGCGCACCGTCACCACCATCAGAGGACGCAGCTCGGCCGCTTCCGCCTGTTCGCCGACCGGGCGGCCCCCCGCCTCCACCCAAGCATGGGGCGAGAACGGCGGTGCCGTCCGGACCCCGGCGCACCAGTCGGGCCACACCCCCGACATCCGGCACGCCAGCGCGATGGCCACCGAGCGGGGCAGGCAGCCGTAACGGCCCGCGCAGCGGCGGCTGGTGGCGGTGACGGCCTCATACATCTCCAGCGTCTCGTCGTACGCCGCCGGGCGGGCGCCCTTGGCACAACGGGTCAACACCCGGCGCAGACGGCCCGGTTTGTAGCGGGCCAGCACGAAAGCGGCGGCGATCGCGGCCCGCAGCCGTACGCCACCGGGGCCCGCGCCCCGGCGGGGCATCGTCATCTCGGTGGTCATGGGCGCAGGATCTTCGCCTCGACGAGCCGACGGGTCAACTCGGCCACGTCCGACTCCGCCTCGGCCCGCTCGACGTCGAACTCCGCGAGGATCCGTTCGACGGCAGTCTCGGGGGCCTGTCCGGCGGCGAGGGTCTCGACCACGATCACGCCCGTGTCGTTCAACTGCCAGTAGCTGCCGTCCTTCTCGTCGAGCAGGACTCCGCCGTACTCGGTCGTCGTGACGGCGATGCCTTTTCTGAGCTTCACTGGGGCGCCTCGCTGGTCGTGGTCGTCACCTGGGCTTCGTGCCAGGCGTTCTCTGCTGTGCGGAGCCAGGTCTCCCCCGCCACGGTGGAGCTGATGGAGTGCTCGACCAGGACCGGCGAGAACGGTTCGGCCGCCAGCCGGAGCAGGTGTCGGGCGTCCACCAGGCCGTGCTCGGCCAGGCGGGAGCCGGTCCACAAGTCGGCCAGTTCGGCTGCGTGTTCGCGCAGTCCCTGGTGTTCGTCGGAGGACATGTGGTCCTTCGTCGTACGGGCCAGCAGCGCGTCCGGCACCACCCCGCGCATCGCCTCGACGAGCAGCGGCTTGTAGCGCCAGGGGCTGATCCGCTCCGGGAGGCGCACGGCGAGGGTGGCCTCCAGGACCCGGTCGTCGTAGAAGGGGGCCGCGACCGGCAGTCCGATCGTCATGCCGATGTCCTCCATCGCGTGGAAGTGCCGCGCCCCCATCCGTACCGCGTCGATGTCCACGTGCCGCCCCCGCCACCGGTCGATCGGCTCGGCCTGCTCGGCAGCCGTCCGGAACTCCTCGGTGATCAGGGCGCACGCGTGGTCGGTGAACCAGGGGCGCAGGGACTGGCGGACACCCCAGGAGAGCAGCGGGGTCCGGGTGACCGGCTGGGGTTCGGGGGTGACCGCGCCCGCCAGCCACTGGGGGAAGGTGGAGCGGTTCAGCAGGGCCTTGAGCGTCGGCAGCAGGGGCCAGCCGAGCTGGTGGCGGAGGCCGCTGAGGTGGTTCCAGGCGGTGAGGGGGTTGCCGTGGAAGAGGTCCTGGTAGGCGTGGGGCAGGCCGAGGAAGAGTTCGTCGCCGCCGTAGCCGGTGAGGTGGTAGCGCGATCCGGTGGCGTGGGCGCGGCTCAGGAGCAGGTGCGCGCGGGCCCGGCCGGGGGCGACGGGGAGCGGTTCGTCGTTCAGCTCGGCCGAGGTGGCGGTCAGGTCCGCATAGAAGTAGGGGGCGTCGGTGGCGGGGATGACGTGGTGGGCCAGGGTGGCTTCAGGGGTGCTGTGGTGGCCGGCTCCCGAGGCGCGCCGGGGGTCCGGGGCGGCTTCGGACGTGCTGGGCCCGCCCGGGGCCGTTCCCGAGGTGCTCCGGTTCGCCTCCTCCACCGCCCTCCTCGCCCACGTCTCGTCCTCGCTGTAGCGGTCCCGGGCGGCCACCGTCAGCAGGGAGAGCGCCTTCGGGGCCGTCGCGCGGGCGGCGAAGGCGAGGGCCGTGGAGTCGAGGCCGCCGGACAGCTCGCAGCTGATCCGGTCCAGGCCGCCGACATGGGCCCGTACGGAGGCGGCGACGGCGTCCCCGACCCGGCGGGCGCCCTCCGCCAGGGGGAGTTCCGGCGGCGGGGGCTCCCACCAGCGGTACTCGCGGGGGCCGGGGGCGGCGGCCGTGCCCGGTGCTGCGGCGGGCAGGGCCAGTCCGTACCCGGCCCCGGTCTCGTGCACGCCCCTCCACAGGGCGCGTCGGCTCAGGGGGTGGGGCAGGAAGTCGAGCATGCGCAGGGCCAGCGCGCCGTCGTCCAGGGGGGCGCCGGTCAGGTGGGCGAGGACGGCGGGGCGGTCGGACGCGATGGTCCCCGCCTGCGGGTGCCGGGCGTGGTGGATCCGGCGCAGCCCGGAGGCGGTGCCCCGGATCCAGGTCTCGCCGGAGAGCCGGGCGACCACGTGGTGCAGGCCGGGCAGCCGGGTGAGGCGCCGTTCCAGTCCGGTCCGGTCGCGGGCGCCCTCCAGGAGGCCGGCGAGCACGGCTTCGGGGACGCGGTCGGGGCCGATGAGCACGAGGGCGTCGTCGCCCCGGCCAAGGTGGCTGACCTTGCGGAACCCGGGGCGGGCGAGGACCCAGGGGCGGCCGGAGGGGTGCGGGACGGTCAGGGTGCCACCGCCCCCGTCCGCCTCCGTCGCGGGAAGCTGCCCGGCCACCGCGTGGCCCGCCACGCTGTCCGGCAGGACGACGAAGTAGTCACGCAGCAGGCCGGGCATCTTCACCTTTCGGAAGTTCTCACACCGTGCACGGGGAACCGGTCGGCGGTTCAGATGATGCGCCGGACCCAGTACTCCTTGTACGAGCCGTAGAAGTAACCGGCGGTCTTCTTCGAAAAGTCGCCCTGCTTGAACAGCGACGGCTTCATGTAGGCCTTCTTGGCCTTCTCCTGCTGCTTCATGACACCTTCCCTTCTGTGCGGTCGACGACCGTTATGCCCAACGTCTGTTCGCATAACTGGAGTTATTGGTGCGGCTGGTGTTCACCAGGTGATCACCAGAGCCATCATGTCCCGCTGCCGGACCGGTACGCGTGATTCCGACCTACCGAGCGAAGTTGGCCGGATAGCGCGAGCGGAGAAGGCGGGCCACGGCGGTCCGCACCGCCACGGAGGCGCCGACCGGTCGGCATGCGCAGTCGCACACCGGTGGGGCGGCCGGTCGGGGTGGACTGGACCAATGACCGGGCGGCGCGCCCCGGCCCGGGCGATGAGCTGCCAGGAGTTCGCGCCGGGCTCGGCGGAGCGGAGGAACCACCGGGTCGGGGCCCGGCGGCCTCCGTACCGGCCCTACCTCACGCCCGGTCGGTGCACCACCGGCACGGGTGAAACCGCTCGAACGTGTGGTGCCGTACGGGGTCGGGCACGGCAAGTAGCCATTCGGCCATGCCCGACCGCCCGTTCGGTTGCGCTCGGGGCCGCCCGGACACGCCGTGGGCCCCGTCCCCAGCCCGTCCGGGCCCACGCGGGCGCGCCGTGAGCCCTCAGGCGCGTTCGGCAGCGCCCCTCAGCGGGCCCGCGCCCCCTCGCGCACACCGGTCGTTCGCGCGTATCAGCCGCCCCCTACAGCCCCTTGGACCGCTGCCGCGTACCCGACGGTTCCCCATGGCCCGGTGCCGCATGATCCGGTTCCCCCATGGCCCCAGGCCGCCCCGGACACGCCACAGGGGCGGCACCTCCCGTGTGGGAGATACCGCCCCTGTGGGACGTGCCTGCGTACGCGGCGTACGTGACGTACCCGTCGTACGCGGAACCTCGATCGACCGGCGGACCGGAACCGATCAGAAGTCCATGTCACCGCCCGGCATGCCACCCGGGGCGGCCGCGCCGGCCTTCTCGGGCTTGTCGGCGATGACGGCCTCGGTGGTGAGGAAGAGCGCGGCGATGGAGGCGGCGTTCTGCAGGGCGGAGCGCGTGACCTTCGCCGGGTCGAGAATGCCCTCGGCGATCATGTCGACGTACTCACCCGTCGCGGCGTTGAGGCCGTGACCGATCGGCAGGTTGCGGACCTTCTCCACGACGACGCCGCCCTCAAGACCACCGTTGACGGCGATCTGCTTGAGCGGGGCCTCCAGCGCGAGCTTCACGGCGTTGGCGCCGGTCGCCTCGTCGCCCGTGAGGTCGAGCTTCTCGAAGACGGCCGAGGCCTGGAGCAGAGCCACGCCACCACCGGCGACGATGCCCTCCTCGACGGCGGCCTTGGCGTTGCGCACCGCGTCCTCGATGCGGTGCTTGCGCTCCTTGAGCTCCACCTCGGTGGCGGCGCCGGCCTTGATGACGGCCACGCCGCCGGCCAGCTTCGCGAGGCGCTCCTGGAGCTTCTCGCGGTCGTAGTCCGAGTCGGAGTTCTCGATCTCCGCGCGGATCTGGTTGACGCGGCCCTGGACCTGGTCGCTGTCACCGGCACCGTCGACGATCGTCGTCTCGTCCTTGGTGATGACGACCTTGCGGGCGCGGCCGAGCAGGTCGATGCCGGCGTTCTCCAGCTTGAGGCCGACCTCCTCGGAGATCACGGTGCCGCCGGTGAGGATGGCGATGTCCGCGAGCATGGCCTTGCGGCGGTCGCCGAAGCCCGGGGCCTTGACGGCGACGGACTTGAACGTGCCCTTGATCTTGTTGACGACCAGGGTGGAGAGCGCCTCGCCCTCGACGTCCTCGGCGATGATCAGCAGCGGCTTGCCCGACTGCATGACCTTCTCCAGCAGCGGGATCAGGTCCTTGACGCTGCCGACCTTCGAGTTGACGATCAGGATGTACGGGTCGTCGAGCGACGCCTCCATACGCTCCATGTCGGTGGCGAAGTAGGCCGAGATGTAGCCCTTGTCGAAGCGCATACCCTCGGTGAGCTCCAGCTCCAGACCGAAGGTCTGGGACTCCTCGACGGTGATGACGCCTTCCTTGCCGACCTTGTCCATC
Organism: Streptomyces sp. NPDC043746; assembly: GCF_056436485.1. Classification (NCBI taxonomy): domain Bacteria; kingdom Bacillati; phylum Actinomycetota; class Actinomycetes; order Kitasatosporales; family Streptomycetaceae; genus Streptomyces; species Streptomyces sp. NPDC043746. Next base: position 59,563 of record NZ_JBWKCM010000020.1, on the reverse strand, counting down.
GCCTCGGCGATCTTCGCGCCGATCTCGGTGTCGGCGGCGGAGATGGAGGCGGTCGAAGCGATCTGCTCCTTGGTCTCCACGTCCTTGGCCTGCTCCAGCAGAGCGGCGGAGACGGCCTCGACGGCCTTCTCGATGCCCCGCTTGAGGGCCATCGGGTTGGCGCCCGCGGCGACGTTGCGCAGACCCTCGCGGACGAGAGCCTGGGCGAGGACGGTGGCGGTGGTCGTACCGTCGCCGGCGACGTCGTCCGTCTTCTTGGCGACCTCCTTGACCAGCTCCGCACCGATCTTCTCGTACGGGTCCTCGAGCTCGATCTCCTTGGCGATGGAAACACCATCGTTGGTGATCGTGGGCGCGCCCCACTTCTTCTCGAGGACGACGTTGCGGCCCTTGGGGCCGAGGGTGACCTTGACGGCGTCGGCGAGCTGGTTCATCCCGCGCTCGAGACCGCGCCGTGCCTCCTCGTCGAACGCGATGATCTTGGCCATGTGAAGTGGTCCTCCCGGACAGGGGTGGATTGCTCCGGACCGAGAGGCGCCCGCGACGGACGGCCTGCGTGCGTGGTGGTTCCTTGCCCCACCGCGCCTGCGGGCCTCACCGGCCCGGTCCAAGTTCTGTCACTCTCACCTGGAGAGTGCTAATGCCAATGATTAGCACTCGACCCCCGAGAGTGCAAGCGCCTTCGACGAGTGCCGGTCATGCGGCGCCCACCCGGTCACGGGTCGGTCCGGGCGCGCGCAGGGCCCGATCCCCTGGTCCGGGGGTCGGGCCCTACGTGCGTGAGTAGTGACGGCGGACGGCCGCGCCGGGCTCAGCCGACGGCGAGCTTGACCATGTCTGCCTGGGGCCCCTTCTGGCCCTGCGAGATCTCGAATTCAACTCGCTGACCCTCTTCGAGGGTGCGGTACCCGTCCATCTGGATCGCGCTGTAGTGGACGAAAACATCCGCACCACCGTCGACCGCGATGAAGCCGTACCCCTTCTCCGCGTTGAACCACTTGACGGTGCCCTGAGCCATGCCTAACTCCCCTATAACTGGCCCTTGCACGGGACCGCACTTCGCGGCCCCGGGTCGGAACTCACCCTCCGACAGGAGAGGGTGCGCAGCGCCGCAGCGCGTCGACCGCGGCTGAATGTATCCGCCCAACTGCCCTCTGCAACAGGTCAATCGGACGAGAATTCTGGGCGCGGCCGAGCGCCCGAATATGCGGGATTGCTGAAATTTACGGGCAAGTCGGGCCAGGCAAAGGCCACTTATGCCTCAAGGGGTTCACGCACTTTGGCTGCTTCTTATCGGTCCGGGCGCATTCTCATATGCGGGCGGCGCGTGCAGCGAAGGGGGTTTCCCCAACTGTACCGCGCTCAACCATGCAGAATTGCCCCCTCCGCCCTGCGGGGCGGAGGGGGCAATGGTGTGCGTGCGGGCTCAGCAGCCGCCGGCCACGGCCGGGATGATCGAGATGCCGGCGCCGTCCGGCGTGGCCGCGTCCAGGCCGCCCTCGAAGCGCACGTCGTCGTCGTTGACGTACACGTTCACGAAGCGGCGCAGCTTGCCCTGGTCGTCCAGGACACGGGCGGCGATGCCCGGGTGGTCCTTCTCCAGGGACTCGATGACCTCGGCGAGCGTGGCGCCCTCGGCCGGGACCTCGGCCTGGCCGCCGGTGTACGTACGGAGGATGGTGGGGATGCGGACCTTGACGCTCATGGTGGTGCCCTTCTTGCTTCGGACTCGGCGGGCCCGGTCTGCTCGGACCCGGTGGGTCAGGCGGAGGCGAGGCCCGCGGCGCGGAACGCGTCCAGGCTCGGCTTGATGGTGGCCGTCGCCTGCGAGGTCGCGGAGACCGCGTCGAGCGTCTTGAGCCCGTCACCGGTGTTCAGGACGACGGTGGTGAGCGCCGGGTCGATCGCACCGGCCTCGATCAGCTTCTTCGTCACGCCGACCGTCACGCCGCCCGCCGTCTCACCGAAGATGCCCTCGGTGCGCGCCAGCAGCTTGATCGCGTCGACGACCTGCTCGTCGGTCACGTCCTCCACCGCGCCGCCCGTGCGGCGGGCGATGTCCAGGACGTACGGGCCGTCCGCCGGGTTGCCGATGGCCAGCGACTTGGCGATGGTGTTCGGCTTCTGGGGGCGGACCACGTCGTGTCCGGCCTTGAAGGCGGCGGAGACCGGGGAGCAGCCCTCGGCCTGGGCGCCGAAGATCTTGTACGGCTTGTCCTCGACCAGGCCGAGCCGGATCAGCTCCTGGAACCCCTTGTCGATCTTCGTCAGCTGGGAGCCGGACGCGATCGGGACGACGATCTGGTCGGGCAGCTTCCAGCCGAGCTGCTCGCAGATCTCGTACGCCAGGGTCTTGGAGCCCTCGCCGTAGTAGGGGCGCAGGTTGACGTTGACGAAGCCCCAGCCCTCGCCCAGGGGGTCCCCGATCAGCTCGGAGCAGAAGCGGTTCACGTCGTCGTAGTTGCCCTCGATGCCGACCAGTTCGCCGCCGTACACCGCGGCCATGACGACCTTGCCCTGCTCCAGGTCGTGCGGGATGAACACGCAGGAGCGCAGCCCGGCGCGGGCGGCGGCGGCGCCGACGGCACCGGCCAGGTTGCCCGTGGAGGAGCAGGAGAGGGTGGTGAATCCGAAGGCGCGGGCGGCCTCGACGGCGATCGCGACGACGCGGTCCTTGAAGGAGTGCGTCGGGTTGCCGGAGTCGTCCTTGACGTACAGGCCGCCGGTGACGCCCAGCTCGCGGGCGAGGTTGTCGGCCTTGACCAGCTTGGTGAAGCCGGGGTTCAGGTTGGGCTTGTCGGCCACGTCGGCGGGGACCGGCAGCAGCGGGGCGTAGCGCCAGATGCTGTTCGGTCCGGCCTCGATGCGCTTGCGCAGGGCCTCCGGGTCACCGGCCGGCAGGTCGTACGCCACTTCCAGCGGCCCGAAACAGGACGCGCAGGCGAAAAGGGGGCCGAGGTCGAAACGCTCGCCGCACTCGCGGCAGGAAAGCGCCACAGCGGGACCGAGGTCCACGGCAGCGGTGGTGGCGTTTCCTGCGATGGTCTGAACAGCCATGATGGCGGAGGCCCTTTCTCCTCATCTTCCTCGCAGCGCATTTCGCCGCAAGACGGAATTGGCACCTTCCCCACCGTGACCTCGCGGTCGGCAGGAGGGTTGCCGGGACTTCAACGGGCCGTTCCCTCAGTCCCTCTGGATGAGCTCTGTGGCACCGGATCTTCGATCCAGGCGTTTGTGTGACGACGGACCCCGACATGCGACGGTGGTCCGCGTTGTTCAAGACTGTAACCGAAGGACGGGACGGTTGAGATAGTCGTCCGAACGGCGAGATGGATCACACGCAGGGAGTTCAGACCGTGCTCGAAGAGGTGGAACGCTGGCTGACCAGGCGGTCCTGGTCGGCCGCCGACCGCCCGCTGGACCGGCTCCTCGACGCCCGGACCGCCGAACCGCACCGCACCTCGGTGAGTGTGGTGCTGCCCGCGCTGAACGAGGAGGCCACGGTCGGCGCGATCGTGGCGACGATCCGGCGGGAGCTGATGGAGAAGGTCCGGCTGGTGGACGAACTGGTGGTGATCGACTCCGGCTCCACCGACTCCACCGCCGCCGTCGCCCGCGACGCGGGCGCCCGGGTGGTCCACCGGGACACGATCCTGCCCCGGATGCCGGCCGTGCCGGGCAAGGGCGAAGTGCTCTGGCGATCACTCCTGGTGACCAGTGGGGAGATCGTCTGCTTCGTCGACGCGGACCTCAGGGACTTCTCGGCGGACTTCGTCTCGGGGACGGTCGGCCCGCTGCTCACCGATCCGGCGGTCCGGTTCGTCAAGGCGATGTACGACCGTCCGCTCGACGGCACCGCAGGCCAGGGCGGTCGCGTCACCGAGCTGGTGGCCCGCCCGCTGCTCAATCTGCACTGGCCGCAGCTGGCCGGATTCGTGCAGCCGCTGGGCGGCGAGTACGCGGTGCGGCGCTCGCTGCTGGAGCGGCTGCCCTTCCCGGTCGGTTACGGAGTGGAGCTGGGGCTCCTGGTCGACGCGCTGCACACCGTGGGGCTGGACGCGCTGGCCCAGGTGGATGTGGGCGTGCGGCGCCACCGCCACCAGGACGGGCAGGCGCTGGGACGGATGGCGGCGGCGATCTACCGCACGGCGCAGCTGCGGCTCTCCCGGGGCCATCTGGTGCGGCCCGCGCTGACGCAGTTCGAGCGGGGCGCGGAGGGGTTCGTGCCGCGCACCCATGCGGTGGACACGGAGGAGCGGCCGCCGATGCGGGAGATCGCGGAGTACGCGGAGCGGTGGGCGGCGTGAGCGCGGTGGGCGGTCCTGCGGACGCGCGTTTGGCGGCTTCCCTCACGGGCTAGGTTCCGCTACATGGTCACCGAGCATGCCGAAGCCACCGCCCCTTCCACCGCCCAGGTCCTCGTCGCGTCCAACCGCGGCCCCATCACGTACACGCTCGGCGAGGACGGGACACTCGACGCCAAGCGCGGCGGCGGGGGTCTCGTCTCCGGGCTGAGCGCCGTCGACGACAAGCTGTGGGTCTGCGCGGCCCTCGGGGACGGCGACCGCGAGGCGGTGCGGCGCGGGGTCGGCGAGCCGGGCGTGCGGATGCTGGACATCGACCCCGAGGTGCACGCCGACGCGTACAACGGCATCGCCAACTCCGTGCTGTGGTTCGTCCACCATCTGCTGTACCAGACACCCGTGGAGCCGGTCTTCGACGCCGAGTTCCGGCGGCAGTGGGCCGCGTACGAGGCGTACAACCGGGCCTTCGCCGAGGCGCTGGCGCAGGAGGCCGGACCGGAGGCGGCGGTCCTCGTGCAGGACTACCACCTGGCCCTGGTCCCCGGGATGCTCCGCGAGCTGCGCCCGGACCTGCGGATCGGCCACTTCTCGCACACTCCGTGGGCCCCGGTGGACTACTTCCGGCTGCTGCCCGACGACATCGGCGAGCAGCTGCTGCGGGGCATCCTCGGCGCGGACCGGGCCGCGTTCCTGACCCGGCGGTGGGCGGACGCGTTCATCGGCTGCTGCACGGAGATCCTCGGCGGGACGGGCCGGACCCGGATCGGGGTGCACGGGCTGGGGGCGGACGCGGACTTCCTGCGCCGACGCTCACGCGAGGCGGACGTGGACGAGCGGATGGCGGCGCTGCGGGAGCAGGTGGGCGAGGGCAGGAAGACGATCGTGCGGGTGGACCGCACGGAGCTGTCGAAGAACATCGTGCGTGGCCTGCACGCCTACCGGGCCCTGCTGGAGGCCCACCCCGAGTGGCGTGAGCGCGTGGTCCACGTGGCCTTCGCCTACCCCTCCCGCCAGGACCTCGCGGTCTACCGGGACTACACCGCGGCGGTGCAGTCCCTCGCCACGGAGATCAACGGAGCGTACGGGAACGAGAGTTGGACACCCGTCGTCCTCCACGTGAAGGACGACTTCGCCCGCTCGCTCGCCGCCTACCGACTGGCGGACGTCGCCCTGGTCAACCCGATCCGCGACGGGATGAACCTGGTCGCCAAGGAGGTCCCCGTCGTCTCCGACCACGGCTGCGCGCTGGTGCTGTCCCGGGAGGCAGGGGCGTACGAGGAGCTGGGCGCGGACGCGCTCGTGGTGAACCCGTACGACGTGGCGGGCACGGCACAGGCGCTGCACGAGGCCCTGTCGATGGGCACCGAGGAGCGGACGGGCCGCACGAAGCGGCTGGCGGAGGCGGCGACCGCGCTCCCGCCGCAGCAGTGGTTCCTGGACCAGCTGGAGGCGCTGCGGCAGGAGTGAGCCGGGCCGCTCGCGGCACCTGCGCCGCCTGCGGTCACAGTTCAGAGGCGGTCCGCCAAGGCCGCCAGGAAGTCGACCACGGCGGCAGGGCCGGGTACCGACAGGTCGGCGCGCTCGGCCAGTTCGGGCACCTCGGCGCTGCCGCTGCACACCAACAGCCCCGGGATTCGCCCCGCGCCCGCGCCGCGCAGCTTCTCCACGGTGGCGAAGGCGGCGAGGTCCCCCAGGTCGTCGCCCGCGTACAGCACGGAGGCGGCGCCCACCTCCCGTACGTACTCCGCGAGCGCGACGCCCTTGTCCATGCCCGGCGGGCGCAACTCCAGGACCTGGCGGCCGGGTTCCAGGACCAGCCCGTGGCGGGCGGCCAGCTCGCCGAGGGGGCCGCGCAGGGTCTCGAAGGCTGCCTGCGGGTCGTCGGCGCGGCGGGTGTGGACGGCGACGGCCCGGCCCTTCTCCTCGATCCAGGTGCCGTGCCAGGAGTCGAACCCGTGCAGGACACCGGGGAGTTCGGCCCGCGCCTCGGCCACACCGGGGTGCGGGGCGGGTGCGTTCACCGTGCCGGTGGCGGCGTCCCAGCGCTCGGCGCCGTAGTGGCCGAGGACGACGAGGTGGTCAAGGCCGGGGACGCCAGCGAAGCCGCCGTACCGCACGGCCACGTCTGCGGGGCGGCCGGTGATCACGGCGATCGAGGCGACCTTGGGGGCGAGCGCGGCCAGGGCCTCGGCGGCGCCGGGATGGGCGCGGGCCTGCTCGGGGTCGGGGACGATGTCGGCGAGCGTGCCGTCGAAGTCCAGAGCGACGACCGCGCGGTCGGGCCGCGCCAGGATGGCCTCCAGGCCCTCCCGTCCGGCCGGGGTGGTCGGGGTCGGCAGATGTGCGGGGTGGCTGCCCATGGGGTGAGCGTAGCAATCCGGCCCCTGCGGCGTTCGAGGAGCGGGGGCGCGGGGCAGCGCCCCCGGTGGCCGTCAGCGTCTCCCCCGCCGCTCCTCCTTCAGGCGGCGCAGGCGGTTCACCGTGACCGGGTCCTCCCGCAGCGCCCGCTCGTCCTCGATCAGCGCGTTGAGGAGCTGGAAGTACCGCACCGGGGACATCCCCAGCTCCTCCCGGATCGCCCGTTCCTTCGCTCCGGGCCCCGCCCAGGACCTCCGCTCCAGCGCGAGCACCGCCCGCGCCCGGTCGGACAGCTCAGCGGGAGCGGAGGGCGCGGGCTCGACGTCGGGATCGGTCATACGACCAACCTAACCGCGCCCCCTACTCCGCGCTCTCCGCCCGCGACGCCTCGGCCGCTATCGAGCCGAGCACCCGCTCCGGGCTGCCGCCGGGGGCGACCGCCTCACCGATGTTCTTCTTGATCGACTCGCTCACCGTCGCCCAGGACGTCTTGCCGAAGGGGGGCAGCTGGGAGTTGGGCAGCGCCGCCAGGAACTCGCGCAGCTTCACGTGCTTGTTGTCGGTCTCCATCTCGGCGGAGGCGCTGCCGGTCACCGGGAGGAGGTCGTACTCGTCGGCGAAGGCCAGGACGTTCTCGTCGGAGTAGGCGTAGTCGAAGAACTTGCCGATCGCCTGCCGGTTGCCGTTCTGCTTGAAGCCCATCATCCAGTCCGCGACGCCCATCGACCCCTTGGTCGGGCCCTCGGCGCCGGGCAGCGGCACCATGCCGACCTTGACGCCCTTGGCCTCGGCCTCCTCCATCAGCGTCGGGTGGCCGTTGAGCATGCCGACCTCGCCCTTGGTGAACGCCTCGAAGGCCTTCGCGCGGTCCAGCTTGCCCGGGGCGACGGGGCCGGTGAGGCCCTTGCCGACGAGGTTGTCCCGGAGCCAGGTGAAGGTGGCGATGTTCTGGGCCGAGTCGATGTCGTACAGGCCGACGTCGTCCACGTAGCCGCCGTTGTTGCTGAGCAGCCACATCAGGGTCTCGGCCTGGGACTCCTCCTGGCCGAGCGGCAGGGCGAAGGGGTACTTGACGCCCTTGGCCTTGAGCGCGGCGGCGCCGGTCTGGATGTCGTCCCAGGTCTGGGGGGCCTCCAGGCCCGCCTGGCCGAAGAGTTTCTCGTTGTAGAAGAGCAGCCGGGTGCTGGCGACGAACGGGAGCCCGTACAGCGTGCCGTCGACCTTGCCCGCGTCCGTGAGGGAGGGCAGGAAGTTGGCCTGGGTGCGGATGGCGAGCATCTGGTCGGCGCTGTAGAGCTTGTCGGCCTTGGCGTAGTCCGCGTACGCGCCGATCTGGGCGATGTCGGGGGCCTTGCCCTCCTTGACCATCTCCGCGACCTTGCGGTCCACGTCCTTCCAGGAGAAGACGTTGACCTCGACCTTGATGCCGGGGTTCGCCTTCTCGAAGCCGGCCACGAGACCGCTCCAGTACTTCTCGGAGCTGTTGGCGGCGCTCGTGCCGTAGTCGGCGGCGACCAGCTTCAGGGTGACGTCGCCCGTGCCGCTGTCCTCTCCGCAGCCCGACAACGTTGCCGTCATACCCAGCGCGGCAACCACCGCGGTCAGAACCGTAAAGCGCCGCTGCACAGCCTCGCCCATCCTCGTTGATACGCCACCTGGTCACGGACGGTGGCGCGGCGTCACTGTGCGGGACCTCTCGTGGGTCGGCCGCGGCGCCGCCACCCGTCCTTCCACCGTCCGGGTGAACAGCGATTTTCCCCCACGCCGGAGGGGGAGGTCTACACCACCGGAGTATCGCTTCGGCAACGTATACGGGCCGCGGAGGCCACAACTGGCTTACACGGTCTGGCAGTCGGGACCCCGAACCCGTATCTTGGTCCAGACCATTGGACGGGCGGAGCCCTGTCGCGGGCACATCACTGGTGTCCATTTCGCCACTTTCCATAGGAAAGCGTCCCGGCACCCCTCGTTCATCATTTTGTATGGATGCGCAACAAACCACGCTAGTGGACTAGACCTTTTAGGGGTCGGCGGGCGAAACTGTCTCCCGTGAGACATGTCATCGCCCTCGATGTGGGCGGCACCGGAATGAAGGCCGCGCTGGTCGGGACCGACGGCACGCTGCTGTACGAGGCGCGGCGGGCCACCGGCCGGAAGCGCGGCGCCGACGCGGTCGTCGAGACCATCCTCGCGTTCGCCGCGGAGCTGCGCGCGCACGGCGAGGAGCACTTCGGCGAGAGGGCCGTCGCCGCCGGGGTCGCCGTGCCCGGCATCGTCGACGCCGAGAAGGGGATCGCGGTCTACTCCGCCAACCTGGGCTGGCGCGACGTACCGATGCGCGCCCTGCTCGGTGAGCGGCTCGGCGGGGTCCCGGTCGCCCTCGGCCACGACGTCCGCACCGGAGGGCTCGCCGAGGGCCGCATCGGCGCCGGGCGGGGCGCCGACCGCTTCCTGTTCATGCCGCTGGGCACCGGGATAGCCGGGGCCATCGGCATCGGGAGCACCATCGAGGCGGGCGCCCACGGGTACGCGGGGGAGATCGGCCACATCGTGGTCCGCCCCGACGGCCCCCAGTGCCACTGCGGGCAGCGCGGCTGTCTGGAGACCCTGGCCTCCGCCTCCGCGGTGACCCGGGCCTGGGCCGCCGCGTCCGGCGACCCGGAGGCGGACGCCGCGGACTGCGCCAAGGCCGTCGAGTCCGGCGATCCGGCGGCGGTAGCCGTCTGGCGGGACGCGGTCGACGCGCTCGCCGCCGGGCTGGTCACCGCCCTCACCCTGCTGGATCCGCGCACGCTCATCATCGGTGGCGGGCTGGCGGAGGCCGGGGAAACCCTGTTCACACCACTGCGTGCGGCCGTCGAGGAACGCGTCACGTTCCAGAAGCTGCCCGACATCGTCCCGGCGGCCCTCGGGGACACCGCCGGATGCCTGGGCGCGGGGCTGCTCGCCTGGGATCTACTCTCCACGGAGGTTTCCGCCTGATGGCCGGACGCGCAGCAGACAGCACCGTCCTCGCGGGCGCCCGGGTGGTCCTTCCCACCGGGACCGTGGAGGACGGCCGGGTGACCGTCGAGTCCACCCGGATCTCCGGCACCGCGCCCGAGGACGCCCGGGTCGTCGATCTCAGCGGCCACTGGGTGGTCCCCGGCTTCGTCGACATGCACAACCACGGCGGCGGCGGTGCCTCCTTCACCTCGGGCACCGCGGACCAGGTCCTCGACGGCATCCGCACGCACCGCGAGCACGGCACCACCACCCTGGTCGGCTCCATGGTCACCGGCGAGACGGGCTTCCTCGCCCGGCAGGCCGGGATCCTCTCCGAGCTGGTCGAACAGGGCGACCTGGCCGGACTCCACTTCGAGGGCCCCTTCATCTCGCCCTGCCGCAAGGGCGCCCACAGCGAGGACCTGCTGCGCGACCCGGCCCCGGCCGATGTCCGCAAGCTGGTCGACGCCGGGCGCGGCACCGTCCGGATGATGACCCTCGCCACCGAGCTGCCCGGCGGCATCGACTCCGTACGGCTCCTCGCCGACCTCGGGGTGATCGCCGCGATCGGCCACACCGACGCCACGTACGCGCAGACCGTCGAGGCGATCGAGGCGGGCGCCACCGTCGCCACGCACCTGTTCAACGCGATGCCCCCCATCGCCCACCGCGAGCCCGGCCCGATCACCGCGCTCCTGGAGGACGACCGCATCACCGTCGAGCTGATCAACGACGGCACGCATCTGCACCCGGCGGTCCTGGAGATGGCCTTCCGCCACAAGGGCGCCGAGCGGGTCGCGCTGATCACCGACGCGATGGACGCGGCGGGCTTCGGTGACGGGGAGTACCAGCTCGGCCCGCTCGCCGTCTCGGTCACCGACGGGGTGGCGCGGCTGGTGGAGGGCGGCTCCATCGCGGGCTCCACCCTCACCCTGGACACCGCGTTCCGCCGGGCCGTCACCATCGACCGGATCCCGGTGGAGGACGTCGTACGGTCCATCTCGGCGAACCCCGCCCGCCTCCTCGGCGTCGACGACCGGGTCGGTTCGCTGGAGCCGGGCAAGGACGCGGACCTGGTGGTGCTCGACGAGGACTTCGTCCTGGCGGGCGTCATGCGCAAGGGCGAGTGGATCATCGAGCCGAAGACGGCGTGAGGGCCCGCCCTCCGAAGGACGCCGGGGGAGAGCGAAGCGCCTTCGCGGAGCTACGAGCGGCTTTCGCGGGACCCTCGCGGGGCACGTAACGAAGAGATGGCGGTCGGGACCGAGGACTGGGCCCGGCCGCCCTCCCTTTGGCATGATCAACAGGCTCGTACCACCGGGCGCGGGCCGGCGGGCGGATACCCGGCGGTGCGGCGCGTCGGCGGCCGGGGCGAACGACAGTGCGACGGATCGAGGGAGGGGCCGGACCACGTGATACTGACCGTCACGCTGAACACCGCGCTCGACGTGACCTACACCGTCGACGCGCTCGTCCCGCACCGCAGCCACCGGGTCGGCGAGGTCGTCGAACGCCCCGGCGGCAAGGGCCTCAACGTCGCCCGGGTGCTGGGCGCGCTGGGCCACGACACCGTGGCCACCGGCTTCGTCGGCGGGGCCACCGGAGCCGTCCTGCGCGACCTCCTCGCACCGCTCCCGCCGCGCGACGCGCTCGTCCCGATCGCCGGGAACACCCGCCGCACGCTCGCGGTCACCGACCGGTCGACCGGCGACACCACCCAGCTCAACGAGCCCGGACCGCCGGTCGGCGCCGCCGAGTGGGCCGCCTTCCTGCGCACGTACGGGGAGCTGGTCGCGGACGCCGACGCGGTCGCGCTCTGCGGTTCGCTGCCGCCCGGCATCCACGTCGGGGCGTACGCGGAGCTGATCCGGATCGCCCGCGCCGCCGCCGTACCGGTCCTCCTGGACACCAGCGGCGAACCCCTGCGCCGGGGCATCGCCGCCCGCCCCGACCTGGTCAAGCCGAACACGGAGGAGCTGGCCCAGCTGACCGGCTTCCGCGAACCGCTGCGCGCCGCCCGGGACGCCCGCCGCCGCGGGGCGCACGCGGTGATCGCCTCCCTGGGCCCCGACGGCGTCCTCGCCGACACCCCGGAGGGCGGCTGGCGGGCCGCCCCGCCGACGCCCGTACGCGGCAACCCGACCGGAGCGGGCGACTCCGCGGTGGCCGGGCTGCTCTCCGCCCTGGTCGAGGGGCTCGACTGGCCCGGACGCCTGTCCCGCGCGGTGGCCCTGTCGACGGCGACGGTCCTGGCCCCGACCGCCGGCGAGTTCGACGCGGCGGCCTACGCGGAGCTGCTGCCGCGCGTGACGGTGGAGCCGTACGCCGCCACGTCCTGACCCGCCCGCGCCAGGGCCCCGGCCGCCTGCGCCCGTCCGGCCACCGGCCCGAACAACCGGAACGGCCCGTCGAAGGACTCGACGGGCCGCCACGGAGCATCGCTACCGAAAGCTCTACTTCTGCGTGACTTCCAGCCAGTCGAGGACCACGTCGCACTGGTTGCCGTCCTCGCACGAGATCTTGATCTCGTTCTCGCCCTTCTTGAGATCGACCGGCGCCCAGGTGGTCTGCCAGTTCTTCTCCAGGTTCGGGTCCGAGGAGTTGATGAAGTTCTTCAGCCCGATCGGCTGGGAGTTCGGCTTCCCGTTGACCGTCAGGGTGGCGTTGGCGTCGACGGCCGGGATGGCGTAGCGCACGGTGAGGCGGTAGGAGCCCTCGGTCGGCATGTTCGCCTTCCAGGTCACCGAGGAGCCGACGTTGTTGAACCCGGTGACGTACGTGCCGTTGACCCCCTGGGCCCCTTCGACCGAGCTCTCCACCGTGGTGGAGCCGCCCAGCGTCAGCGTCGCGGCGTCCTGCTTCGGCAGTTCGATCGGGGCCGGGGTCTCCTCGGGCTTCTTCTCCGGCTCCTTCGCTTTGTCGGACTCCTTCACCTCACCGGCGGGGCCTCCCGAGGACGAGGCCTCGTCCTTCCTGTCCTTGTCGCCGTCGTTGCCCGAGAGCAGCGCGGCGCCGATGCCGATGAGGACGACCGCGACCACGGCGACCGCCGCGATCAGCAGCGCCTTGGTGTTGGGGCCGCCCCGGCCGCCGGAACCGCCGCCGTCCTGCGCCGGGCCGCGGTGCGCGGCGGGCGCGCCGCCCGGGTAGGTCTCGGGAGCGGCGTACTGCGGGTTGGGCTGGTGGTACTGGGGGGCGGGCTGCTGGCCGTAGGCCTGCGGGGGCGGATAGCCGTACCCGGGCTGCGGGGGGACCTGCTGCTGCCCGTACTGACGCTCGCCGACGGCCCGCACCTGGTTGTACGACGTCCGGGGCACGCCCGGCTGCGCGGCCGGACCCGGGTAGCCGTAGCCGCCCTGTCCGGGCGGCTGGGCGCCCGCCGCCTGTCCGTCCGCGTACAGGTAGCCGAACGGATCGTCGTCCTCGGGCTTGCTCGCGCCGTTGTTCCCGGCCGTCATCCCTGGGTCACTCCTCACCATCTCGCCAGCCGTCGCCGACCGGCCGAGCCTACCTCGAACGGAGCACGGTCCGAATGACGATCATCCACCGGACAGATCCGGCGGAAGGGGTACGGGGTAGGGGCAGGGCCGGGCACATGAACGTCAGCCGGCCCTGCGGTGAACCTTGGAGCGCGCCCGCTTCTCGACGTACATCCGCTGGTCGGCGGAGCGCAGGACCTCCTCCACGCTCATCCCGCACTCGGCCCAGCCGATGCCGAAGCTCGCCCCGACCCGGACAGCGCGCCCGTCGACCCTGATCGGCGGAATAATGGCATTTCGCAGACGTACGGCCAGGTCAGCGGCGTCCGCCGCCCCGAGGCCGTCCGCGAGAACGACGAATTCGTCACCTCCGAGCCGGGCGACCGTGTCGCCGTCCCGGACACAGTGGGACAGCCGCCGCGCGACCTCGATGAGCACCGCGTCACCCGTGTGGTGCCCGAAGCGGTCGTTGATGGACTTGAAGCCGTCGAGGTCGCAGAAGAGGACCGCGAGCCCCTTCGTCCCGTCGTCGTGCTCCGCGTCGGGGGCGAGGGCGTGCACATGGTGGTCGTAGAGTCCGCCGGGTGCCGCCTCCCCCTCGTACCCGTCGGACTGGTAGCTGTGGGTGAGCGACGACTCGACGTCCCCGTAGGCCGCGTCCAGTGCCTCGATCGCGGTCGCCGCCGGGGAGTGCGGGCGCTCGCAGAGCCGGGCGCCGATGCGGGACTTCAGCTCGGCGCTGTTGGGCAGGCCGGTGAGCGCGTCGTGCGAGGCGCGGTGGGCGAGGTTCAGCTCATGGCGCTTGCGCTCCTCTATGTCCTCGACGTGGGTGAGGAGGAAGCGCGGGCCGTCGGCGGTGTCCGCGACGACGGAGTTGCGCAGGGAGACCCAGAGGTACGTGCCGTCCCGGCGGCTCAGCCGCAGCTCCGCCCGGCCGCCCTCGGCGGAGGTGCGCAGCAGGGTGCCGATGTCCTCGGGGTGGACGAGGTCGGCGAAGGAGTAGCGGCGCAGCACGGAGGCGGGGCGGCCGAGCAGTCGGCACAGGGCGTCGTTGGTGCGCAGCAGCCGGCCGTGCTGGTCGCCGCCCATCTCCGCGATGGCCATGCCGCTGGGCGCGTACTCGAAGGCCTGGCGGAAGGACTCCTCGCTGGCCCGCAGCGCCTGCTGCTCGCGCTCCAGCCGGACGAGCGCGCGCTGCATGTTTGCTCGCAGGCGGGCGTTGCTGATCGCAATGGCGGCCTGGGAGGCGTACATCTGGAGCGCCTCGCGCCCCCACGCGCCGGGGCGGCGCCCGTTGCGCGGCCGGTCGACGGATATGACCCCCAGGAGGTCCCTGCCGCCCCCGGAGGCGTACATCGGGGCGTAGAGGCGGTCCAGCGGGTGCCACTCGTCCTCGAACCGGGGCTCGGGCCCCTCCGTGTGCCACTGCGGTACGTCGTCGTCGAGCAGGACCCAGCCCTCGGTGTGCGGGATGAACCTCAGCTGGTCCCAGGCCTCGCCCATGGAGAGCCGGCGCTCCCAGGAGGCGCGGGAGCCGACGCGGCCGGTGATCAGGGCCTCGGCGGCGGCGTTGCCCGCGAAGGCGGCGATGACGAGGTCGCCGTCGGGCCGGACCAGGTTGACGCAGCCCAGCTCGTAGCCGAGACCGGTGACGATGCCGTCCGCCACGGTCTGCAGTGTGTCCGCCAGACTCCGCGCCGTGTTGAGATCAGCGACGGCCTGGTGCAGCTGCCGCATGGTCGCAAGGCGGACGTAGGGTTCCGACTCGGCCTCCATTGCTCGCACTCCCCGAGACCTCGACAGCAACTCCAGGTTTCATATCGACGTACTTGTTGCAGTGTCACGGCCACTGAATCACAGTGAGCTGTGCACCCGGTACACAGGGTCAGCAGAAAATGGACTCTGTGACTCAAGTCACAACAGATGGTTCAGGGGTCGGGGGTGACTGTTCGGGCGTTCCATCGTTTCCCTGGCGCAAATTCGGCCATGCTCGCCCCGGGTGTTTCGGCCACTCTCCGAGGTCCGGACACAGCTCCGGCCACCGTCTTCGGTGTCGGCGGCCGCACGGCGTCGGCGCACCGCACCGGCCCACGCCCCCGGTCCTAGGACCGGCCGGGGCGGGCCTGGTCCCCTGGCCCGATGCGGCGTCCGGCAGGGCGCGGCTAGCGTTCCGGTGTGTTCCAGAAGACTCCCGCCACCCCGCGCCCCGAGACCGTCCCGCATGCTGAGGGGGTGAGCAACGACGAGTTCCGCGCAGCACTCGCGCGGCTGGCCGCCGGAGTGGTGCTGGTCACCGCCCAGGAGCCGCCGCTCGACGAGGACGGCCGCGGCGAGGACGTCGGGATGACGGCCACCGCCTTCATGTCCGTCTCCCTGGACCCGCCGCTGGTGATGGTGAGCCTGCGCAACGGCTCCCGGATGGACGACCTGCTCGACGAGCAGCCCCTGTGGGCCGTCTCCGTGCTGGCGGCCGGCCAGCGCCACATCGCGGGGCGGTTCGCCATGAAGGGCCGGATCAGCGACCGGCTGCTCTTCCAGGACCTGGCGTACGCACGGGGCGGGGTGAGCCACGCGCCCCTGATCGGCGGGGCGCTGGCGACCCTGGAGTGCCGCACGGAGCAGCGTGTGGTCGCCGGTGACCACACGCTGGTGATCGGGCGCGTACTGACGGCGGAACTGCCGAGCCCGGAGGGCGAGCCACTGACGTACTTCAAGGGGCGTTACCGGCAGTTGGGGTGATACGACTCCCTCCGCCCCTCCGGTGGCCGCGCCGGAGGCAGTGGGGGCTGCGGGGTGGCGGGCACTGCGGGGCAGCGCAGGCGCTGCGAGGCGCCCCAGGAACGACGGAGCATCCCAGGTACCGCACTACGGAGTAGCCCGGGCGCCGCGGAAGAGCGGTGGCCATGGTGCGGCGGCGGCTACCAGTCGCGGCCCGAGCGCCCGCGCTTGGTCTCGCCGCGCTGCTTCTTCTCGCGCAGCCTGCGCTCGTTGATCCCGCGCGGGACCTTCCGCTTGACGCGCGGTCTGGGCGGCGGCGCGGTGGCCTCGGCGAGGAGCGCGGCGAGCCGGACGGCGGCCGTCTCGCGGTTGCGCCACTGGGAGCGGTGCTCGGACGCCCGTACGGAGACGACTCCGCCCACCAGCCTCCCCGCCAGGCGCTCCAGCGCCCGCGCCTTCCACACCTCCGGGAGAGCGTCGGTCGCGGCGAGATCGAAGCGCAGCTCCACCTGGGAGTCGCTGGTGTTGACGTGCTGGCCGCCGGGCCCGGAGGAGCGCGAGAAACGCCACATGAGCTCGGCCTCCGGCAGGGAGACCGAGCCGCGGATGACATAGGGCCCGGACATGACACCCATGTTCCCTGTTCCCCGCCCGGTCCGTCACCTTCTTTTGCCCCCAAAGACCCCTGGGGGCCCCGGAAGCCCCTGCGACCCCTGAGGACCCTTCAGGAAGTATATTCCGGCGGAAGTTCGGCAAAGAAAGCAAAGAGAGCAGGAACCTCATGGTCTGCTGACTGCGTTATGACGGGTGACGGTAGCTTTCGTGATGGCACGAAAGCCCGCACACGACGAGGAAAGGGACTTCCCATGGCTGTAAGCCTGTCCAAGGGCGGCAACGTCTCGCTCACCAAGGAGGCCCCGGGCCTGACCGCCGTCACGGTCGGCCTCGGCTGGGACGTCCGCACCACCACCGGCACGGACTTCGACCTCGACGCCTCGGCGATCGCGGTCAACGCGGCGGGCAAGGTCGTCTCCGACGGCCACTTCGTCTTCTTCAACAACAAGTCGACGCCGGACCAGACCATCGTGCACACCGGCGACAACGTCACGGGTGAGGGCGAGGGCGACGACGAGCAGATCAACGTCAACCTGGCGGGTCTGCCGGCCGACGTGGACAAGATCGTCTTCCCGGTCTCGATCTACGACGCCGAGAGCCGCAGCCAGAACTTCGGCCAGGTCCGCAACGCCTTCATCCGCATCCTCAACCAGGCCGGCGGCGCCGAGATCGCCCGCTACGACCTGAGCGAGGACGCCGCCACCGAGACCGCCATGGTCTTCGGCGAGCTGTACCGCAACGGTGCCGAGTGGAAGTTCCGCGCGGTCGGCCAGGGTTACGCCTCCGGCCTCAGCGGCATCGCCCGCGACTTCGGCGTCAACCTCTGACACGAGGTCACTGTCCGACCCGGGCGGCACCGGTGTAGCGCCGAGCACCGCCCGAACAGCACGAGAGCCCCCAGCCGCCTGCGCACGGCCGGGGGCTCCCGCGTAGGTGCGCGGTAGCCGACTCCCGTACGCGGCACGGCGGCATCACGCCACGACACCGGGTGCCGGACACCCGAGCGCCCCCGTCGGACACGAGCCGGTCAGTCCTCCACGGGCGGCCGGCTCTCGCCGTACAGCCAGGCGCCCCACAGCCCGGTCAGGTCCTCGCCCGTCTCCTCCTCCACGTACGCGGTGAAGTCGTCGGTGGAGGCGTTTCCGTGCCGGTGGGTCTCCGTCCACCCCCTGACCAGGCCGAAGAACGCCTCGTCGTCGTCGACCGCGAGCCGGAGCCGGTGCACGACCATGGCCCCGCGCCCGTACACCGGAGGCCCGGAGACGTCGGCGGCGGAGGGTGGTACGGCGGGCGGGAAGGCCCAGTTGGCGCCGTCCTCGTAGGCTTCGCGGAAGCTCTCCTCGACCGGTACGCCGTCGTGGTCGGCGGCCCAGAGCCACTCCGCGTACGTGGCGAAGCCCTCGTTGAGCCACATGTCCCGCCAGGTCTTCGGGGTGACGGAGTTCCCGAACCACTGGTGGGCCAGCTCATGGACGAGGAGTGCGGTGTCGGGCGGGCCGGGGAAGACGGGCCGGTTCTGGGTCTCCAGGGCGTACTCCGCGTCACCCGTACGCTCCACGATCGCCCCGGCGGAGGTGAAGGGGTACGGCCCGAACCTCTCCGCCGCCCACGCGAGCACCGCCGGGATCTCGTTCAACACCTCCCCGCTCGCGGCCTCCGACTCCGGGTCCACGGCGGTGTAGAGCCGGATGCCGTCGGGGGTGGCGCTCTGGTGGGTGGAGAACCGGCCGACGGCGAGCGTCGCCACATAGCTCGCCATCGGCTCGACGGTCCGCCAGTGGTAGGTGGTACGGCGGTCCTCCGTGCGCCGGGAGACCAGCTCGCCGTTGGAGACGGCCGTCAGCGGGTCGGGCACGGTGACCTCGATGTCGTACGTGGCCTTGTCGCTCGGGTGGTGGTTGCCGGGGAACCAGGCCATGGAGCCGGTCGGCTCCCCGAGGGCGACCGCCCCGTCCGCCGTCCGCAGCCAGCCCTCCTTCGACCCGTCCGGGTCGGTGATGGTCTGCGGGGAGCCGGAGTAGCGCACGACGGTGGTGAACGTGCGCCCCTGGCGCAACCGGTCCTCCACCGCCGAGCCCGGACGGATCGTCAGCTTCCTGCCCGCCCGGTTCACGGCCGCTGGGCGCCCCTCCACAGTGGCGCTCTCGACGTCCAGTCGGGCCAGATCGAGGTGGAAGGCGCTCAGGTCCTGGGTGGCGCGGGCCGTGATGGTGGCCGTGCCGCGCAGTCGGCGGGCGGGGCCATGTGACGGGTCGGCGGGGGCGCGCCTGTCGTCGGCGTACGGTCCGATGTCCAGCTTCAGTCGGTAGTGGGTGACGTCGTAGCCGCCGTTGCCGAGCCAGGGGAAGTACGGGTCGCGGAGCCCGGCCGCGCCCGGCGTGCCCTCGACGCCACCGGTGCAGCCCGCCCCGAGGAGGGCGAGGGCGAGGAGCAGGGTGAGCGAGGTGGCAGGGGTGCGGCGGTTCACCGGTCGATCCTAGGCGTCGGGGCGCGGGGCCCTGGAAAGGCGGTCCCCGCCCCGGGAGGGCGGCTCGCTACCCAAGGGCTGCCCATCGAAAGTGGATCTTGAGCTGTGGATGATCACGGTTCATGGGTCGGGGAGATCTCACGGACGAGCATGGGTGGTGTTGGAGCCGTTGCTGCCGAAGGATACGAGGGCAGGGCGGCCTCCCGTCCGGCCTCGACGGCAGCTGATCGACGGCATACGGTTCCGGGTCCGCACCGGTGTTCCGTGGCGGGACGTGCCCGCTGAGTACGGGCCGGGGGGCCGGATCTGCGACCTGTTCCGTCGCCGGCAGCGGAACGGCGGGCAGGACAGCGCGGGACTCGCCGCAGTTCGAACCCGTACGGGAGAAGATCCGCGTGCCCGCATCGGACCGGGCCGGCCACGCATCCGCCCCGACCGCGTGCGGGCCGACAAGGCGTACGCCACCCGCAGGAATCGCGCCTACCTGCGCCGCCGGGGAATCCGCTGCACCCCGGACAAGAACGAGTGGCTGTGACCGGCACCTTCCCAGATCGTGCGGGGACGGTGTCAGCGGTGGCCCAGCACGTTGACCACTCGGCCGCTGGGATCGCGGACGAAGAACCGCCGCACGCCCCACTCCTCGTCCTGCAAGGGGTGAACGATCTCCGCGCCGCTGTCCCGCACGACCGCATAGGCCGCGTCCACGTCGTCCACTTCGACGCTCATGTCGGGGGTGACCGGGGCGGTCTTGTCGCTGGTCATGACGCTGACTTGCGCCGCTGGAGCGGACGGAGAGGCGAGCGTCATGATCCAGCCATGGTTCATGACCTCCTCGAAGCCCAACAGCCCATAGAACTCCCGGCTCTCCTGTGCAGCCTCTGACTTGATGTTGGGCACGACACGACGAACGGCCATCGACGACTCCAAGCGAGAATTCTGACTCCGAGACTCTCCAGGAGTACTACGGCACATCCGCCACCGCACACACTTTCGCCACACGGCAAGCCCTCAGGAGCGTGGGTCAGTGACACACCAGTCGTCGGACGGGCCGAGGTGTTCCCGGAGCGCGCGCCGGCCGGTGGCGGTGAGAGCGACGGCGCGGTCGGTGCCGATCCGAGTGATCCAGCCGGAGTCGAGGGCGTGACGGCATACGGCGGCACCGACGGTGCCGGCCAGATGGGGGCGGCGTTCCGTCCAATCCAGGCAGGAGCGGACGGGCGGACGCCGCTTGCCGGGCGGAAGGGTGATGCCGAGCTCGTCCAGCCAGGCGGTTCCCTTGCCGGTGAGCGTCAGCCCCTGCTCCCAGTCCAGTAGTCCCCGGTCGGTCATGGCGGTGGTGATCGCGACCCCGAGGGCGCCGGCGAGGTGGTCGTAGCACGTGCGGGCGCGGGCCAATGCCCGGCTGCGGTTGACAGCCGGCAGCGAGTGGGCCGAGGCGGCGCGTCGAGGAGCCATCGAAGCAAGGTTCTCGATCAGCTCCGCCGCGGCGGGGTCGGCCAGGCGAACGTAGCGATGCCGGCCCTGACGCTCCTGTGCCAGCAATCCTCCGGCGACCAGGAGGTTCAGGTGCTCGGTGGCGGTCGAGGCGGCCACCCCGGCATGGCGCGCCAACTCGATCGCGGTCCAGGCCCGGCCGTCCAGCAGCGCGAGGCAGAACCCCGCGCGGGTGCTGTCGGCCAGAAGACCGGCCAGAGCGGCCAGGTCCGGGCCCTCGAAATGCGCGTCACGGCTGTTCATCGCCGTCCATCATCCACCAGGGACCCTTCGGCGCACGCCGAAGCGTCTCCGCCCTACCGTCGGCTCCCATGAACATCTTGACGCCGGGCAGCGCGCCCGCCGGCACCTCGGCGGACCACGTGGCCATCACGCCGAGCATCCTGTACTTCGGAACACCTGTCGTGCTGCTCTCCACGGAGAACGAGGACGGCTCCTTCAATCTCGCGCCGATGTCCTCGGCCTGGGCATTGGGACAGGTGGTCGTCCTGGGTGTGGGGGTCGAAGGGCAGACCGCGCACAATCTCCGCAGTCGGCCCGAACTCGTGATCAACCTGCCCGCGCCGACTCAGTGGCCGGCGGTGGAACAGCTCGCGCCGCTGACCGGGCGCACCCCCGTGCCGGTGTCCAAGCAGGGCGCCTTCCGATCCGAGCGGGACAAGTTCGCGGTCGCCGGGGTGCGACCTGAGCCCTCAGAGCTGGTCCGGCCGCCCCGGGTCGCCGAGTGCCCCCTGCAACTGGAGGCCCGTACCGCCCGGGTCCAGCCCGACGTCTCCGGCGTGTTCCTCATCATCGAAGCCCATGTGGTCAAGGTCCACGCCGATCCGCGCATCGTCGTCCCCGGGTCTCAGCACGTCGACCCGGCCAGGTGGAGCCCGCTGATCTACAACTTCCGCCATTACTACGGACTCGGCCCCGAGCTCGGCCACAGCTTCCGTTCCCGGACACCACGCTGAGACCACCTGGCCCCCTACCGGCCCATGCGAGCGCTGCGGGACCTCACGGGGAGGCTTCCGGGCCGGTGCCGGCTGAACGCGCTCGCTGGTCTGTTCACGCAGTCGCTGCACCTCGCGCGGAAGCTCGGCATGGTCAAGATGGGCCGCGTCGCCCTGGACGGCACGAAGCTCGAACCTGCGAAGGAACGGCAACTGGCCTGCGGCACCGACATGTTCATGGCCACCGGCCGACTCGCCCACGGGGAACGGGCCCCGTCCGCCCCGGGGGACGGGCGGACGGCTCCCGGCTCCCGGCTCCCGGCTCCCGGCTCCCGGCTCCCGGCTCCCGGCTCAGAGGATGGCGATTCCGAGCGGACGGTTGCCCGCGGAGAGCCGGATCGGCTTGTTCTTCTCGTCGCCGAGGTCGACGACGGTAATGCCGTTCCAGTAACCGTCGCGGGTGAACCCTCCGGTGACGTAGGCGGTTTGGCCGTCCGCCGACACCGTCACGTCCTCGTGCGGGCCCTCCAGGGGGATGATCCGCTCCTCGCCGCCGGGGGCGCGGACCGTGAGGGAGGGACCCCCGGCGGCCGGACCGATCGGGCCGGTGCCGACGACGAGGAGGGTGCCGTCGGGGGCGAGGGCTGCGCCGTGCTGGTGGGTGTCGGCCGTCATCCGCTCGATCGTCACCTTGCCGCTGCGCGGGTCGAGCACGGCCAGCCGCTCCCCCTCGAACGGCAGCAGCAGCGCGCCGTCCTGGGGGCGTACGACGGCGTAGTGCGGCTTCAGCCAGGAGCCGAGCCCGCCCTCGGTGCCGTACGGGGCGACTTCCATGCGCCGGGTCCGCAGGGTCCCCACGTCCACCGCCGTCACGTCGAAGGAGTCGTGGTTGGTGGCGTACACCTCACGGCCGTCCGGTGAGACATCCACGTCGAAGGGGCGGCGGCCCACCGGGGCGGCCCCGGTGACCCGGCGGGTCGCGGTGTCGATGACCTCCAGCGTGCCGTTACCTCCGGGCACGTTGACCCCGACGTAGACGCGCCGGCCGTCGGGGGCGAGGGCGATGCCCATGCCGCCGCCCCGGTACTCGCCGGTGGTGGCGGGCCCTGCCTCCGTCTCGTACGGGATCAGGGCGAGCCGGGTGCGCTGCCGCGTGTCCACGACGGCCACGCCCTCGGCGGTGGCCACCCAGGCGCGCCCGTCCTCCCCGACGACGAGCCCGTAGGGGGCGGTGCCGACCTCGACGGAGCCGATGGGGCCGCCGTTCCTGCCGGTGGCGCCCTGGCCGGGGTCGACGAAGGTGACGGTGTCGCTGCCGAAGTCGGCTACGAGGAGGGTGCCTTCGGGGGTGGGGGTGGGGGCACTGCGGGAGGGGGTCGGGGCGGCGGTCGCCGTGGTCCCGGACGCGGTGGGGGTGTCCGGGCCCGGGGCGGCCTCCGTCGGGCCGGTCGTGCACCCGGCGAGCACGGCGGCCACGAGGAGGCCGAGCGTGAGACTGCGGGCGCGGGCGGCGAGTGCGAGCAGCCGGGCCGCCTCCACGTGGTCGCCGAGCGCGGCGAGGAGAAGCGGGGTCCGCAACTCCCCGTCACGGGCGCCGCCCTCGATCGCGGTGCGCACACCGTCGGTGTCGCCAGTGGGTGCGGCGGTGGGCAGGGCGTGATCGAGGGCGCTCACAGGCCTCTCCGTTCCGTGCGTGCGGGGTGACTCGGTACGGGGGTGGCTACCGGGCGAGGGCGGCGACGCCCGCCTTGGCGAACTTCTCGTCCAGGTCGCCGCTGGGCGCGCCCGCCACGCCGATGCCCGCGACCGGGGCTCCCTTCGCCTGGACCGGAGCGCCGCCCCCGAGGAACAGGGTGCCGGGGATGTCCTTCAGGTTGGGGGCCTGCTCCAGGCGCTTGACCAGCTCGGAGGTGGGGGCGTTCCAGGAGACGGCGGTGAACGCCTTCTTCACGGCGGACTCGGGCGACTGCGGGCCCGCGCCGTCGCCGCGCAGCGTCACGATGGTGTTGCCGTTGCGGTCGACGACGGCGACCGAGACGCGCTGGTTCTCCTTCTTCGCGGCGTCCAGCGTGGCCTGCGCGGCCTTGGTGGCGGCGGCCACGGTGAGGTGGGTGCTCTGCTGGAGGTTGCGGTTGTGGGTGTCGGCCTCGACCGCGGCGGCGGGGGCGGCGGCCGGGGCGGTGGCGTTCGCGGAGACGGCGCCGAAGGTCCCGGCCCCGAGGGCGGCGACGGCGACGGTACCGGTGAGGACGCGGGCCCGCAGCGACAGCTTCTTCATGGTGGCTCCTTGGGGAGTGGTGCGGTTGGCCGGTGGTTCCCCAGGGGGTTCCTGAGGTGGTTCGCTCTGCCATCGATCCTCCGGGCGGATCCGGCCCCGTACGGTCGACGTACCGGCTGGAAGCGGCGCGCGGGACGGCCGACGTCCCTGTCGGCCGATCGGTTGATGCGCGGGTGGTCCGGCGGGGTCACCATGGAGAGATCTGCGCAGGTCACCGAGGGAACGCGAGGTACAGGGTGGAGCACTGGAGCGGTGCGCGGGAGGCGGGGAGCGCGAAGGGGGAGCGTAGGGCCACCGGCCCCGACCCCGACGCGCGCCGACTCGCGCTCCTCATGCACACCGCGTTCTTCCTGCTGCTCGGCGCCTCCCTGACCCGGTTCCTGATGCGGCACCCCGGCGAGGCCCGTACGCCGTGGATCGTCGCGCTGTCGGTCACCCTGGCCGTGCTGTATCTGCTGGGGCCCGTCCTCGGCTCGCGCCCCACCCCGCGCCGGGTGGCCTGGCTCGGGGTGCTGGTCGCCGTCTGGATGGTGCTGGTCGTGCTGGCGCCGAGCTTCGCGTGGTGCGCGGTGCCGCTGTTCTACACCGGGCTGCGCATCCTGCCCCCGCGCGCGGCGCTCGCGCTGGTCGCCCTGCTCACCGCGTTCGTGGTGGCTGCCCAACTGCGCCTGGCCACCGGGTTCGACCCCAACCTGGTGCTCGCCCCGCCCGCCGTGGCGGCCGTCGCCACCGCCGTGTTCGTGCACATGCAGCGCCAGGCCGTACGGCAACGGGACCTGGCGGCCCGCCAACGCGAGCTGATCGACGACCTGCTGCGCGCCCGGCGCGAACTGGCCGCCACCGAGCGGCGCGCGGGAACCCTCGCGGAGCGCCAGCGGCTCTCGATGGAGATCCACGACACCCTGGCCCAGGGCCTGTCCAGCCAGCAGATGCTGCTCCAGGCGGCCGACCGCACGTGGGACGCCGACCCGGAGGCGGCCCGCCGCCATGTCCGTACGGCCACGGGCATCGCGGAACGCAACCTCGCCGAGGCCCGCCGCTTCGTCCACGACCTGGCCCCGGCCGACCTGGCGGAGGGCGGCGGCCTGGAGGCGGCCCTGCACGCGCTGGCGGCCCGCGAGACGGCCCAGGCGGAGGGGGCCCCGACCGTCCGCTGCCATGTGGAGGGCACGCCCTACGCGCCCCTGCCGGACCGGGTTCAGTCCGCGCTGCTGCGGATCGCCCAGGGGGCCCTCGCCAACGTACGGGAACACGCCGACGCCACCGCCGCCGGGCTGACCCTGACCCACCTGGGCGACCGGGTGGTCCTGGACATCGGGGACGACGGCCGCGGCTTCGCGCCGGAGCCCGGCGCCCCGCGCGCGACGGACGCCGTACGGGGCCACGGTCTCCCCGCGATGCGGGCCCGTGCGCAGCAGCTCGGCGGAACGCTGACGATCGAGTCGGCCCCGGGCGAGGGCACGGTGCTCTCGGCCGAGATCCCGCTCACGTCCACGGAGCTCACGGCCCCGGAACCCACCGCCACGCGGCCCGCCACCGCAGGACCCCACGGAGGCCCCCCGCATGACCGCGAAGGACCGCACATGACCGCGAAGGACCGCACATGACCGGCGAGGCAACCGCGTCCCCCGCCCCCGTACGCATCCTGCTCTGCGACGACCACGTGGTCGTCCGCGCCGGTCTGCTCGCCCTCCTCGGCAGCGAACCGGACATCGAGGTCGTCGGGGAGGCGGGCAGCGGCGAGGAGGCCGTGGTGCTCGCCGCCCGCCTCACCCCGGACGTCGTCCTCATGGACCTCCAGCTCGGTGAGGGCATCGACGGCGTGGAGGCCACCCGCCGCATCGCCGCCGACGGCACGGTCCACGTCCTGGTGCTGACCACGTACGACACGGACGCCGACATCACCCGCGCCATCGAGGCCGGGGCCACCGGCTATCTGCTGAAGGCGGAGCGCCCGGAGGAGCTGTTCGCCGCCATCCGCTCGGCCGCCCAGGGCCGCACCACGCTCTCGGCCCCCGTCGCCAGCCGGGTCATGGCCCGGATGCGCAGCCCCCGCCCCACCCTCACCGACCGGGAACGCGACATCCTGGCCCAGCTCTCCCAGGGCCTCGGCAACCGCGACATCGCCCGCGCCCTGTTCATCAGCGAGGCGACCGTCAAGACCCACCTGGGCCGCATCTACGACAAGCTCGGGGTCGACACCCGCGCGGGCGCGGTCTCGGTGGCGAAGGAGCAACGGCTGCTGCCGTAGACGCCGACGGGGCGGGCTGACGGCAGGACGGGCTCGCGCCTGGAAGATCCGATGACGAGCCTCATGAGGCGAACTGACCACAAGCCGGAGATCAGGAAGCTCTCGGCACACGCGTGAGGCACAACGGTCCCGCTTCACTCGATCGTGTCGGCCCTCCATGACCGGGCATGACACCATCGAGCCGTGCTCGACATCGGCTACTCCCTCTCCCGTCGCTTCCCCGACCCCCCGCAGACCGACTACCGCCGCGCGGACGCCCGCGCGCTGCGGCACGATCTGTTCTCCGGTGACGTCTACCTCGCTGACACCAAGGCCGACCGAGAGGTGTCCACAGCCTGGGGATGGGTGCCGGTGCTCGACTTCGCGTGGGCGCTGTGCGACATCGTCGAGCAGATCGACCAGGATCCCCGGGGCAACCGCTCGCACCGCAGGCAGTACGCCGAGCTGGACTTCACCGAGTCCTCGGACGTCATGATCTTCGAGCGGCGGTTCGGCTGGGTGGACGTCGAGGCGGACTGGATGCCCGGCGACGAGCCCCCGCTCACCTTCAGCCACTCCCTGCTGCGGCGCGAAGCCCGTGACTTCCTGCACGACCTGATCGCGGACCTGGCCGACATGCACGACGGCCTCGCCGACAACCCCGTGATCTGGGACCTCCAGGGCCGCTTCCCCCGGCTCTGACCGTCCGGCCGCCGCCACCCCGGACCCGTCCGCCCGCCTCCTGCCGCTCCGCTTGCCCGTATCCGAACCACTCCCCTCACCCCTCCACCCGCACCCCGATCTGCGCCGCGAACACCGGGGCCAGCTCCATCAGCTGGACCGGGCTGATCACCGCGCCCGCCAGCCGGTCCACGCCCCGGGCGATGTCCAGCTCGGCCGCCGCCCGCAGGTCCACCGACTCCATCCGCGCCGCGCTGAAGTCCGCCCGCTTCAGCACGCAGTCCCGGAACTCCACCCGCACCAGGTGCGCACCGCCGAAATCCGGCTCGGAGAGCACACAGCCCTCGAAGACCACGTCCTTCAGCCGGGCCTCCCGCAGATTCGGATAGTCGATCTTCCCGCCGCGCACCACCACCCGCTCCAGCACCGCCCCGTGCATCTGCACCCCGCCCAGCCGGGCGTCCACCACCTCCACATCCCGCAGCGACGCCTCGGCCAGGTCGGTGCCCACGCCCCGTACGCCGGTCAGCACCGAGTCGATGAAGCGGGCCCGCCCCAGCTCCGCGCGGTCCAGGGCGCAGCCGTCCAGCGCGCAGTCCATGAACCGCGCGCCCGGCCCGGACGCGTCCGCCAGGTCCACCTCCTCGAACCGCACCCCGTCGTAGTCGCCGTCCGGCTCCAGGCCCTCGCCCCCGTACGGAACGAGCGGCGGAAGCCGCACCTCCGGGCGCCGTGCCGCCGCGACGGTGCTCCCCTGGGCCCGGCCCGACCGCGCCGTCCTACCCCTGCTCGCTGCCATGACCCCATCGTGACGCACCCCACTGACAGCGACCGGAGCATCAACGGGGCCGTGCCCCGTGTCACGCCCCCGCCTCCTCCGGTCCGTCGCACCGTCGAAGAAACGGAGAAGTTCCCCGTCGGCCGCGCTCACGCTCACGTCCCCGTCGTCGAGGGAGGCCGCACCCCGCTCCAAACCAGGGGTTGACCTCAACTGGACTTGAGGTACGAGGGTGGGGGCGAGCGGCCACCCGGCCGACGCAAGCCGCACCACCCGAGCGGGCCGGACAACGCGCCGAGCCCGCTGAGCCCGAGCCCCGGCCGCCCCCGGCTGTCGCCCATCGCCCGTCGCCCGTCCGTCGCCCATCGCCCGAGGAGCCCTCATGCACGCCGTCCGTCTCCACGCCTTCGGTCCCGCCGAGAACCTCACGTACGAGCGGATCGAGGACCCCGTCCCCGGCCCCGGGCAGGTCCGCATCGCGGTCGAGGCCGCCGGCGTGCACCTCCTGGACACCGCCCTGCGCGAGGGGCAGACCGGCCCCTACCCCGCCCCCGCCGAACTTCCCACCGTCCCCGGCCGCGAAGTCGCCGGAACCGTCGAGTCCGTGGGCGAGGGCACCGACCCCGGTTGGCTCGGCAAGCGCGTGGTCGCCCACATCGGCATGGCCCCCGGCGGCTACGCCGAACTCACCGTCACCGAGGCCGACAAGCTCCACGAGATCCCCGGGGGACTCGGCGCCGCCGAAGCCGTCGCCATGATCGGCACCGGCCGCACCACCCTCGGCATCCTCGGCTTCACCGACCTCGGCCGGGACTCCGTGGCCGTCGTCACGGCGGCGGCGGGCGGGATCGGGACCCTGCTCGTCCAGTACGCCAAGAACGCCGGGGCCACCGTCATCGCCCTGGCCGGCGGCCCCGCCAAGGTCGCCCGCGCGGAGGCGAACGGCGCCGACCTGGCCCTCGACTACACGCTCCCCGGCTGGCCCGACCGGGCGCGGGCCTTCCTCGACACGCACGGCCTGTGGGCGACGGTCGTCTTCGACTCCGTCGGCGGGGCCACCGCCCGCAGTGCGGTCGGCCTCCTCGGCAGGGGCGGGCAGCACCTCGTCTACGGCTGGTCCGGCGAAGGGCTCCACGACGGGAGGCCCCTCACCTTCACCCCGCAGGAGCTGGCCGAGCGCGCCATCGCCTCCACCTCCGTCCTCGGGCCCCGGATGATCGAGCTGGGCGGCGGCCTGCGCGCCCTGGAGACCCGCGCCCTCGCGGAGGCCGCGGCGGGCCGGCTGCGCCCCGCCGTCCAGCGCTACCCGCTCGCCGACGCGGCCGCCGCGCACCGCGCGCTGGAGACCCGCGGGACGGTGGGGAAGGTGGTGCTGGAGCCCTGAGCGGGACCCCCTCTCACCGCCCCAGCAGCCGCCGCGCGATCTCCACATGGTCAGGGGTGCTGGAGCCCTGAGCGAGGCCCCCTCTCACCGCCCCAGCAGCCGCCGCGCGATCTCCGCATGGTCAGGGGCGATCCGGTCCTCCCCCTCCTCCACCGCCCACACCGCGTTCTGGAGCACCCGCCCCAGCGTCCAGGCCCGCGCCCGGTCCCGCTCCAGGCCGAGCGCCTCCGTCAGCGCGTCGAACCGCCACAGCACCTCATCCGCGTCGAAGAGGTTGTGCAGCGCCGGAAACAGCTCGAACCCCGGGTCGCCCGCCAGCGGCTTGGGGTCGAGCGCCACCCACTCCCCCGCCCGCCCCGCGTCCGCCCGCCCCGCCAGGACGTTGTCGTAGTGCAGGTCCCAGTGGAGCAACCGGTCCCCCGGCTCCCCCGCCACCTCCCGCACCGCCGCCACGCAGTCCGCGAGCAGCCGCCGGTCCGCCCCGTCGGCAAGCCGCCCCACCGCCTCCGGAGCCGCCGCCAGCATCCGCTCCACCGCGTCGCCCAGCGTGCGCAACCCCTCCGGTGCGGGAACCGCCGCCAGCCGGGCCAGCGCCTCACCGAGCACCACCACGGCACCCCTCGCGTCGGCCACCCCCGACAACGGCCGCGCCTCGTCCAGCCGTTCCAGCAGCAGCGCACCGGTCCCCGGGTCATGGTCGAGCAGTTCCACCGCACCGGCCCCCGCGGCGCCCCACGCCCTCAGCGCGACCGGCTCGCCCGCGGTCTCCTCGTCCACCGGCTGGAGCTTCAGCGCCGCCGGTACCCCGTCCGCCTCGCGCACCACGGGCAGGACCAGCGCGCACATGCCGTACATCGGCGGCCCGTCCGACCGCAGCCCCCACTCCTCCAGGAACCGCCCGGCCAGGCCCGGCAGCGCGGCGATGAAGGCCCGTCCGGCGACCCCGTTGTATGCGTACTGAGTAGCGATCAGTTCGTCCGGGATGTCGATCACACCGCCGATCCTAGGGCCATGCGTCAATCGGACCATGTCCCGAAAATCCCCGGGCCCCACCGACGGCGGCAGCGGCACCAGGAGAAGCGGAAGCCGTCGCGCAGTCACCGCCGCACGCCGCTGGATCGCCACCGCCCCGGGCACGTACAGCTGGCTGGCGGTCCTCTTCGTCACCACCGTCCTACTCCACCGGACCACCCCCGCCTTCGAGGACGGGACCTCCGACGGGACCTCCGGCGGACCCTCCTGGGACCCCGTCCGCCCCCTTCTCTCCGGCGTGCTGTGGATCGACGGCGGCCGCTGGCTCCCGTACGCCGCGCTGTTCACCGTCTTCCACGCCACCGCCGAACACTGGCTCGGCACCCTGCGCTGGCTGGCCGTCGCGGCCCTGTCGCACGTCGTGGCCGTGCTGCTCGGCGAGGGCGTACTCGGCTGGGCGGTCCGGTACGGCGACGCCTCGCAGTCGGCCGGCAACACCCTGGAGGTCGGGGTGAGCTACGCCCTCGCCGGGGTGGCCGCCGTCCTCACCTACCGGATGCCGCACCCCTGGCGGTACGTCTACGCCTTCGCGGTCCTCGTCTTCTACGGGGTGCCCCTGGCCGCCGAGGGCCGCACGGTCACCGACCTGAGCCACTTCGCCGCCGTACTGACCGGCCTGGCCTGCTACCCCCTCACCCGGAACCCCCGCACGGCACAGGAGACGGAACGCCCCGCCGCGCAGTAACGTCCCGCCACACATACGCTCGGCATCACACCGAAGACCGGGCGCCGGCAGCACGGACAGGGACCCCAGGGGCAACATGAGCACCGTCAGCAACGCCAGTACCGTCAACGGCGGCATATCGTTCTGGTACGCGCAGGAGGGCACCCCCACCCCCCGCGAACCTCTGCCCGGCGACGCGAGCGCCGACGTCTGCATCGTCGGCGGCGGCTACACGGGACTCTGGACGGCGTACTACCTGAAGAAGGCCGTCCCCTTCCTCAACATCACCGTGCTGGAGGCCAAGTTCTGCGGCTACGGGGCCTCCGGCCGCAACGGCGGCTGGCTCTACAACGGCATCGCGGGGCGCGAGCGGTACGCGAAGCTGCACGGCCACGACGCCGCCGTACGGCTCCAGAAGGCGATGAACGAGACGGTCGGCGAGGTCGTCCGGATCGCCGCCGAGGAGAAGATCGACGCCGACCTCCACCAGGGCGGCGTCCTGGAGGTCGCCCACACCCCGGCGCAGCTCGCCCGGCTCAAGGACTTCCACAGCGTCGAGATCGCGTTCGGGGAGACCGACCGGGTCCTGCGCGGCGCCCGCGAGACCGCCGAGCGGATCCGGGTCACCGGGGCCGTCGGCTCCACCTGGACCCCGCACGGCGCCCGGCTGCACCCCGCCAAGCTGGTCAAGGGGCTCGCGGACGCCGTGGAGGCGCTCGGCGTCACGATCCACGAGTCGACGCCGGTCACCGAGATCAGGCCCAAGCACGCGGTCACCCCGTACGGCACGGTCCGCGCCCCCTACGTGCTGCGCTGCACCGAGGGCTTCACGGCGGGCCTCAAGGGGCTCAGGCGGACCTGGCTCCCGATGAACTCCTCCATGATCGCCACCGAACCGCTCCCCGCCCGCATCTGGGACACCATCGGCTGGGAGGGGCGCGAGACCCTCGGGGACATGGCCCACGCCTATCTCTACGCCCAGCGCACCGCCGACGACCGCATCGCCATCGGCGGCCGGGGCTACCCCTACCGCTACGGCTCCGCCACCGACCACGACGGCCGCACCCGGCCCGCCACCATCGCCGCCCTGCGCGACCTGCTGGTCCGCCTCTTCCCCACCACGGCGGGCGTCCGCGTCGACCACGCCTGGTCCGGCGTCCTCGGCGTCCCCCGCGACTGGTGCGCCACCGTCACCCTGGACCGCTCCACGGGGCTCGGCTGGGCAGGCGGGTACGTCGGCTCGGGCGTCGCCACCGCCAACCTCGCCGCCCGCACCCTGCGCGACCTCATCCAGCAGGACTCCGGCCAGGCGGGCCCCACCGACCTCACCACGCTCCCCTGGGTGAACCACAAGGTCCGCCGCTGGGAGCCGGAACCCTTCCGCTGGCTCGGCGTCCACGGCCTGTACGCGGCCTACCGCGCCGCCGACCGCCGCGAGACGGTCTCGCCGCGCCCCGGCACCGACCCCATCGCGAAGGCGGCGGACCGCATAGCGGGCCGCCACTGATCACCTGAGCCGCCGCTGCCCCGCCGACGAGACCCGCCGACCTGAGCCCCTGAGGGGACTCCTCCCCGGCCACCAGCGCCCCCGTCCGGGAATCAGGAGGCCTCC
The DNA here is from genome assembly GCF_056436485.1 of Streptomyces sp. NPDC043746. Classification (NCBI taxonomy): domain Bacteria; kingdom Bacillati; phylum Actinomycetota; class Actinomycetes; order Kitasatosporales; family Streptomycetaceae; genus Streptomyces; species Streptomyces sp. NPDC043746. The sequence goes on along the minus strand of NZ_JBWKCM010000020.1, from coordinate 27,549 downwards.
TCCGCCACCAGCACCCCCACCTTGTCGATCCGGTGCTCGGGGTTGCCGAGGTCGTCACGCCAGACGTTCCCGGCCGCGTCGTCCTCGGGGGTCGCGCAGGTGGAGATCGTGATCATGGCCCGGGTCGGCTCCTCACCCGGCTTCCCCGGCACCTCCGCCCGCTGCTCGGCGAGCGACCGCTCGTTGCGGAAAGAGGTCTTCCGGGTCTCGGTGATCTCGTACGTGTACCGGGTGCCACCCTCCGTCACATACACGGCATCGCCCTTGCCGAGATCCGGCAGCTCGCGCAGCACGCCCCCGGCGCTGAGCCGGTGCGCGGTGACGAGGTAGTTGCCGACATCGCCCGGCCCGACCCCGCCCTCCTCCCCGTACGGACTGGAGGCCACGCCCCGGTCCTGGATGCGGCTGCCGGGGCGGTCGTCGGTCGTGCCCTCGTACGGCACCACGTCCAGGTCCGAGACACCGATGGCGGGGATCGCGAGGACGGCGGTCTCGGTACGGGGTTCGGTGCGGTCGGCGGGGGCCGCCGGGACGAAGGCCGTCGTCAGCAGGACGGCGGCACCGGCACAGGCGAGAGCTGCGGGAAGAGTACGAGAACGACGGCGGCGGCAGTTCATGAGCGTCCATCCCGTCCCGGGTCGTGGTCCGCACTTCCAGTACACCAGGAGTCGGCCGGGAACGCCGATCGGCTGCGGAGTGGGCCCGGAGGCGGTCGCCGCGCTCGTCCCCGCCCACGGAAGAAGCCCGGGCGGACAAGGTCCGACCCGGGCTTCCCGGAGAGCCCCCTGTCGGATTCGAACCGACGACCTGCTGTTTACAAGACAGCCGCTCTGGGCCGGACTGAGCTAAGGAGGCAACGCCGCATGCGCAGAGCACGCGGCGAGAGGTCACAACTTTACACAGCCCCGCTCCCCCACGGACAGGCATATAGGGCAGCCGTAGCCTCCCACGCACCTGTTCGCTGAACACACGGGAGCGCCATCCGGATATCGGACAGGGAAAGGGGCCGCGGTCGAGGCCGCGAAGGAGGGCAGGGGCGGCCGGTGAGACGCACCGCGAGCCGTGACCGAGCGGGGCGCTTCTTCGTCTCCGCACTGGTGGAGGAGCGGATCGCCAGGTAACGTCACCGCAGGTTCACTCGAGTGGACCAGACCACTCCCTACTCGGATCGTCCGGCACGTTCCTGCCGGTGGAGGAGAAGATTCAGCATGGCCAGTGTCACGTTCGACAAGGCGTCCCGCGTCTACCCCGGCTCCACGAAGCCGGCTGTGGACCAGCTGGAGATCGACATCGCGGACGGTGAGTTCCTCGTCCTCGTCGGTCCCTCCGGTTGTGGCAAGTCGACCTCCCTGCGCATGCTCGCGGGTCTGGAGGACGTCAACGGCGGCGCGATCCGCATCGGTGACCGCGATGTCACGCACCTGCCGCCGAAGGACCGGGACATCGCCATGGTGTTCCAGAACTACGCGCTCTACCCGCACATGTCCGTCGCGGACAACATGGGCTTCGCGCTGAAGATCGCCGGGGTGAACAAGACCGAGATCCGGGCGAAGGTCGAAGAGGCCGCCAAGATGCTGGACCTCACCGACTACCTGGACCGCAAGCCGAAGGCGCTCTCCGGTGGTCAGCGCCAGCGGGTGGCGATGGGCCGGGCCATCGTGCGCGAGCCGCAGGTCTTCCTCATGGACGAGCCGCTGTCGAACCTGGACGCCAAGCTCCGTGTCTCCACCCGTACGCAGATCGCCTCGCTCCAGCGCCGCCTCGGCATCACCACCGTCTACGTCACCCACGACCAGGTCGAGGCCCTCACCATGGGCGACCGGGTCGCGGTGCTCAAGGACGGGCTGCTCCAGCAGGTCGACTCGCCGCGCAACATGTACGACCGCCCGGCCAACCTCTTCGTCGCCGGCTTCATCGGCTCGCCCGCGATGAACCTGGTCGAGGTCCCGATCACCGACGGCGGCGTGAAGTTCGGCAACAGCGTCGTCCCGGTCTCGCGCGAGGCGCTGACCGCCGCCGCGGACCGCGGTGACACCACTGTCACGGTCGGCATCCGCCCCGAGCACTTCGACATCGTCGAGCACGGCGGCGCCGCCGCGCAGGCCCTCACCAAGGACACCTCGGACGAGCCTGCCGGCCTCGCGGTCTCCGTCAACGTGGTGGAGGAGCTGGGCGCCGACGGCTTCGTCTACGGCTCCACCCGGGTCGGCGGCGAGCACAAGGACCTGGTCGTCCGCGTCGGCGGCCGTGCCGTACCGGAGAAGGGCACCGAGCTGCACGTCGTCCCGCGCCCGGACGAGCTGCACGTCTTCGCGACCTCGACCGGTGAGCGCCTCACCAACTGACGCCCGCGAACCGACGCCCGTGAACCGGCGCCCCTGAACCGGCGCCCCTGAACCGGCGCCCCTGAACCGGCGCCCGTAGACCTGGCATCGGCAGACCGGCGCCGCAGGCCCCACGGTCCCGCCTCCCCTCCCCGGGGACGCGGGGCCGTTTGCGTGGCGCGGGGCCGGTTCGGGTTTCGCGGCGGAGCAGCGCCAAATACCCCGGCACACAGGGCATTTCCCCCCGCTTCGTCAACCTGGCATTCGAAAGGACGCGTCGAACCATCCCCCGGGCGGGTGACGAAATGTCGTCATGCCATCACCGACCGCTACGCTCGCTGCGTGACCCACACCGCTCGGCGCATCGGCCGATCCTTCGCCCTCGTCCTGCCCGTCGTCATGGTGCTCTCCGGGACCCTCGCGGTCACCAGCGTCCAGTGGGCGGCCACGGACAACGACTCCACGCTGCTGGCCGCCTCCTCGGAGACCGTGTCCAAGCCCGCCAAGCCCCGCGCCGCGCAGGACGTCCTGCGCGACAAGCTCCTCGTCGAGCTGCAGGAGAAGGACCCGGGCACCGCGCTCACGAGCCTCCAGCGCGCCGTCGAGCAGCGCCCCTCCCTGGCGCAGCACTGCATGTCGATCGCCAAGGCGCTCGGCAAGGCCGCGGTCGAGCAGTACGGCCCCTCGCGCGCCCAGCGCTTCTCCCGCCCGGTCTGCGACACGTCGTTCGCCTCGGGGGTCGCTCAGTTCAGCTGAGCTGAGCGGAGCCGCGCCGCCTGCGTACGGCCCGCACGCCACGTACGCCCCCTCCGTACGGAGCCGCCGCCGCCCGCCGTCGTCGGGCGACGGCGGCTTTCGCGCGCCCGCACCGCATATCGTGCCTGCCATGCATACGTATCCGACGCAGGCCGTCATCCTCGCCGGTGGTCAGGGCTCCCGGCTGCGGCCGTACACCGACGACCGCCCGAAGCCGATGGTCGAGATCCCGGGCACCGGGACCCCGATCATCGGCCATCAGCTGTCCTGGCTGGCCGCCGAGGGCGTGACCGACGCCGTGGTCTCCTGCGGGCATCTCGCCGAGGTGCTCCAGGAGTGGCTGGAGTCGGCCGTGCTGCCGCTGCGGGTCACCACCGTGGTGGAGAAGGAGCCGCTGGGCCGTGGCGGCGGGCTGAAGTACGCGGCGCGGCGGCTGCCCGATCCGCAAGCGCCCTGGTACGCCACGAACGGCGACATCTGGACGCGGTTCTCGCTGCGGGAGATGGCCGCGTTCCACGCCGAGCGCGACGCCACCGCCACGCTGGCCCTCGCGCGGCCCCGGATTCCGTGGGGCGCGGTGGAGACGGACGCGTTCGGGCACATCACGGACTTCATCGAGTCGCCGCCCTCGCCGTATCTGATCAACGCGGGGGTGTACGTGTTCTCCCCGGCCTTCACGGCGATGCTGCCGGACCGGGGCGACCACGAGCGGACGACGTTCCCCCGGCTGGCCCGCGAACGGCGGCTGGCCGGGTATCCGCTGCCCCACGGGGCGTACTGGCGGGCGATCGACACGGCGAAGGACCTCACTGAGGCGGCCCGTGAACTGGGCTCGCAGGGCGGCGCCTGATCCCGCGCCCGTTTCCCGCACACGAGAGGGGCGGCCCCCGCCCGGTCTCCACCGGGCGGGGGCCGCCCCTCTCGCTCCTCGCGCCGCCGGTCAGCCGAGGAGGCCGCCGATCGGGTTGCGGCCGCCGCCGGTGGAGCCGCCCGGGGGGGTGTCGCCGCCGCCTCCGGTGGTGGGCGGGGCCTCGGGCTCCGAGCCGCCGCCCGTGGAGCCGTCACCGCCGGTGGATCCGGAGGAGGTGGGGCCCGCGCTGGTGGCGGCGGGTGGCTGCTGGGGGGTGGTCTGCTGCGGGGGCTCCTGGCCGGTGCCCTGGGTCTGGCTCGGCTGGGCCTCGGCGCCGGCGGTCTGGCCGCCGCCGGAGTCGCGGGTGGCGCCGGGGGCGACCTGGCCGGTGGCGGGGGTGGTGCTGGCCGCGCCCGAGGGGGTGGGCTCCGGGCCGCGTTCCTGCTCCTGCGGGGTCCGGGAGGCCTGGCGCTCGCCGGTGGACTCCTGGGGAAGCGGCATGCCGGGGAGGCGGTTGGTGGGGTAGTCGTTGCGGCCGGGGACGGTGACGACCTCGGCGGAGCGTACGGCGCCGCCGAGGATGGAGCCGATGAGCAGGGTGAGGCCGATGACGACGGAGGCCACGACCGTACCGCGGCGCAGGACACGGCGGCGCAGGTCCCAGATCCGGGAGCGCGGCCCGAGGGTGCGCCAGGCCTCCCCGGCGAGCCTCCCGTCCACCGAGTAGACGGGGGCGCCCGCGATGATCAGCGGGCTCCAGGCGGCCAGCAGGATGATGTCGGGGGCGTCGTAGACGGGGACCGTGCGCCAGCTGACCGTCACCAGCAGGGCGGCGGAGAGCAGGGCACCGACCGAGGCGGCCACCCGCTGCCAGAGGCCGAGGACGGTGAGGACTCCGACGACGACCTGGAGGAAGGCGACGGTGAGTCCGGCGCCGACGGGGTGGGCGAGGGCGAAGTCCCGCAGCGGTTCGGCCGCGGCCCAGGGGTTCAGGGCGGTCAGCCACTTGACCATGGAGCCGCGTTCGCCGCCGTCGAAGTAGACGGGGTCGCAGAGCTTGCCCATGCCGGCGTAGATGGAGATGAAGCCCAGCAGCACCCGCATGGGGAGCAGGACGACCCCGAGGTTCATCCGGTGGCCGGGGTAGTACGCGTGCCGGACGGGGTCGTTGCCGTGACGGCGGGCGCGGGACTCGGCGGTGTCCTCGTAGCCGTCGTCGTCACCGTCGGGGCCGGTGGTGGCCGGTGCGTCGTCGGCGGAGTCGTACGCGCCGACGGCCTGGCGCATGGGCGGCAGGAGGGGGCCGGTGCGTCCCGGCTGGTGCGGTGCGGTGAGTACGGGGTTGGGCTGCGTCTCCTCCAGGAGCGGGATGACCTGGGTGGCGCCCGCCGCGTGGCCGTCGGCCGCACCGGCGGTGAGGGCGGGGTCGAGGTGGCCGGCGGTGGAGTTGCGTACGGCCTGGAGGAGGCCGGTGGCGCCCGGGTCGCCCGGGGCCGACCTGCCGCTCCAGACGACCGGCGCTCGCCTGCGGCCGGCTCGTGCACCGGCTCCGGCCCCCGCGGCCGCTCCGGCCCCGCTCATGGCGGGGATGCGGGCCGTGTCCGCGAGTCCCCGCAGCCGGGCGCGCTGGCCCGGGGCGAGCTGCACCCGGAAGCTGGCGTGGTTGACGATGACCTGCGCGGGGTCGCTGTCCACCTTGGTCATGCTCAGGGCGGGTTGCTCGTCGAACCGAGGCGTTCTGGTGTCCACACTCATCTAACCGAGTGATGGGTGGATAGGACACTGCCTTGACAGCCCCGATGTGTCCGAGACCCGTCAAGATCCGGCCAAACCCGGGCATCCTGGAACCTTGTTCGGCGTTCGCGCGTCAACTCGGCGCACGGGCGGGCCCGTTGCAGGGGAGATGACCGCGCGAACGCCGGACGCCACGCGGCAGGCGGCAGGCCCTAGGCGCGGCGGCGCGCCACCTCGTAGAGCACGATGCCCGCCGCGACACCGGCGTTGAGCGACTCGGCGCCGCCCGGCATGGAGATCCGGACCCGGTAGTCGCAGGTCTCGCCGACGAGCCGGCCGAGCCCCTTGCCCTCGCTGCCGATGACGATCACGACCGGGCCGTCCAGCGCCTCCAGGTCCTCCACCGTGTGCTCGCCGTCGGCGGCCAGGCCGACGACGGTGAGGCCCGCCTTCTGGTACCCCTCCAGGGCGCGGGTGAGGTTGGTGACCCGGGAGACCGGGGTGCGGGCCGCCGTCCCGGCCGAGGACTTCCACGCACCGGCGGTCATCCCGGCAGCGCGGCGCTCGGGGACGACGACGCCGTGGCCGCCGAAGGCGGAGACCGAGCGGACGATCGCGCCGAGGTTGCGGGGGTCGGTCACCCCGTCCAGGGCCACGATCAGCGGGTCCTCGTGGTTGTCCTGCGCGGCGACGATCAGGTCGTCCGGGTGCGCGTACTCGTACGGCGGGACCTGGAGGACGAGGCCCTGGTGGTTCAGGCCGTTCGTCATCCGGTCCAGCTCGGGGCGCGGGGCCTCCATCAGGTTGATGTTGCCGCGCTCGCCCGCGAGCTTGAGGACGTCCCGGACGCGCTCGTCGTTGTCGATGAACTGCTGGACGTACAGCGTCACGGCGGGCACGCCGTCGCGCAGGGCCTCGTAGACCGGGTTGCGGCCGACGACCATCTCGGAGGTGCCCTTCACACCGCCGCGCCGGGGCGCGGGGCGGCGGGCGGCGGCCTGGCGGGCCTGGGCGTTGGCGACCCGGTTCTTCTTGTGTCCCTTGCGGGCGGAGGCGGGCGGCGTCGGGCCCTTGCCCTCCAGGCCACGGCGTCGGTTGCCACCGCTGCCGACCTGCGCGCCCTTCTTGTTGGACGTGCGGCGGTTCCTGCGCTGGCTGTTCCCGGCCATGACCTACCTGTTTCGTTGCTTTCAGACGTACGTACGTATGACGTGCTTGCGTGGGGCTTACTCGCCCGCAAGGACAAGTGTGCCGCCCGGATCGCCGGGCGGCACAACTGTGCTGTTCGGAGGGGTGGGGCTCAGCGCGGGCCGAGCGTCCAGCGGGGGCCGTCGGGGCTGTCCTCGATGACCAGTCCGGACTGGTTGAGCTGGTCGCGGATGGCGTCGGCGGCGGCCCAGTCCTTGCGGGTGCGGGCCGACTGCCGCTGGTCGAGGACCAGCCGTACGAGGGTGTCGACGACACCGTGCAGGTCCTCGCCCCGGTCCCCCTCGCTCGCCCAGTGCTCGTCCAGCGGGTCGAGCCCGAGGACCCCGAGCATGGCCCGGACCTCGGCGAGGCGGGCGACGGCGGCTTCCTTGTCGTCGGCGGCGAGCGCGCTGTTGCCCTGGCGGACCGTGGTGTGGACGATCGCGAGGGCCTGCGGCACGCCCAGGTCCTCGTCCATCGCCTCCGCGAAGGCGGGCGGCACCTGGGCGGCGGGCGGGACGGTCTCGCCGGCCTTCTCGGTGACGCGCTGGACGAAGCCCTCGATGCGCGCGAACGCGGACTCCGCCTCGCGCAGGGACTCCTCGCTGTACTCGATCATCGAGCGGTAGTGCGGGGTGCCCAGGTAGTAGCGCAGGACGATGGGGCGCCAGTGCTTGACCATCTCGCTGACGAGGACGGAGTTGCCCAGCGACTTGGACATCTTCTCGCCGGCCATGGTGACCCAGGCGTTGTGCACCCAGTAGCGGGCGAACTCGTCGCCGTACGCCTTGGCCTGGGCGATCTCGTTCTCGTGGTGCGGGAAGACCAGGTCGAGTCCGCCGCCGTGGATGTCGAAGGCCGAGCCGAGGTACTTGTGGGCCATGGCCGAGCACTCCAGGTGCCAGCCGGGCCGGCCGCGGCCCCACGGGGTCTCCCAGCTGGGCTCGCCCTCCTTGGCCGCCTTCCACATGGCGAAGTCGCGCGGGTCGCGCTTGCCGGTCTCGCCCTCGCCGGAGGGCTGGCGCAGGTCGTCCAGATCCTGGTTGGAGAGGGAGAGGTAGCCGGGGAGGGACCGGACGTCGAAGTAGACGTTGCCGTCGGCCTCGTAGGCGTGGCCGCGCTCGATCAGGCCGCGCATCATCTCGATCATCTCGGTGATGTGGCCGGTGGCACGGGGCTCGTAGGTGGGGGGCAGGCAGCCCAGCGCGTCGTAGCCGTCGTTGAACGCGCGCTCGTTCTCGTAACCGATCGACCACCAGGGGCGGCCCTGCTCGGCGGACTTCTTGATGATCTTGTCATCGATGTCCGTGACGTTCCGGATGAACGTCACGTCGTAGCCGCGGTAGGCGAACCAGCGGCGCATGATGTCGAAGTTCAGCCCGGAACGGATGTGCCCGATGTGCGGTGCGGCCTGGACGGTAGCGCCGCAGAGGTAGATCGAGACACAGCCCGCGGTGAGCGGGACGAAGTCGCGGATCTGCCGGGCGCTGGTGTCGTACAGGCGAATAGTCACGCCTCAAGGGTAGTAGGCCCACACCAGTGCCCCGCGACCCTTGGGCGATCGCGGGGACAACTTTCTGATACCGGCCGGCCCGGGGCCTTGTCCGAGGGGCGGTCGAGGAGTGGTTCTGTTGGGTCAGGTGCTGTTCTGGGCGTGTTCCGGGCTCGTTCCGGGTGTGTTCCGAAAGACGCGGGGAGCCGGCTCGGGCGCGGCGGACGCCGCTCTCAGATGCGGCCGACGACCTTGCGCGGGGTGATCCGGACCACGACCCGGGGCGCGTCCTCGGCGGCGTTCGGGTTGAACTCCGCGTACGGCTTGCCGGTGTACTTCAGGGACAGGTCGTCGATCAGCTCCTGCCCGCCCTCCGTGGTCAGTTCGGCGCGACCGCGGATCTCGGCGTACACGTACGGGTTGTCGGCCGGCTGGACCAGGACGGTGACGCGCGGGTCGCGGCGGAGGTTGGTCTCCTTGCGGCGGCCGACCGTGGTGGAGATCAGGACGTCGTCGCCGTCGCGCTTCACCCAGACCGGGGAGACCTGCGGGCTGCCGTCCGGCTGGATGGTGGCGATGTTGACGAAGACCGGGGAGTCGAGCAGGTCCTTGAGCTCGGTGGAGAGTGCGGCGGTCATGGCGTACGTCCTCCTGGTGGCCGGGGTGGTGCGGTGCTCCTACCCCCGACCCCGTACGGCCTGCGCCGCTTCCCGCCGCTTTCCGCCGGACGGATGAAGGAGCAGGTGCGTACGGAGGTGGTACACGGCCCGCGCCTCCTCGCGCCGCACGGGGCCCTACGGCGGGTCAGCGTGCGGGAGGGCGGCAAGCGGTCAGCCGGCCCGGTAGACCAGTGCCGTCGCGATCCCCGCGAGCCCCTCACCGCGCCCGGTGAAGCCGAGCCCGTCCGAGGTGGCGGCGGAGAGCGAGACCGGGGCGCCCACGGCGGCGGAGAGCACCTTCTGCGCCTCGTCCCGCCGCTTGCCGATCTTGGGGCGTACGCCGACGACCTGGACGGCGACGTTCCCGATCTCGTACCCCTCGGCGCGGACGATCCGGGCGGCCTCGGTGAGCAGGGTGACTCCCGCGGCACCGGACCACTCGGGGCGGCCGGTGCCGAAGTGCTGCCCGAGGTCGCCGAGGCCGGCGGCGGAGAAGAGGGCGTTGCAGGCGGCGTGGGCGACGACGTCGGCGTCGGAGTGACCGGCCAGGCCGGGGCCCTCGCCCTCCCACTTCAGCCCCGCGCACCAGAGTTCGCGGCCCTCCTCGAAGGCGTGGATGTCGGTGCCGATCCCGACGAGCGGGACGATCGGGGCTGCGGCGCGGGTCGCGGCCGGGGTCTCAGAAGCCATCGTGGGCCCTCCTGCGGGCGAGTACCGCTTCGGCCAGCACCAGGTCGAGCGGACGGGTGACCTTGAACGCCTCTTCGTGGCCGGGGACGACGACGACCGGCTCACCGAGGCGCTCGACCATGCCTGCGTCGTCCGTGGCGCCCTCGCCGTCGAGCGCCGCCTCGGCGTGGGCGCGGACGAGGGTGTCCCGGTCGAAGCCCTGCGGGGTCTGCACAGCGCGCAGCCTGGCCCGTACGGGGGTGGCGAGCACGGGCTCGGGCTCCCCGGCGGCCGCGGCGGGCTCGACCTCCTTGACGGTGTCGGCGAGGGGCAGCGCGGGAACGACGGCGGGCGCCCCGTTCCGTACGGCCTCGACGACCGCGTCCACCGTGTCGACGGGCACCAGCGGGCGGGCCGCGTCGTGGACCAGGACGGCGCCGATGTCGGCGGGGAGCGCGTCGAGTCCGAGGCCCACGGACTCCTGGCGGGTGTCGCCGCCGGGCACGACCAGGTAGTCGGTGTGGTCGGGCAGGGAGTGCTCGTCGAGGAGGTGCTTGACCTCGGGCGCGCCGTCCGGCGGGGCGACCACCACGACCAGGGAGACGGCCCGGGAGGCCGCCATGGCGCGTACGGCGTGGATGAGCATGGGCGTGCCGCCGAGCGCCCGGAGGGCCTTGGGGGCGCCGGGGCCGAGCCGTATGCCCCGCCCGGCCGCGGGGATCACCGCGGCGGTGCGCAGGGGGCGCGGCCGATCGGGCGGGGGTGGCGTCGAGGTCATCGATTGCACTCCGAAGGTCCGAAGGTTCGGCAGGTTTGTTTCCACGGGCGACGTGGGTAGGGGCCCAGCAAGCCGGGCGCGACGCCCTCTGGCTTGACCCGGGCCCTTCCGTGACACCCGGTCGAGCGTGGAGCGGAGTCGCGGCGGCGATCAGCGTACGGGGGTGGCCGGTGCGGGCACACCCGGCAGCGGGGCGGATCCGACCGTTCCGGGGAAGGCCGTCGGCCGGGGCCGTCGCCGGAGCATCGCAGAGGGGACCCGGGAGCGGGGCGCCGGTGATCGGTGGCCGGACGGCAGGCCCGTCCGGGCCCGGACATGCCGCAGCGCCCGACGACACACCGTGAGGACGGATGGTCAGCGGGCACTGCGGGCACATTCCTACGACCGGCTGTTCACGACTCGCGTGATCCGGACCGCGATCCGGTTCAGGACGCGAGAACCTCGTCGAGCAGGGCCTCGGCCTTGTCCTCGTTCGTGTTCTCCGCGAGAGCCAGCTCGCTCACCAGGATCTGGCGGGCCTTGGCGAGCATGCGCTTCTCTCCGGCGGAGAGACCGCGCTCGCGCTCACGGCGCCACAGGTCACGCACCACTTCAGCGACCTTGATGACATCGCCCGAGGCGAGCTTCTCCAGATTTGCCTTGTAACGCCGGGACCAGTTCGTCGGCTCTTCGGCATACGGTGCGCGCAGCACCTCGAAGACCCGGTCCAGTCCCTCCTGCCCGACCACGTCGCGCACGCCTACGAACTCCGCATTGTCCGCCGGCACACGAACCGTCAAGTCGCCCTGGGCGACCTTGAGCACCAAGTAGGTCTTGTCCACGCCTTTGATCTGGCGAGTTTCGATAGCCTCGATCAGCGCGGCCCCGTGATGGGGATAGACCACGGTGTCGCCAACCTTGAACGTCATGTGACAGGTACCCCTTCCGTGGCTATCCAGAGTAACACGAGAATCGCCGCCCCCGAATGGCGTTTTCGCAGGTCAGGGCATATCTCAGGGCTTGACAACAGCGACACGGACGTGCTGCGGAAGGCTTCCGGAAGGCGGTATTCGCAGGTCGGAGCGGCTGCGCGACCGGAAGGAAACACTCCCGCCGCACAGCCCGGAAGCCTCACAGAAGAGGACGAAAGTCCCGTTTTGTCGGGTTCGGCGGGGTGAACTTTACGCACTCCGTTCGATCGTCGATCACTCGTACGGAGGTAAGTGCACGCCGCCAATGGAATTGATCAAGCCTCACCGCTTCACGCCCCCTTCGTGACGCCTTTCCCGGGGACCCCGGGGGAATGGGCCGCGGGCGGAGGAATTGATCACCGGGATTATGTGAACAGCGCGTGACGCGTGCGCCACCGATACGCCCGTCCACCTGCCACGACCGCCCCGCGAGCCCCCGGAAGGCGCACGACACCCCCATAGAGGCGGGTCGGGTGCGGGGCGACAGCGGCGGCTCGGTAGCCTAAGGCCGCTGACACACCCTTAGGGCTGCTTTACGTCACCCCTTCCCAGCCGTCCTCGGGGCGCTCAGCACCCGTACGACGCCCGACGTCCGAAGTCCGCAGTCCGATCGTTCAAGGAGTTGCCGCCGCCGTGAGCCGCAGCCTTCGACACGGCGCCCTCGCCGCCACTGCCATCGCGTTCTCGATCGTCTCCCTGTCCGCCTGCGCGGCGGGCAACAACGCCGAGACGCTCAAGGTCAGGCCGGACAACGCCGCCACCTCGGTGGGCACCGTCAAGGTCCAGAACGTGAACGTGATCACGCAGGCCGACCCCGAGGCCGAGGGCCCCGCCGTGGTCGCCGCGACACTGTTCAACGACGGCACCGAGGACGAGGTCCTGGAGAGCATCACGCTGCCCGGCACCGACGTCCAGGTGAAGCTGCAGGCCGCGAAGGGCAGCGGCCCCGTCGAGCTCCCGGCCGGCGGCCAGCTCGTCCTCGGCGGCAAGGGCAACGCCTCCGCCGTGATCGAGGCGGGACGCGAGGCCACCCAGGACGGCGACGTCCAGCAGGTCGTCTTCAAGCTGAGCCGCACCGGCGACGTCGGCCTCGGCGCGACCGTCGTCCCCGCGGTGGGCTTCTACGAGGACTTCGGCCCGAGCGCGCTGCCCGCGTCCCCGGCCCCGAAGCCGAGCGCCACCCCGGACGCGACCGGCTCCGCGACCCCGCAGGCCCCCGAGGCCCCGGCCGGTGAGACCCCGGGCACCGAGGAGTCCCCGGCGGTCGGCACGGAGCAGGGCGCCCCGGAGACCGCGACGGCCGGGACCACCGGCTGACGCCTCCGGCGTACGCAGGTATCTCCGCACACGAGAAGGGGGGGTTTCCCGCCGGGAAGCGCCCCCTCTCGTTTTCCTGCCGGCCCCCGGTTCACTGCTCGAACTTGTACCCCCAGACCCGCAAGGTGGAGGAAGAATATGGGGA
>NZ_JBWKCM010000020.1:0-14677 GCF_056436485.1 Streptomyces sp. NPDC043746 | reverse complement strand
GAAGGGGAGAAGGACACCCGGGAGACAGGAATGGAAGACACACCGGGCTAACCCCCCCGGAGGACGAAGTCACCTCAAAACACGAGAGGGCACCCTCCCCGGCCGGGAAGCCCCCCTTCTCGTGTCGATGCCGTCCCGCGGTCTACGGCTCGAACTTGTACCCCAGGCCCCGCACGGTGACGAGGTAGCGCGGGGCGCCCGGGTCGGGCTCGATCTTGGCGCGCAGGCGCTTGACGTGGACGTCGAGGGTCTTGGTGTCGCCCACGTAGTCCGCGCCCCAGACCCGGTCGATGAGCTGCATACGGGTCAGCACACGGCCCGCGTTGCGCAGGAGCATCTCCAGGAGGTCGAACTCCTTGAGCGGGAGGTCGACCTTGCCGCCGGAGACGGTGACCACGTGCCGGTCCACGTCCATGCGGACGGGCCCCGCCTCCAGGGCTGCCGGGGTGACCTCCTCCGGCTCACCGCGGCGGCGCAGCACGGCGCGGATGCGGGCGACCAGTTCACGCGAGGAGAAGGGCTTGGTGACGTAGTCGTCGGCTCCTATTTCGAGACCGACGACCTTGTCGATCTCGCTGTCCTTGGCGGTGACCATGATCACCGGGACGTTGGAGCGGCTGCGGAGCTGGCGGCACACCTCGGTGCCGGGCAGGCCCGGCAGCATCAGGTCGAGCAGGACCAGGTCGGCGCCGTTGCGCTCGAACTCGTCCAGGCCCTCGGGGCCGGTCGCGGCGATGGCGACCTCGAACCCTTCCTTGCGGAGCATGTAGGACAGGGCGTCGCTGAAGGATTCCTCATCCTCGACGACAAGCACTCGGGTCACGGAAGAGCCTCCGGGGCGGGGAAGGGGTCATAGGAGTCGGTCTCGAACGGGGGCTTGTCCTTGTCGCTGACGCCGTCGGCATCGTTGACGACAAGGAGTCCGCCGGTGGTGCGCTCCCTCGCGGTGCCCGATTCGGGCAGCCGGAGGGTGAAGGTGGAGCCCTGGCCCTCGGAGCTCCAGACGGTGACCTCCCCGCCGTGCGAGGCGGCCACGTGTTTGACGATGGCGAGGCCGAGTCCGGTGCCACCGGTGGCCCGTGAGCGGGCTGGGTCGACGCGGTAGAACCGCTCGAAGACCCGCTCCCGGTCCTTCTCGGAGATGCCGATGCCCTGGTCGGTCACGGCGATCTCGATCAGATCCCCGCCCGGCGCGGCCATACGGCGTGCGGCGATGCCGACCCGGGTGTGGGCGGGGCTGTAGTTGACGGCGTTCTCCACGAGGTTGCCGAGGGCGCCGACGAGCTGGCCGCGGTTGCCCCAGACCGTGAGTCCCTCGGCTCCCGCGGAGGCCATGGTGATCTGCTTGGAGCCGGCCTGCTGGCGGCAGCGGTCGATCGCCTCGGCGATCAGCGTCTCCACCTTGACCGGCTCGGCGTCCTCCAGGGGGTCGTCGTTCTGCACCCGGGAGAGGTCGATGAGCTCCTGTACGAGGTTGGTGAGCCGGGTCGCCTCGATCTGCATCCGTCCGGCGAACCGCTCGACCGCCTCCGGGTCGTCGGAGGCGTCCATGACCGCCTCGGAGAGCAGCGAGAGCGCTCCCGTGGGGGTCTTCAGCTCATGGCTCACATTGGCGACGAAGTCGCGCCGGACCGCCTCTATGCGGCGGGCCTCCGTGAGGTCCTCGACCAGGAGCAGCACCAGCCGGGAGCCCAGCGGGGCGACCCGGGCGGAGACGGCGAGGGCGTCCCCGCGGCCGGTGCCGCGCCGGGGGAGGTCCAGCTCGACCTGCCGTATCTCACCGTCCCGCCGGGTGTCGCGGGCCATGTTGAGCATCGGCTCGACGGCGAGGCGACCGCCTCTGACCAGGCCCAGCGCATAGGCGGCGGAGCTGGCCTTGACGACGTTGTCGCTCTCGTCGAGCACGACGGCGGAGGAGCTGAGCACGGAGAGGACGGTGTCCACACCGGGCGGCAGGGCGGCGTTGCTGTCGGGCCGCATCGACGTACGGGTGGGCCGTTTCAGATCGCGCTCGCTCCAGCGGAACGCCAGCATGGCGATCACACCGGTACAGAGACCGGCGATCGCAGCAGCTGCGGCGACCGCCGCGTTCACGTCCATGCTTCAAGGTTATGCGGGTGCTCGGACACTCTCCCAGCCGTCCCCGTGCCATCTCGAACACTCGTCGCCCAGAGTTCACCGAGGGGTAGGGGCTGGTTCACTTAGGGGGCCGGATACGGACGCGTTGGACCCCCACCGTGGCACCGTGGGGGTCGGTCGAAGACCCCGGCCTAGTTGGAACTGGAGAGGGACTTCCATGCGCGACGCTTACCACGAGGAACTCGACTCGATCGGAGAAAGCCTGGTCGAGATGGCACGGCTGGTCGGTTCGGCGATCGGCCGTGCGACCACGTCCATGCTCGACGCCGACCTGAAGCTCGCGGAGAGCGTGATCGCGGGCGACCAGAAGGTCGACGACCTCCAGCACGACCTGGAGGCGCGCGCCATCGCCCTCCTCGCCCGCCAGCAGCCGGTGGCGACCGATCTGCGGATCGTGGTGACCTCGCTGCGGATGAGCGCGGACCTGGAACGCTCCGGCGACCTCGCCCAGCACGTCGCGAAGCTGGCCCGGCTGCGCTTCCCGCAGTCGGCGGTCCCGCACGACCTGCACGCCACGATCCTGGAGATGGGCCAGCTCGCCCAGCGGCTGATGGCCAAGGCCGCCGAGGTCATCATCACCAAGGACGTCGACCTGGCGCTCCAGCTGGAGCAGGACGACGACGAGATGGACCTGCTGCACCGCACGCTCTTCAAACACCTGATGGACGACCGGTGGAAGCACGGCATCGAGACGGCCGTCGACGTGACGCTGCTGGGCCGCTACTACGAGCGGTTCGCGGACCACGCGGTGTCGGTGGCCAAGCGCGTCGTCTACCTGGTGACGGGGGAGCACGCGGACGAGATCCAGGCGACGACCCCGGTGGAGGGCTCGTAGCACCGCCCCGGCACCCTCCTCCCGCCGCCTCCTCCGGGGCTCGCACGGGCCCACGCGCCCCTCACACGCTCCCGGCGCACGCGAGACGCACATGTGTTCCCGCACATGTGCGCCGTTGATGCGCCGGGCGGGATGGGCATGCAATGGGTCGGGGACGGCACGCGCCCGGGCCGTACACGGCGTGCGCCAGGCCGCGACGTCCCCGGCGGCGGCGCAGCGGCGCCGTCCGCCCAGCCGTACGCCCTGAGGAGGGACCATGGCCGATTCCCCCACGACCGAACCCCAGCTGGAGACCCCGACCGAAGTGGTGCACCTGACCGTGCTCGGCGCCTGCGGCTGCGGCTCGGGCTGCGGGTGCGGCTGCCAGTCCGGCGCTCCGTGCCAGTGCGGCGGCTGCTGCGGCTGACGGGCGCCGCAGTCGGCTTCTGCCCCTGCAGCTTCCCCGTACGGACCGATCCCCGTACAGACGGTTCGGTCGGTACGGGGATCAGTTCCGTCCGGGGAGGCCCTGCACGGGGACCCCGTACCGGAACCCTGTGCGGGGCCTGTACCGGGGGCGTACGGGAAGGGGTCAGCCCGCGCGCTCCACCGCGGTGGCGGGGTCGGGCTCGGCCTGGTCCGGCCGGGCCTGGACGGGCACGGGGGCGGGCTCGATGACCGGCTCCTCGCCGCCGGGGACCTCCTCCCGCGGCAGGTTGCGCATCAGCAGCCAGTAGCCGAGGCCCGCGACCGTACCGATCACCGCGCAGGCGCCCCAGAGCCAGGCGGCGCCGTAGTGGTCGATCACGAAACCGGACATCAGGGGTGCTACGAGCGCGGCCACCGACCAGGACATCGTGTACATGCCCTGGTAGCGCCCCCGGCCCTGGGCCGGGGAGAGCTGGACGACGAGCCCGGTCTGGGTGGGCGCGTTGACGATCTCGGCGAGGGTCCAGACGCAGACCGTCAGCGCGTAGACGGCGACGGACCCGGCGAAGGCGGTCAGCCCGAAGCCGTACCCGGCGAGCAGCGAGGAGATGATCAGCAGCCGGCGCGGGTCGCGGTGCTGGATGAACCGGGTGACGGGGATCTGGAGGGCCACGATCAGCACGCCGTTGACGGCGATGGCGGTCCCGAAGTCGGAGCTGGAGAGCCCGTCGGCCCCCATGGCCACCGGCAGCCCCACGTACCCCTGCTGGAAGATCAGCGCCACCAGGAACGACAGGCCCACGACCCCCATGAAGCGCCCGTCGCGCAGGACGGTGGTGATCCGGACCTCGTCCTTGGCCCGCTTGCCGCCCGCGCTCTTCACGGGCGCCTGCTCGGGCCGGGACTCGGGCACCTTCACGAAGACGACGACGGCGCAGAAGAGGGTCATGAGGGCCTCGCCGAGGAAGCCGGCGAGATAGCTGTACTCGGCGATGAACCCGGCCGCGGCGGCGGAGACGGCGAACCCGAGGTTGATGGCCCAGTAGTTCAGGGAGAAGGCCCGGATGCGGTCCTCGGGGGGCACGATGTCGGCCATCATCGCCTGGACGGCGGGCCGCGAGGCGCTGCTCGCCATGCCGACGAAGAACGCGACGGCGGCGATGGCGACGGGGTGCTCCATGAAGCCGAGCACCGCCACGGAGACGGCCATCGACACCTGGGCGATCAGCATGGTGGGCCGCCGCCCGAGCCGGTCGGTCATCACCCCGGCGCCGAGCGAGGAGATGACCCCGCCGAGCCCGTGGAGGGCGGCGACGAGACCCGCGTACGAGGCCGAGTACCCCCGGTCCAGGGTCAGGTACAGGGCCATGAAGGTGGCGACGAAGCCGCCGAGCCGGTTGACGAGCGTGCTGAGCCAGAGCCACCAGAACGCTCGGGGCAGCCCGGAGACGGTCTCCCGGGCGGCTCTTCTGAGACCGGCGACGGACATGTGCTTCCCCCCACGGGACGTACGAGAAGATCGCCGTGGGTAAGACTCCCGACGACCGTCCGAACATTACGAACTTCGACAGCTCACCCGCCACCGGATTGACGCCCGCCGTCAATCGTCAGCCCGCCGGTCACCGCCCCGGACACCTCCCCCTCCGCCCCCTGTCCGCCACGCGGGCGGGCGCGCGGAGGGCGCGCGGGTTCGATTACGCTCGGGCTCATGGCCGACGCACCGTACAAGCTGATCCTCCTCCGCCACGGCGAGAGCGAATGGAACGCGAAGAACCTGTTCACCGGTTGGGTGGACGTCAACCTCACCGAGAAGGGTGAGAAGGAAGCAGTCCGCGGCGGTGAGCTGCTGAAGGACGCCGGTCTGCTCCCCGACGTCCTGCACACCTCCCTCCAGCGCCGCGCGATCCGCACCGCGCAGCTGGCCCTGGAGTCCGCCGACCGCCTCTGGATCCCGGTCCGCCGCTCCTGGCGCCTGAACGAGCGCCACTACGGCGCCCTCCAGGGCAAGGACAAGGCCCAGACACTGGCCGAGTTCGGCGAGGAGCAGTTCATGCTCTGGCGCCGCTCGTACGACACCCCGCCGCCGCCGCTGGCCCGCGACGACGAGTACTCCCAGTTCGACGACCCGCGCTACGCGACCCTCCCGCCGGAGGTGCGCCCGGACACGGAGTGCCTGAAGGACGTCGTCGTCCGGATGCTCCCGTACTGGTTCGACAGCATCGTCCCCGACCTCCTCACCGGCCGCACGGTCCTGGTCGCCGCCCACGGCAACAGCCTCCGCGCCCTGGTGAAGCACCTGGACGGCATCTCGGACGCGGACATCGCGGGCCTCAACATCCCGACCGGCATCCCGCTCTCCTACGAACTGGACGCCGACTTCAAGCCGCTGAACCCGGGCGGCACGTACCTCGACCCGGAGGCGGCGAAGGCGGCCATCGAGGCCGTGAAGAACCAGGGCAAGAAGAAGTAGGTTTCCTGATCAAGCCCCCGACCTGCGCATGCGGCGCGGATCGGGGGCTTGATCGTGCGCGGTGAGCGGACTCCCGGTCAGTAGATGATGACCCGCCAGCGCTCGACCCACCGCAGCACGCCACCCGGGCCACGGACCTGGACGCGGCCCTCCTCCACCTCCCAGGCCTCCCCGTAGAGCGTGGCCTCCGGGAGGTCGACCCGGACGGCGTCGTGGACCACCAGGTCGTCCTCGACCGGCCGGGTCCACGTGTGCGTACACCGCTCGCAGGTGTAGGCGACGGCGGTGACCGCCCCGCCGGTGGACGGCTCCGCCGCGGGCACCGGCGTACCCGGGCGTACGGACTCGACGAAGCACCGCGGACACGGATCGGCGGTGTGCGGGCCGACTGATCGGGACATTCCTCGATCCTCTCCTGGAAGAGGCCGTGGAGTCCCGGCCCTGTGACGGCGACGGCTTCCGCAGGCGCGGACGGTCCGCTCCGGGCCGTGTCCCCGGTCCGGTCCGGCTCTCCGGTTCCCCGTGGAACAATGCGTGCAGATCAGGGGACTTGGGGGACGAGCCGTGGCCAAGTGGCGCATTTTCGGCGAGGAGCCCAGGGGCTCCGACGTGCTCCCCATCGTCGCCGGCTTCTGGACGGCCGCCAGCTCCGCCGCCCCGCTCTGGTCCCGGATCCCGATGGGGATCGTCGCCGGCTACTTCACGGTGAACAGGATCGTCCACCGCCGTCGGCAGCGGCGTGAGCGTACGCGTACCGAAGGAGCCGTCGGGCACGGCGTCTGAACGCCCGTGCCGCTGCCGTCCCGTTCGTACGCGGTCATCCCGTCCGTACGTCGATGGGGCCTCCCGGGTGCCGAACTCCCGCCCGTACGCACTACGGTGACCCGGAAGAGCAGCAGGCGCGGGCAAAGGCGAGGGGATCGGGGAGAGCGGTCATGGGCGAGTCTCTGAAGACCTTCGTCGGCGGTACCGAGGTCGAGGTGCCCAACAGCATCCCGGACATCCGGGCCGCGCTGCCCGAGGAGAGACGCGAGGAGTTCGACCTCGCCATCAACGAGGCCGGGGTCCACGAGATCCAGGCGGTCATGCGGCACTGGATGCTGGAGGCCGTGCCCGACCCCGAGGCCGAGCGGATCCTGGACCGGCTGGCGCAGGACGAGGCCGAGAGGCGGAGCGTCGCTTGAGCTTCCGCATCTCCTACGCACCGCCCGCCGACGACACCCTGGCCAAGATGCGCGACAGCTGGTCCTTCCGCGACGAGATGGCCCGCACTCTGGGCCAGGAGCCGTACGGGCACGCCTCGTCCGCCGTCAAGAGCGAGGAGGACCGGCGCGAGGCCACCGTCTCCGGGGCCATCGTCCTCTACTACGTCTCCCGGTCCGTGCTGACCGTCACCGTCGTACGGCTCGTCCCCCTGCCCTGACACCGAAGGCGCGGGAGGGCAGGGGGCCGGTACGGGCGGAGCCCGTCAGCCGAGCTTCTTCGCCTGGGCCGCCACGACCTCCGTGGGCACGGTGAACTTCGCGCCGCCGTCCGCGCTCGCCGCCAGGTTGAAGGCGAGGAACGTCGCCACGGTGCCCGCCTTGCGGAGCGCGACGAGCTTGTACACGGCCTTCGCGCCCTCCTTGTCCTCCTGGACGAGCGTCCAGGCCGCCGCCTCGTCGCCGCCGGTGGCCTTCTCCTCGGCGATCGAGACGACCTTCTGCTGCTCGCCCGCGGCCGTGGCGGTGAAGCCGCCCGCGCACTCCGTCGCGGCCTTCTTCACCGCGGCGAACGCGTCCGGACCCGCCGTCCCGTCGTACGAGTTCAGCGCGACGAAGGTCGACGTCAGGTCGAAGGCCGCCTTCAAGGCGTCCTCGGCCTCGCCCTCCGTCATCTCCTCGATCGACTTCTTGGCGCCCTGCGCCGGGTCGGTGACCACCTTGCGCTTGGCGGTGGCCTTCGAACCGTCCGCCGGCACGCCGAACATGGCGTGGACGACCGGCAGGCAGGCCTCCTTGTCGGCCTTCAGCCCGGCCGCCGCGACCTCGTCGTCCGGGCCCGCCTTGGCGATCTTGTGGCCGTCGACGTCGCCCTGCGCGAGCGACGCGGTCTCCAGCTCGGCGGCGCTGAGGGCCTTGACGTCGGCGTCCGCCTTCGGAGCCTGGCTGCTCGCGTCGGCGGCCCCGGGCTTGTCGTTCTTCCCGGCGCTCGCGTCGGTGTCGGACGAGCCGCCGCAGGCTGTGGCGAGCAGGGCCAGGGACACCGCGCAGGCGGCGAGGGCGGTACGGCGTACGGCAGTGGCGCGCATGGTCTTCTCTCCGGTTCGGGGAGCAACAGCCCCTCCTCCGCGCGGCACTCCGAGGCCGCCTGGGACAGGCCGTCGCAGTGATCCACACCTTACGATCGAACCTGTGAGCGACGTCCCGTCGAGCGGCCCCCTCCGCGGATCGTGATTCGGCTGTGATCACCCTGTGAACGTACTGTGCGGCGGCGCCGTACAACTCCCGTCACACACCGGCGCACGCTGCCGCGCACCGCAGCCCTGGGCGCTCTGCCAGACGCTCAGCCGTCGGCGTCGGGCGAGCGCTTGAGAAGGTGGCTGAACGCGTCGAGGTTCCGCGTCGACTCCCCGCGCGAGACCCGCCATGCGTACTCCTTGCGGATCGAACTCGCGAAGCCCAGCTCCAGGAGCGTGTTGAACGAGTCGTCGGCCGCCTCCAGCACGGTACCGAGCAGCCGGTCCAGCTCCTCGGGCGTGACCACGGAGAGCGGCAGTTTGCCGGCCAGGTAGATGTCACCGAGTGGGTCGATCGCGTAACTCACCCCGAAGAGGCGCAGATTGCGCTCCAGGAGCCAGCGGTGCACCTCGGCGTCGTTCTCGTCCGGGTGGCGGACGACGAAGGCGTTGAGGGAGAGGGAGTGCTTGCCGACGATGAGCGAACAGGTCGTCGACAGCTTGCGGGTACCGGGCAGCGTCACCACGTAGTTGCCGGGTGCGGGACTCTCCCAGGCGAGCCCGGCGTCGTTCAGGGTCGTCTCGATGACCTGGGCCGCTGCTGTTTCCTCGGGTACGTCAGCCATGCGGCGAGCGTACGTCAGGGCCGGGGTCGGCGGGCGTACGGGAAGGCCTCAGCCGTGATGGGTACGCGCCCGGCGGCGGTGGTCGGCCAGGGCTGCCGTGTAGACGTCCGCCGTGGCCGCGGCCGCCGTGTCCCAGCCGAAGGACTGCGCGTGCGTGGCGGCCGCCGCCCCCATCCGCTCGACCAGCTCCGGCGCGTCCGCGAACCGCTCCAGCGCGCGGGCGTACGCCTCCGGCTCGTGCCCCGGTATGAGGAAGCCGCCCGCCCCGTCCCGTACCGCCACCGGCAGCCCGCCCACCGCGGCCGCGACCACCGGCGTGCCGGCTGCCTGCGCCTCGATGGCGACCAGGCCGAAGGACTCGCTGTACGACGGCATGACCAGCACCGACGCGGCCCGGAACCAGTCCGCCAGCCGGTCCTGGCCCACCGGCGGATGGAACCGTACGACATCGGCGATGCCGAGCCGGGCGGCCAGCTTCTGGAGCCCCTCGGGCTTGGCCAGACCGCTGCCGCTCGGGCCTCCGACCACCGGCACCAGGATCCGGGAGCGCAGGGAGGGGTCCCGGTCCAGCAGCACCGCCACCGCGCGCAGCAGCACGTCCGGGGCCTTCAGCGGCTGGATGCGGCCCGCGAAGAGCGGGATCAGCGCGTCCTGCGGCAGGCCCAGGCGGGCCCGGGCCGCGGAGCGGCCGTCGGCCGGGCGGAAGCGGTCCAGATTGACTCCGGGGTGCACGACG
Source organism: Streptomyces sp. NPDC043746 (assembly GCF_056436485.1). Classification (NCBI taxonomy): domain Bacteria; kingdom Bacillati; phylum Actinomycetota; class Actinomycetes; order Kitasatosporales; family Streptomycetaceae; genus Streptomyces; species Streptomyces sp. NPDC043746. The sequence continues at coordinate 5,026 of NZ_JBWKCM010000020.1, read as the reverse complement.
GCGACGGACGCGGGGTCGGCGTCGTAGAAGCGGACCAGCTCGTCGGCCTCCTCGGCGGTGTTGGCGATCAGCCGGTCGGAGGCGTTGACGATCTGGGTCTCACCGATGACCCGGGCGGCGGGTTCGGGCGTGTCGCCCTCGGCGAGCGCGGCGTTCTTGACCTTGGCCATGGTGTGCATGGCGTGCACGAGCGGGACGCCCCAGCGCTGGGCGGCGAGCCAGCCGACCTGGCCGGAGAGCCAGTAGTGGGAGTGGACCAGGTCGTAGTAGCCCGGACGCTGTCCGGCCCACGCCTGCATCACGCCGTGCGTGAAGGCGCAGAGCTGGGCGGGCAGGTCCTCCTTGGCGAGCCCCTCGTACGGCCCGGCGTCGACGTGCCGGACCAGGACACCCGGGGCCAGCTCCACGGCGGGGGGCAGCGAGCCGGTGGTGGCCCGGGTGAAGATCTCGACCTCGATGTCGATCGCGGCGAGGCGCTTGGCCAGCTCGACGATGTAGACGTTCATCCCGCCCGCGTCACCCGTGCCGGGCTGGTGGAGCGGGGAGGTGTGGACGGAGAGCATGGCGATCCGGCGCGGCTTGCGGGAGGACCCGGGGAAGCCGCCGGGGAACCGCAGGCGGGGGCCGGTCCGGGTGGAACCGAGCCGGGAGACGTACTGGCTCACGTCGTCGGTCCTCCTCACTCAGGGCATGCCGCGAAGGGGCACGGGGCCTCCGAAGGGCGAGAACATTGGGCTCCGCCCTTTCATTTCCGCTTTGCCAAATCATTACGGAGGGGGAGGCGGCGGTGTCCCCGGCCGAGCCCGGGCCTCCGGGTGGCACCGCCCCCGCCAGGAGGGCGCCCGGACCCGCCCGGACCCCTACGCCCACGGGCGACCGGGCCCCCTCCGGTGTCCCCCTGGGCAACCGGCCTCCCTCCGGCCCGGCCCTCGACTCGGGACCGGCCCGGACCACGGCCATCCCCGCACCCTCCCCTCCCCGTCGCATACGCTCACCGCATGCGCCAGCGCCCCATCGGCACCGCCACCCGCGGGACCACCAACCCCAACCGGCTGCGCCGCATGGACCGCTGGATCGCCTCCGCTCACGGCCCCGCCCTGCGCCGCGCCGACGCCCCTGTGGCCGTCGACCTCGGGTACGGGGCCGCGCCCTGGACCGCCGTCGAACTGCTGGCCCGACTCCGTACCGCCGAGCCCCGCACGGCCGTGGCGGGCATCGAGATCGACCCGGACCGGGTCGCCGCGGCGAAGCCGTACGAGCGCGAGGGGCTCACCTTCGTCCACGGCGGCTTCGAGATCCCGCTGGCGGTGCGGCCCACGCTGATCCGGGCGGCGAACGTGCTGCGCCAGTACGACGAGGACCAGGTCGCGGAGGTATGGGCGCGGCTGCGCTCCCGGCTCGCCCCCGACGGACTCCTGGTGGAGGGGACCTGCGACGAGATCGGGCGTCGGCACGTGTGGGTGGCGCTGGGACCCGAGGGCCCGCGCACGGTCACCTTCGCGACCCGGCTCGGCTCGCTGGAGCACCCCTCCGACCTGGCGGAGCGGCTGCCGAAGGCGCTGATCCACCGCAATGTGCCCGGCGAGCCGGTCCACGCGTTCCTGCGCGACTTCGACCGGGCCTGGGCGGCGGCCTCCCCGTACGCCTCGCTCGGCGCCCGGCAGCGCTGGATCGCGGCGGTGCGGGCGCTGGCGGCGGACTGGCCGGTGGTGGACGGCGTGCGCAGGTGGCGTCAGGGAGAGGTGACCGTCGAGTGGGACGCGCTGCGGCCGGACACCCTCGGGACGGCTCCGGGCACCCGCTGAAGGACCACCCGACCGGGCGAAAGTATGCTCTTTCGGGGAACGGGGCGGGCGCGTCGTTCGTCCCTGGGGATGGGGGCGGGGTAATGCCCTCTGTTGCTTTGCGGGACGGCATGGCACCATCGCGATGTCGCCTCAACGTTACTGCCGGTAAGTCAGATGCTCGTTATCCGACTTCTGTTGCTTTTGTCTTGTTTTTCCTTGCCTGAATCCACCGATCCGGACCAGCTCATGGATTCAGCACCGAGGGGGAGTTCGTGAATCGACGCCACTGCGCCGCCGCAGCCATCACGCTGGTCTGCGCGCTGGGCCTGCTGACCCTTCCGGCCCAGGCGGTGGCCGCGCCGACGCCGGACTCGTCACCGTCCCCGGCCGCTTCGGCCCCCGCCGCTCCTTCCGCCCCGGCCTCCTCCGAGAGGGACCTGGAGAAGATCCGCCAGGAGATCGAGACGCTCTACCGGAAGGCGGGCGCGGCGACGGACGCGTACAACCTCGCCGAGGAACAGGCCAAGAAGCAGTCCGGCGAGATCGTGAAGCTGGCGAAGGCGATCGTCGACGGGCAGGCCGAGATAGCCGAGCTGAAGGACCGCGTCGGCGCCCAGGCACGCGAGCAGTACCGCAACGGCGGCCTCCCGCCCGGCGCCCAGCTGGTCCTCAGCGACGACCCGCAGCTCTTCCTGGACGGGATCAACAAGGTCCGCACCGGCCAGCAGGCGAACATGGCGGTTCTGGCCCAGCTGACCCGCACCCAGGAGGACCTGGAGACGTACACCCAGGACGCCAGCAGCAACTGGCAGAAGCTGGAGTCGAACCGGGTCAGGCAGGCCGAGGCCAAGAAGAGGATCAACGCCCAGATAGCCGCGGCCGAGAAGCTCGAGTCCGAGCTGGAGAAGAAGGAGCGCGACCGGCTCCGCCAGCTGGAGCGGGAGGCCGCGGACCGGGCCCAGTCCGCCTGGCTCGCCACCCGGCCCGCGCCGAGCGTCGGCGTCAACGGCGAGGCGACCGCGGCCGGCCGGGCGGCGGTGGCCTTCGCGAGCGCGCAGATAGGCAAGCCGTACGTCTGGGGGGCCACGGGCCCGGCCTCGTACGACTGCTCGGGTCTGACCTCGCGGGCCTGGGCGGCGGCGGGCCGCCCGATCCCGCGCACCTCGCAGGAGCAGTGGCGGCTGCTCCCCCGCATCGACATCAAGGACATGCGCCCCGGCGACCTGATCATCTACCACGCCGACGCCAGCCATGTCGGGATGTACGTCGGCGACGGCAGAATCGTCCACTCCCCGCGCCCCGGCCGCCACGTCACGCTGGCGGGCGCGGGCTCGATGAAGATCCTCGGCGTGGTCCGGCCGGACAAGTAGGCCCACGCTCCCGGGACACGGCCCCTCTCCCTCCCCGGGCTCGCACGAGCGCCCGGGACTCACCCGAGTACCCCGGGCGTACGTGAGCGCCCCTGACTCACGCGAGCGCCCCGGGTGGTACGTGAGCGTGCCGGGCCGGACGTACACGAGCGCCCCGGGTGGTACGTGAGCGGCGCCACCCTCCCCATCCCGGCGCGGGCGTGCGCGGGTGATGTTTGTCATGGCCCACGCCCCGCCCCCGACGCGCCCCATCCCTCCGGATCCGTGCCGGGAAGCGGCTTATGACGGCGCATATGACGGGGGCCGATCCTCACGCGCCATTCCGTTCCCCGGTCGCGGACCGCTATCGTCCCCGACTGGCGTTCGTCGATCGGCGTACCGCCGCGCCCTCGGGGGGAGGGGAGGACCCGAACCGATGCCCGTGCCCGCACCCGTACCCGTACCGCCGCGACGTGACGTTCCCGCCGCGGAGAGCAGTCCCGGCGCCGGCCACGGGGCCGACCTCACCGTCCTGGTGATCGAGGACGACCCGGCGAGCGGCATCACCGGCCCCGAGCTCTCGGCGGCGGCCGGCACCCGGGTCCGTGTCCGTACCGCCCGCAACCTCACCGAGGCCGGACGGCTGCTCACGGACGACGTCGACTGCATCCTGCTGGACCTCGCGCTCCCCGTGCCGACGCCCGGCACGGCCACCAGCACAGGCACGGGCACGGGCACGGCCACCGGATCCGGCCCCGTCTTCGCGTCCGGCGGCGGGGACCACCGCCCGGAGCCCGCCCCGCACCGGGCGGAGGAGCTGGCGGTCCTCACCCATGTGCTGCGGATCGCCCCGCTCCACGCGGTACTCGTGCTGACCGCGCAGGACGACACGGAGCTGGCGGCCGAGGCGGTACGGGTCGGCGCGCAGGACTACCTCTTCCGCGGCGAGCTGGACGCGCGGGTGCTGAGCCGGGCGATCCGGTACGCCGTCGAGCGGAAGCGCGCCGACATCGCCCAGCACCAGCTGACGGAGTCCGGGCTGCGCGCCCAGGAGAACGCCCGCCTGGAACGCGGCCTCCTGCCGACCCCGCTCCTGGAGGGCTCCGACCTGAGCTTCGCCGCCCGCTACCGGCCGGGCCGCAGCCGCGCCCTCCTCGGCGGGGACTTCTACGACACCGTGCGCACGCCGGACGGCACGGTCCACGCGATGATCGGTGACGTCTGCGGCCACGGCCCGGACGAGGCGGCGCTCGGCGTCGAGCTGCGGATCGCCTGGCGGGCCCTGACACTGGCCGGGCTCTGCGGGGACCGACTGCTCTCCACGCTCCAGCAGGTGCTGGAGCACGAGCGGCAGAGCGAGGAGGTCTTCGCGACGCTCTGCACGGTGGACATCGCCCCCGACGGCCGCCGCGCCGGGCTCTGCCTGGCCGGTCACCCCGCACCCCTGCTGGCCCGCCACGGCCGCCCGGCGAGGCTGCTCCCGTACGAGGACGGCGGCCCGGCGCTCGGTCTGCTGCCGCACGCGCGGTGGCCGCGCCGCCAGGTGGAGCTGGGCGGGGAGTGGAGCCTGATGATGTACACGGACGGCCTGATCGAGGGCCGCGTCGGGGCGGGCAGCAGTCAGCGGCTCGGCCAGGACGGCATGGTCGCGATGGTCAACGACCGGCTGGGGCAGGGGCTGGCGGGCGAGGAGCTGCTGGAGGCCGCGGTCACCGAGGTGCGGAAGCTGAATGGCGGCGAGCTGACGGACGACGTGGCGGTGCTGCTGCTGGGCCGCGCCCCGGAACGGATACGGCGGCGGGGGGGGGGGGGGGGGGGGGGGGGGGGGGGGGGGGGGGGGGGGGGGGGGGGGGGGGGGGGGGGGGGGGGGGGGGGGGGGGGGGGGGGGGG
>NZ_JBWKCM010000019.1:0-143904 GCF_056436485.1 Streptomyces sp. NPDC043746 | reverse complement strand
ACGTGCACGCCGAGACCTCCGGCGTCGCGCACTTCGCGTACGACGACGAGGAGACCTGCATCGCCGAGGTCCGCTACCTCCTGTCGATGCTCCCCCAGAACAACCGGGAACTTCCGCCGGTCGTCGCGCCGGACGGACCCGCCGACCGCCCCACCCCGGCCCTGCTCGACCTCGTCCCCGCCGACGCCGTCCGCTCGTACGACGTACGGGCCGTGATCGAGGAACTCGTCGACGACGGGGAGCACATGGAGGTGCACGCCCACTGGGCCGCCAACCTGGTGTGCGCCCTCGCCCGGCTGGACGGCCGGGTCGTCGGCATCGTCGCCAACCAGCCCTCCGTGATGGCAGGTGTCCTGGACATCGACGCCTCGGAGAAGGGAGCCCGCTTCGTCCAGTTCTGTGACGCCTTCAACATCCCGATCCTCACGCTCGTAGACGTCCCCGGCTTCCTCCCCGGCGTCGGCCAGGAACACGGCGGCGTCATCAGAAGGGGCGCGAAACTGCTCTACGCCTACTGCAACGCCACCGTCCCCCGGGTCAGCCTGATCCTGCGGAAGGCCTACGGAGGCGCGTACATCGTCATGGACTCCCAGTCCATCGGGGCCGACCTCACCTACGCCTGGCCCACCAACGAGATCGCGGTCATGGGCGCCGAGGGCGCAGCCAACGTGATCTTCCGCAAGCAGATCGCGGCCGCTCAGGACCCCGAGGCGGAACGCCTGCAGAAGATCAAGGAGTACCGGACCGAACTCATGCACCCCTACTACGCGGTCGAGCGCGGCCTCGTCGACGACGTCATCGACCCCGCCGAGACCCGCGGGGCGCTCGTCCGCGCGCTGGACATGCTCAGCGTCAAGCACGCCGAACTCCCCGTACGCAAACACGGAAATCCGCCGCAGTGACGACGGCGCCCGCCGGGCGCCGATCCCGAGGAGCCGACCATGACCCGACCCATCACCCGGGAGACCGCACACGAGACCACCGTCCGCGCGCCGGCCGGGCGGCTCTACGAACTGATCGCCGACGTCGGCGGCTGGCCCGCGATCTTCCCCCCCTCCGTCCACGCCGACCACCTGGAGCGGGGCGACACCGAGGAGCGCATCCGCCTCTGGGCCACCGTCGACGGTGAGGTCAAGCAGTGGACCTCCCGCCGCACGCTGGACCGGGCGGGCCTGCGCGTCGACTTCCGGCAGGAGACGCCGAGTCCGCCGATGGCCTCCATGGGCGGCGCCTGGATCATCGAGCCCACCGGACCGGGGGAGTGCACGGTACGCCTCCTCCACGACTTCCGGGCCGTCGGCGACGACCCCGGGACGCTCGGCCGGATCGACCGAGCCGTCGACGCCAACAGCCGCGCCGAACTCGACGCCCTCAAGCGGCATGCCGAGCGGGGCTCCGACGGCGGCGAGCACGACACCTTCCTCACCTTCGAGGACACCGTGCGCCTCGAAGGCCACGTCAAGGACGTCTACGCCTTCATCGACCAGGCCCAGCACTGGGCCGAACGGCTGCCCCACGTGACGGCGGTCTCGCTCCGGGACGCCGGCCCCGGCATCCAGATCCTCGCCATGGACACCCTCACCCGGGACGGCCGCCCGCACACCACCGAATCGGTGCGCGTCTGCGTGCCGTACGAGCGGATCGTCTACAAGCAGACCACCTTGCCCCCGCTGATGGCCGTGCACACCGGCGAGTGGCGCTTCCAGGAGGACGGCGCCGACGCCACCCTCGTCACCTCGCGCCACACCGCCGTGGTCGAACCCCGCGCCGTCACCCAGGTCCTCGGTGAGGCCGCCGACCTGGCGACGGCGCGCGGCTTCCTCCGCGAGGCGCTGGGTGCCAACAGTCTGGCCACGCTGCGGCACGCCGGAGCGTACGCCGCCGCACGCGGCTGACCGCGCCGGAGACCGGTCCCCTTCCGAACACCACTCGCAGAAGGATCACCATGACCACCTACGTCTGGGACTACCTCCCGGAGTACGAGAACGAACGCGACGACCTCATCGACGCGGTGGACACCGTTTTCCGCTCCGGCCGCCTGGTCCTCGGCGCGTCCGTCCAGGGCTTCGAGAGCGAGTTCGCCGCCTACCACGGCCTCGCCCACTGCACGGGCGTCGACAACGGCACCAACGCCGTGAAGCTCGGCCTCCAGGCCCTCGGGGTCGGACCCGGCGACGAGGTCATCACCGTCTCCAACACCGCCGCACCCACCGTCCTCGCCATCGACGGCACCGGAGCCACGCCCGTGTTCGTGGACATCCGCGAAGAGGACTTCCTCATGGACACCGACCAGGTCGCCGCGGCCCTCACCCCCCGGACCAAGGCCCTGCTGCCCGTCCACCTCTACGGCCAGTGCGTGGACATGGCCCCGCTGGAGGACCTCGCCCGGCGGCACGGCCTGAGGATCCTGGAGGACTGCGCCCAGTCGCACGGCGCCCACCACCACGGCCGGACGGCCGGCACGATGGGGGACGCCGCCGCCTTCTCCTTCTACCCGACCAAGGTCCTCGGAGCCTACGGCGACGGCGGAGCGGTCGTCACGGACGACCCGGAGGTCGACGCCGACCTGCGACGGCTGCGCTACTACGGCATGGCCGACACCTACTACGTCGTCCAGACCCCCGGCCACAACTCCCGCCTCGACGAGGTGCAGGCCGAGATCCTGCGGCGCAAGCTCCGCCGCCTCGACACCTACATCGAGGGACGCCGGACGGTCGCCCGCCGCTACCAGGAGGGCCTGGCCGACCTCGTCGCACCGGACGGACTCCGGCTCCCCCGCGTCACCGACGGCAACGACCACGTCTACTACGTCTACGTCGTCCGCCACCCGCGCCGCGACGAGATCATCGAGCGGCTGAAGGGCTACGGCATCTCGCTGAACATCAGCTACCCCTGGCCGGTGCACACGATGAGCGGCTTCCGCCACCTCGGGTACGGCGAGGGCTCGCTGCCGGTGACCGAGCGGCTGGCCGGTGAGATCTTCTCCCTCCCCATGTACCCCTCGCTCTCCGAGGACGTCCAGGACAAGGTGATCTCCGCGCTGCGGGAGGTTCTCACCGAGGGGATCCGGTCATGAAGGCCCTGGTGCTGTCCGGTGGAGCGGGCACCCGTCTGCGCCCCTTCAGCTACTCGATGCCCAAGCAGCTCATCCCCATCGCCAACAAGCCCGTCCTCGAACACGTCCTGGAGAACATCCGGGCGGTGGGCGTCACCGAGGTCGGGGTCGTCGTCGGGGACCGGGCCGACGAGATCGCTGCGGTCATCGGTGACGGATCCGGCCTGGGGCTGCGCATCACCCTGATCCCCCAGGAGAAGCCGCTCGGCCTCGCCCACTGCGTGGCCCTGGCCCGGCCCTTCCTCGGCGACGACGACTTCGTGATGTACCTCGGCGACAACATGCTCCCCGGCGGCGTCGCGGGCATCGCCGCCGACTTCGCCGCCCGTCGGCCCGACGCCCAGGTCGTCGTCCACAAGGTGCGCGACCCCCGCGCCTTCGGGGTGGCCGAACTCGCCCCCGACGGGCGGGTGCTGCGGCTCGTGGAGAAGCCCGAACACCCCAGGAGCGACCTGGCGCTCATCGGTGTGTACTTCTTCACCCCCGCCGTCCACGACGCCGTCGCCGCCATCGCCCCCGGGGCGCGCGGCGAACTGGAGATCACCGACGCCATCCAGTGGCTCGTCACCCATGGCTCGCGCGTCACCGCGAGCGAGTACGACGGGTACTGGAAGGACACCGGCCAGGCCGACGACGTCCTCGCCTGCAACCGGGCGATGCTCGGGGAGCAGACCGCCCGGATCGACGGCGAGGTCGACGCGGCCAGCGTGGTGGCCGGCCGCGTCGTGATCGAGGCGGGAGCCCGGCTGGTGGGCTCCACGGTCGCCGGGCCCGCCGTCATCGGCTCGGGCACCGTGATCGCCAACAGCACGGTCGGGCCCCACACCTCGATCGGCCGCGACTGCCTGCTGCGCGACACGACCCTCACCGACTCGATCGTCATGGACGGCGCCTCCATCACCGCCGTGACGGGCCTGCGCTCCTCGCTGATCGGCCGCAACGCCGTCGTCGGAGCGGGCGCCGAGGGCGACGGCCACCGCCTGGTGATCGGGGACCACACCCACATCGAGGTGGCGGCATGAGACTGCTCGTCACCGGCGGCGCCGGATTCATCGGCTCCCACTACGTGCGCACCATGCTGGCGGGCGGCTACCCCGGCTGCGAGGACGCACGGATCACCGTCGTCGACAGCCTCAGCTACGCCGGCAACCGGGACAACCTCCCGGCCGCCCATCCCCGCCTGGACTTCGTGCACGGCGACGTCTGCGACCTCCCCCTCCTGCTCGACGTGTTCCCCGGCCACGACGCCCTGGTCCACTTCGCCGCCGAGTCCCACGTCGACCGCTCGGTGGCGTCCGCGGCCGAGTTCGTCCGTACCAACGTGGGCGGCACCCAGACGGTCCTCGACGCCTGCGTGGAGACCGGGATCGACCGGGTCGTCCACGTCTCGACCGACGAGGTGTACGGGTCGATCGAGACAGGCTCCTGGACGGAGAGCCGGCCGCTGCTGCCCAACTCCCCGTACGCGGCGTCGAAGGCGGGCGCCGACCTGGTGGCCCGCTCCTACTGGCGCACCCACCGCCTCGGCGTCTCGATCACCCGCTGCTCGAACAACTACGGCCCCCATCAGCACCCCGAGAAACTCGTTCCGTTGTTCGTCACCAACCTCCTGGAGGGCCTGCCCCTGCCGCTCTACGGGGACGGCCGCAACATCCGTGAATGGCTGCACGTCGACGACCACTGCCGGGCGATCCAACTGGTCCTCACCCACGGCGGGGCGGGCGAGATCTACAACGTCGGCGGCGGCAACGAGACCACCAACCTGGGCCTCACCCGGCGGCTCGTCGAGCTGTGCGGCGCCGACGAGTCCATGATCCGGCGGGTGGCCGACCGCAAGGGCCACGACCTGCGCTACGCCCTGGACGACACCAAGATCCGTGAACAGCTCGGCTACGAGCCGCTCGTCCCCTTCGACGAAGGTCTGGAGGCCACGGTCGCCTGGTACCGCGACAACCCCCGCTGGTGGAAGCCGGTGAAACACCGGGACCGGAACACCCCCGGCCGGGCGACCGCCCCGTGACCGGCCGCGCGGACACCACCCGCCGCACCACGGGCCCCCGGACCGCCCCCGCGCCGACGGCACTGCGCCGCCGCGTGCACTCCGGCCTCTCCCGGCGCCTCGGCCGGTCCGCCGCCGCCCCGGAGGGCGCCCTGCTCCGGACGGACCAGGTCACCGACTGGCTGGCGGAGCGCCGACGGGCGCACCGGTTCCGGGTCGACCGCATCCCCTTCGCCGAGCTGGACGGCTGGTCGTTCGCGCCGGGCACCGGGAACCTCGCCCACCGCAGCGGCCGGTTCTTCTCGGTCGAGGGCGTTGACGTCACGATCGCCGGGGGGCCCGTCCCGCACTGGCAGCAGCCCATCATCCGCCAGCCCGAGGTCGGCATCCTCGGCATCCTGGCCAAGGAGTTCGACGGGGTCCTGCACTTCCTGATGCAGGCCAAGATGGAGCCGGGCAACCGGAACCTGCTCCAGCTCTCCCCGACCGTCCAGGCCACCCGCAGCAACTACACCAAGGTGCACAACGGCGCGGACGTGCGCTACCTGGAGCACTTCACCGGCCGGGGCCGAGGGCGGGTGCTCGCCGACGTCCTGCAGTCCGAACACGGCTCCTGGTTCCTCCGCAAGGCCAACCGGAACGTCCTCGTGGAGACCGATGAGGAGGTGCCGGTCCACGAGGACTTCCGCTGGCTGACCCTCGGCCAGATCGGCCGACTGCTCCGCCTCGACAACCTCGTCAACATGGACTCCCGTACGGTCCTCGCGGGGCTGCCGGCCCTCTCGGCCGAGCACTCCCTCGCCCGTGCGCTCCACACCGATCCCGAACTGCTCTCCTGGATCACCGTCCAGCGCGCCCGGCACGAGGTCCGGGTGGACGCGCTGCCGCTGGCCGAGGTGGCGGACTGGTACCGCACCCCCACCACGATCGAGCGCGCCGACGGCCGCTACTTCCGGGTGGTGGCGGTAGCCGTCGAGGCCGGGAACCGGGAGGTGACCGGCTGGACCCAGCCGCTCGTCGAACCGACCGGGCGGGGCGTGACGGCGTTCCTCACCCGGCGCTTCGACGGCGTACGCCATCTCCTGGTCCACGCACGTGTGGAGGCGGGGCTGCTCGACGTACTGGAGCTGGCCCCCACCGTCCAGTGCGTACCGGAGAACTACGCCCACCTCGCCCCCGCCCACCGGCCGCCGTATCTCGACGAGATCCTCACCGCCGGCCCCGGGCGCATCCTGTACGAGGCGGTCCACGCCGAGGAGGGCGGCCGGTTCCTCAACGCCGAGAGCCGCTATCTCGTCGTGGAGGCCGACCCCGCGGCTCCGACCGAACCGCCCGAGGGCTACCTCTGGATCACCCCGGGACAGCTCGGCACCCTCGCCCAGCACGCGCGTTACGTCAACGTCCAGGCGCGCACCCTGCTCGCCTGCCTGAACTCCGGTGCCGTAGAGGCGTTCTGACCCATCGTGCCCGGCACCGCCCACCGCCACCGACGCACCGAGGACGGACATGTACGGAAACGACTCCGCCGAACTCTACGATCTCCTGCACAGCGCCCGGGGCAAGAACTTCGAGGGCGAGGCCGCCGCCGTCGCCGCCCTGGTCGACGACCGCAAGCCCGACGCCGCCTCCCTCCTCGACATCGCCTGCGGTACCGGTGCCCATCTCGCCCGGTTCGCCGCACGGTTCACCCATGTCGAGGGCGTGGAACTCTCCGAGCCGATGATCGACCTGGCCCGTGCCAGGCTCCCCGGAGTCCCGCTCACCCTCGCGGACATGCGCGACTTCGACCTCGGGCGCCGCTTCGACGCCGCCGTCTGCCTCTTCGGTTCCCTCGGGTACGTGGGCTCGGCCGACGAACTCGACTCCGCCCTGCGCTCCTTCGCCCGCCACCTCAACCCCGGCGGCGTCCTCGTCGTGGAACCCTGGTGGGCCCCGGAAACGTTCACCCCCGGGCACGTCTCCGCCGACGTGGTCGAGGCCGACGGGACCCGGGTGGCCCGGGTCTCGCACGCCTCGCTCGCCACTCCGGCCGGTGACGCCTCCCTGATGCGCGTCCACTACGTCGTGGCCCACCCCGACCACGGGATACGGCACTTCGCCGAGGACCACGTGTGTCGGCTCTTCGACACCGCACGGTACGAGGCCGCCTTCACGGCGGCGGGCCTCGCCTTCGAGCGGGTCGAGAGCCCGGTGTCGGCCCGCGGCTTCCTCGTCGGAGTACGCAAGTGACGGCCGGGGCGCCCGCGGCCCCGGGGGCTCGGCCCGGTAGGCGCGTCATGGTCCTCGGCGGCACGGGCTTCGTGGGGCGGACCGTCTGCGCCGACTTCCGCGCCGGGGGCTGGGACGTCCTGGCGGTGGCCCGCAGCGAGCCCGTCCGGCCCGTCGCGGCGCGGTTCCTCCCGCTCGACCTGGCCGAGACACCGCCGGACGGCCTCGCACGCGTCCTGGCGTCCGAGCGCCCCGACGTGGTCGTCAACGCCACCGGGAGCATCTGGAGCCGGGACGACGACGCCATGCACCGCATCTGCACCGTCCCCGCGCTCCGGCTCCTCGACGCCCTCGCCACCCTGCCGCGCCGTCCCCGCCTGGTCCACCTCGGCTCCGTACTCGAATACGGTCCGGTGCCGTCCGGTGGCGGGCCCCGCACCGGCCCGGCAACGGAGCCGGTGACTCCGTACGGAAAGGCGAAGCTCGCCGCCTCGCGCGCCGTCCTGGAGGCGGCGGCGAACGGCTCGGTGCGCGCCCTGGTGCTCCGCCTCGCCAATGTGTCGGGGGTCGGCGCCCCCGAGTCCAGCCTGCTCGGTGCGGTGGCCCGGCAACTCGTCGCAGGCTCGGCCGGCACCGGGCCGGTCACGGTGGAGCTCGCCCCGCTGCGGGCCCACCGCGACTACGTCGACGTACGGGACGTGTCGGCGGCCGTGCTCGCGGCGGCGCTCTCCTCCGCCAGTGGCCGGGCCCTGGACATCGGACGCGGCGAAGCCGTGCCCGTACGGCTCCTCGTCGACCTGCTCGTACGGGTGAGCGGCGTGCCCGCCCGCATCGTCGAACGTCCGGGGGAGCCGGGCTCCGCGCCCGGGCGGGACTGGATCCGGGCGGACCCCGCCCCGGCCCGCGAGGTCCTCGGCTGGCAACCGGGCCGGAGCCTCATGGAGTCGCTCGCCGCCTACTGGGCCGAGGTCGGCCGCCGGGCGGTCGCGTGAGCGGAGCCGGGGTCCGTGCCGCCCGTCAGGCCGTCGTGCGGAACCCGCGGCGGTGCCAGAGCAGCGGCGGGGAGTCCCCGTCGAGGAGCACCTCGGTCGGCTGCCCGACCAGCAGGTCGTGGTCGCCGACCCGCAGCCGGTCCGCGACCGAGCAGCGGAACGCCGCGTGCGCGTCCGGGACGAACGGCAGCCGTGAGCCGGGCCAGTTCGCGATGGACTGACCGGCGAACCGGTCGATGCCCCGGGTGGCGAACCGGCCGGCCAGCTCCCGGTGCTGCTCGCCGAGCACGTTGACGACGAACGCGGACGCGGCGGCGAACGCCGCGGCGCAACTGGAGGTCCGGGCGATGCCGACCACGACGAGCGGCGGGGAGAGGGAGGCGGAGATGACCGAACTGGCCGTCAGCCCCCACCGGCGCCCCTCCTCGTCCGCCGTCGTCACGAGCGTGAGCGGCGAGGCGAGCAGGGACAGCGCGTCCTTGAAGGTCTCCGTGTCCCGTACGGGTCTGATGTCCGCGCGCACGGTCACGAGGATCCTCCCCGCAGGGGCGTCCGTCGGCCGGGCCGGCCGTGGGCCACCCTCATGCCGCGCCTCCGCCTTCCGGGGCGGACCCGGCACGGCCGGTCCGAACGCCGTCTGCCCCGAGGGTCTCCCGATCGACCGCCGCCAGTGCGTCGAGGACCGCGCGGTGCCGCAGGTCGCGCTCCCGGCACAGCTGCGGGTAGGTCGTGCCGCCGAAGAGGCGCTCGGCCTCCGAGCCGAGGGCGTCGATCGTCTCCTGCGTCATCCGGGGGGACCCCAGCTCGGCCCAGCTCTTCTCCAGGCCCGTGCCGAGGTGCCCGAGCCACTTCCGCAGACCGCCCTCACCGCCCCCGAGGTGGAAGGCGTGGAACGGCCCGATCGTGGACCACCGCAGACCGATCGACTGCGTGACCACGGTGTCCAGCTCCTCCATCGACACCACACCCTCGCGGACGAGGTGGATGCTCTCCCGGAGCAGCGCGGACTGGAGCCGGTTCGCGACGAGCCGGGCGACCGGCCGACGGAGCACGACGGGCGTGCGGCCCACCGCGCGGTAGAAGCCGACCGCCTCCGCCACCGCCGCCGGGTCGGTCCGCTCACCGCCGGCCACCTCCACCAGCGGCACGAGGTGCGGGGAGTTGAAGGGGTGGCCGACGACCAGTCGGCCGGAGTCCTTCATCCGCTCGCCCATGGCGTCGGGCAGCAGCGTGGAGGTCGACGACAGCAACAGGGCGTGCTCCGGGGCCGCTTCACCGACGGTACGGAACAACTCCTGCTTCAGGGCCAGGTCCTCCGGGGCGTTCTCCTGCACGACATCGGCGTCCGCGACCGCGCGCGCCACGTCGGGCTCGAAGGCCACCCGCGCCAGCAGCTCCTCGGGATCCAGGTCGGCCCCGTCGGGCAGGGTCGGCACGAACGTCCGCAGACCCCGCAGGACGATGCTCCGTGCCTCGGGGCGGCGACTGTTCACCCGCACGTCCAGCCCGTTGCCGAGGAACAGAGTGATCCACCCGAGGCCGATGGTCCCCGCGCCGATCACCGCCACGGTAGGCCGGCCGGTTCCACTCATCGTCAGGTTCTCCTGTTCCCGTGCCGCTGCGTGCGTTTTCGCACGACGCCATGGTCGGCCGCCGTGCTCGACAAAAGCTCGACGCGCGCTCGACGGCGCACAACCGCCCTGGACCAGTGGCACCCGTCCGCCTGCCCGGAACCGACCGGAAACGAGAAGTCAGAGGTCATCCAGTGAAATTCCATCTTCTCGGCCCCTTCGAGATCACCACGGAGAACGGCCGATCCATCCTCCCGCCCACCCCCAAGGCCAGCCAGGTCCTGGCCCTCCTGCTCACCCGGCCCAAGGAGATCGTGCCGGTCGACGCCCTCATCCAGGAGCTGTGGGCCGAGAACCCCCCGCGCAGCGCCCTGACGACCCTGCAGACGTACGTCTACCACCTGCGGAAGATCCTGGTCGGCGAGGGCCTCGCCGGAGCCGGTGAACCGATCCTGATCACCCGCAGTCCCGGGTACCTCATCGACCCGACCGGCCACGGCCTGGACACCCGGGAGTTCGAGGAACTCGTGAAGTCCGGCCGCCGGGCCGCAGACCGGGGCCATCTCGAACTGGCCGCCCGCATCCTGGGCGACGCCCTGGACATGTGGACCGGCCCCGCCCTGGCGAACCTCTCCACCGGCCGGGTCCTCAACGGCTTCACGATGTACCTGGAGGAGCTGCGGGTGCGCGCCGTGGAACGGCGCATCGAGGCGCTGAAGCAGCTGGGGAACGAGCGCGACCTCATCCCCGAACTGTGCGCCCTCAGCCAGCAGTACCCGCTCAACGAGTGGTTCCACGCCCAGCTCATCGACGCCCTCAACAACTGCGGCCGCCGCGCGGAGGCCCTCAAGGTCTACCGGGACCTCTGGCGCTCCCTCGACGACGAGCTGGGCATCGAGCCGTCCCCCGATGTGCAACGGCTGCACCACGAGGTACTGAACCCGGTCGCGCGCTCCGGTCGCGCGGCCTGACGAAGGGAGAACCATGTCCACCGAACGAGTCCGCGAAGGGCTGTACAGCCGTGTGCAGCAGTTCCACGCGGAGCAGATGCAGGCGCTCGACAGCGGCCGGTTCGAGGAGTACGCAGACACGTTCACCGAGGACGGCGAGTTCCGCCACTCGCCCGGCCGGCCCGCCGCACGCACCCGGGCCGGCATCGCCAAGGAGCTGACGGCCTTCCACCAGGAGCGCTTCGCCGGTGAGGCCGTGCAGCGCCGTCACTGGTTCACCATGCTGAACGTCCAGGAGCAGGCCGACGGCACGATCCACGCCACCTTCTACGTCCTGGCGCTGCTGATCCGGCCGGGCGAGCGCGTCCCCGAGATCGCCCCGAGCTGCCTGGTCCGGGACGTGCTGGTCGAGGAGGGCGGGCGGCTGCTCACCCGGTCCCGCCGGGTCGAGCACGACCACGTACCCGAGGCATGAACCGCCCCGCCTCCCCGACCCGCCCGCTCGTCCCCGCCCCCTTTCGCCCGACGGAGGAATGCCATGCGCGCTGTCCGGATCCACGAGTACGGCGGCCCCGAGGTGCTGCGTACCGAAGAAGTGCCGATACCCGAACCGGGGCCCGGCCAGGTGCTGATCGAGGCCGAGGCGGTCTCGGTGGGCTTCGCCCAGACCCAGATGCGGCGGAACATCTTCCCCGCCCCCATGTGGCGGCCCGAGTTCCCCGTGACGCTCGGAGGCGACGTCGTCGGTGACGTCGTCGCCGTGGGGCCCGGCGTGACCGGCATCGCGACCGGCGACCGCGTCGGCGCCTTCACGCTGCACGGCGCGTACGCCGAGTACGTCGCCGTCGACGCGGACACCGTGCTCCCCGTGCCCGCCGCGCTCGACGCGGTCCAGGCGACAGCGCTCCCCGCCCCCGGGCCCATCGCCATGGGCACGATGGGGACGGCTGCCCTGGCCTCCGGCGAGAGCGTCCTCGTACACGCCGCGTCCGGAGGCATCGGCCACCTCGCGGTCCAACTGGCCCGGCTCGCCGGGGCGGGGACGGTGATCGCCACCGCCGGCACTCCCGAGAAGTGCGCCTACGCCCGTTCCCTCGGCGCGGACGCCGCCATCGACTACAGCCGGGCCGACTGGCCGGACGCGGTGCGCGAGGCCACCGACGGCCGGGGTGTCGACGTGATCCTCGACAGCGTCGGCGGCGACGTGCTCCGGCAGGGCATCGGCCTCCTCGCCCCCTTCGGCAGACTCGTCTTCTACGGTTCGGCGGGCGGTGGCCTCGGTATTCCCGCCATCTCGCCCATGGAGCTCATCGGGATGCGGTTCCTCACCGGGTTCGCCCTGTCCGCGTGGCGGAGCGCGCGGCCCGCGCAGTACCGCGCCGACCACGCCACGCTCACCGCGCAGCTGCTCGCCGGAACCGTCCGGCAGACCGTACACACGGTGCTGCCCCTGGAGGACGTCGGCAAGGCGCACGAGATCATCGAGAGCCGGGCCCACCTGGGACGCATCGTGCTCCTCACCGGTCGCGGCGCCCGGACCACCGGGGGTGCGGCATGAGGGTCCTCTTCGTCGCGGGCCCCAGCCCGGCGACCGTCTTCGGGCTCGCCGCCCTCGCCGTCGCCGTGCGCCAGGCGGGACACCAGGTGATCGTCGCCGGTACGGAGGAACTCGTCCCGCACATCACCGCGATCGGCCTCCCCGGCGCGGCGGTCACCCGGCGCACCTGGCAGGGGCTGATCACCACGGACCGGTCCGGTGCGGCCGTCCCCCGGATGCCCCGGGGGCTCACGCCCGAACGCGTCCACCACGGCGGCTGGTTCGGCCGGCTGGCGGCGGAGAGCCTGGACGGCCTGCGGGAACTGGCCGCACGCTGGCGCCCGGACCTGGTCGTCGGCGGCAGCATGTCGTACGCGGCTCCGCTGCTCACGGCCCACCTCAAAGTCCCGTACGTCCGCCAGGCCTGGGACCTGTACGACACCCGGGGCGTCGATCCCTACGCGGCCGAGGAACTCCGCCCCGAACTCGACGCGCTGGGGCTCGACGGGCTTCCGGCGCCGGCCCTCCGCGTCGATGTGTGCCCGCCCGGTCTGCGGCCCCCGGACGCCGACCCGGCCCAGCCGATGCGGTGGATCCCGTACAACCGGCAGGAACCGCTCGAACCCTGGATGTACACCCGGGGCGACCGGCCGCGGGTGTGCGTGACCTCCGGCAGCCGCGAGACGGAGGCCAACCGGGACTTCCTCGGCCGACTGGTCGCGGACCTCGCCGCCTTCGACGCGGAGATCCTCGTCGCGGCGCCCGAGGAGGCCACCGCCCGGCTGCGGGCATCCGTCGGCCGGGTGCGGATCGGCTGGATGCCGCTCGACGTCGTGGCCTCGACCTGCGACCTCGTCGTCCACCACGGCGGGGGAGTCACCGGGATGACGGCGCTCGGCGCCGGGGCGGCCCAACTCCTGCTGCCCCGCTGGGACATCTTCGCCTCCACGATGCGCCGCACGGCCGAACAGGGGGCGGCACGCGTCCTCTTCCCCGAGGAAGCGACTCCGCAGGCCGTGCTCTCGGCGTGCCGGGTGCTCCTGGAGGAGCCCGGGTACCGCAAGCGGGCCGGTGAGATCGCCGCCGAGATCGCCGCCCTTCCCGCACCGGCGGAGGTGGTGGGAGCCCTGGAGCGGCTCGCGGTCTGACACCGCTGGAGGCGGACACGCGCCGGCAACGCCGCCGGGGGCGGTCCGGGATCTCCCGTGACCGCCCCCGGAGGGCACCGCGCCTGGCGTCAGGTGACGTTCGTCGAGCTGAACACGACCGGGGCGGCCGGGTCGGCGTAGCACTGGAAGGGGTCCCACTGCTCGTTCTCCGGGTGCATCCGGTTCCACCCGAAGGAGCGGTCGGTGAAGCTGGAACCGCCCGGCGCGGTCGTGACGGTGCCCGCCGAGGAGGGCGCGCGCAGCTTGACCTCCAGGGTGGGCAGGTCGAACTGGACACCGCCCGGAATGCTGTCGGGCGAGGTGACGACGAACTCGGCGCCACGGCGCTCGACATGGAAGGAGGCCGCGCCGAGGTTACTGCCCCCGACCAGCCGGTAGCCCAGGACCTGGGCCCCGGGCGACACCTTGTACGCGACCTCGATGTCGGTCAGCTCCTTGTTGTACTCGCCGAGCGCCAGGATGGGCGCGGGGTCGAACGACACCTTGAACGCGGCGCCGACGGCGACCTGCGCCGGTGCGGTGGTGGAGAAGCCCCGGGAGTACCCGTTGATCGGGAACCACTCACCGTCGTAGCGGCTCTGGCACACATAGCCGACGGTCGACGCGGTGCTCGTGCCGGGGGAGGTGGCGCCGGCCGGGGACGAGGCGCCCAGCAGGGCGGCGGCCGCCGAGACGCTCAGGGCGACGGCGATCCCCGCCGCGTTCTTCTTCTTCATGGTGCGTGTGGCCTCTCTTGCTGTGGTGCGAGGGACCCTGCTCCACGACGGAGAACAGGGCGGCCGGTGGGGTCGGCGAGACGAAAGCATCGTCAGACCGCTCGAAGGGCCCTCGTCGCCGGGTCGAGCGGAACTCGAAGATCCGGTCAGCCTCCGCCCACGGTCGCTTCGAGCAGGCTTCGAACGGCCTTCGAGACCTCGGCGCGAACGTCTGCCGGGAGGGACGCCCTCACCGGCCCCCGGCACACCGCCCGTACCGCACACCTCTTGGAGGCTCCCATGACTCAGGCGAACGGCCGCGTGGCCGTGGTCACCGGCGCGACCAGCGGCATCGGATGGGAGATCGCCGTCCGGCTGGCCGAGACCGGCCACCGGGTCTACCTCTGCGCCCGGTCGGCCGAGCGGCTGGCCGAGGCCGTCAAGGAGCTTCAGGAGCGCGGGTACGACGTCGACGGCAGCACCTGTGACGTGGCCGACCCGGAGCAGATCACGGCGTTCGTCACCGCCGCCGTCGCCCGCTACGGTCCCATCGACATCCTGGTCAACAACGCCGGCCGCAGCGGTGGCGGGATCACCGCCGACGTCACGGACGAGCTCTGGCTCGATGTCGTCAACACCAACCTCAACAGCGTCTTCCGGATGACGAAGGCGGTGCTCACCGCCGGCGGCATGCAGGCGAAGAGGTACGGCCGCATCGTCAACATCGCCTCGACCGGCGGCAAGCAGGGCGTTCTGCACGGCGCCCCCTACTCGGCCTCCAAGCACGGTGTCGTCGGCCTGACGAAGGCCTGGGGTCTGGAGCTGGCCAAGTCCGGCATCACCGTCAACGCCGTCTGCCCCGGCTTCGTCGAGACCCCCATGGCGGAGAAGGTCCGCACGCACTACGCCGGCATCTGGGGGACCACGGAGGAGGAGGCGTTCGAGCGGGTCACCGCACGCGTGCCGATCGGCCGGTACGTCGAGCCCTCCGAGGTCGCCGCGATGGTCGAGTACCTCGTCGGCGACCGAGCCGCCGCGGTCACCGCCCAGGCCCTCAACGTCTGCGGCGGCCTCGGCAACTACTGACCGGACGCCCTCCACGAACATCCCAGGGAGCCCCATGCCCGTCACCCGGCCGACATCGCTGTCCCAGGACGCCGTGCGCGAGGCCGCCGAGGCGGCCGCCAAGTACGCGGTGGTCTCCGAGTCCGACCGCAGGCTGCCGACGGAGGTCGTCGCTCCGGTCCTGGCCGCCGGATTCGCCCGTCACTTCGTCCCCGTCCGCTGGGGCGGTTCGGCCGGCACCTTCCGCGCACTGCTGCCCGCAGTCGCCACGATCGGTGAGAGCTGCGCCTCGGCGGCCTGGTTCGCCTCGCTCGCCGCGAGCGTCGGCCGGCTCGCCGCCCATCTGCCGCCCGAGGGCCAGGCGGAACTCTGGCAGGACCGGCCCGACACCCCGATCGTGGGGGCGCTCGCCGCCTCCGGAACCGCCGAGCGGACCCCCGGCGGCTGGCGCGTCAGCGGCCAGTGGCCGTACGTCAGCGGGGTCGACTCCTCCGCGTGGGCGCTGGTCTGCGCCCGGGCTGCCGACGGGGAGCGCGGGGAGCCGCGCTTCTTCGCGGTGCCCCGCTCCGCCTACGGTCTCGGGGACTCCTGGTTCAACGTCGGCCTCCGCGGCACGGGCAGCAACACCCTGGTCCTGGACGGTGCCACCGTTCCCGAAGCGCGCTCCGTCGCCCTCGCGGACCTCCTCGCGGGCCGGGCGCCCGCCGCCGAGGCACCGTGCCACCGGCTCCCCATGAAGGCGGCCAACGGCCTGACCCTCGCGGCCCCCCTGCTCGGCGCCGCCCGCGGCGCCCTGCGCCAGTGGTCCGGCCTGGCCCGCGGGAAGCTCGTGGGGCCGGCCGCCGCGATCACCGGCACCGCCGACCGGACCCCGTACGAGCTCACCCTGGCCCGGTCCGACGGCGAGATCGACGCGGCGGCCCTGCTGCTCGACCGAGTGGCAAAGGTCCTGGACCAGGGCACGGTGGACCCCGTCCTGACGGCGCGTAACGGACGCGACTGCGCCCTGGCCGCCGAGACGCTCGCCGGTGCCGTGGACCGTCTCCTGCGGTCCTCGGGCAGCAGGGGCCAGAGCGACTCCGAGCCGCTCCAGCGGTTCTGGCGGGACGTCCACGCGGGAGCGGGCCACAGCGGCCTGCAGTTTCCGCCGGTGGCGAGCGCCCTGGTCCGCGCCACAAAGGCTCTCGACGCCCCCTGACCCGGACGCACGCCCCGTGACGGACGCCTACGCCCCATGCCCGGCCGCCCCACCCGAACCGGGGGAATCCCTCCGTACCGCAGAACAAGAAGGGAACACGCACTCGATGTCGTGCATCCAGCGAACGACGGCAGGTCCCGAGGGACCCGCCCGGTCCCGCTACCCGGCGCAGGGCTCCCGATGAGCCGCCGCGTCGTCGTCACGGGGCTGGGCGTGCGGGCTCCGGGCGGCCCCGGGGCGGAGCGATTCTGGGACCTGCTCAGCTCCGGCCGGACCGCCACCCGCTCGATCACCTCGTTCGACGCCTCCTCCTGCCGCTCCCAGGTGGCGGGCGAGATCGACTTCGACCCGGTGGCCGAGGGGCTCTCCCCTCGGCAGATCCGACGCATGGACCGTGCCGCGCAGTTCGCCGTGGTCTGCGCGCGCGAAGCCGTCGCCGACAGCGGGCTCTCCTTCGAGGGGGTCCGCCCCGAGCGGATCGGCGTCAGCGTCGGCAGCGCGGTCGCGGCGGCGATGTCCCTGGAGAGCGAGTACCGGGTGCTCTCCGACCAGGGCCGGGAATGGGAGATCGACCCCTCCTACCTGAGCCCCCACATGTTCGACCACATGGTGCCCAGCATCATCGGCGCCGAGGTCGCCTGGACCGTCGGCGCCGAGGGCCCGGTCACCGTGGTCTCGGACGGCTGCACCTCCGGGCTCGACTCGGTCGGCTACGCCTGCCGGCTCATCCAGGAGGGCTCCGCCGACGTGATGCTGACCGGTGCCACCGACACCCCCCTCACTCCCATCGTCGCCGCCTGCTTCGACGCCATCAAGGCGACCACCCCGCGCAACGACGACGCGGAACACGCCTCCCGGCCCTTCGACCTCTCCCGCAACGGCTTCGTCCTCGCGGAGGGTGCCGCGATGTTCGTCCTGGAGGAGTACGGGAGCGCGGTACGACGGGGAGCCCGGATCTACGCCGAGATCAGCGGGTACGCCACCCGGCTCAACGCCTACCACATGACAGGGCTCAAGACCGACGGGCGGGAGATGGCCGAGGCGATCCGCGTGGCCCTCGACGAGTCCCGGATGGACCCCACCGACGTCGACTACGTCAACGCCCACGGCTCGGGGACCAAGCAGAACGACCGCCACGAGACGGCCGCCTTCAAGCGGAGCCTCGGCGAGCACGCCTATGCCGTCCCCGTCAGCTCCATCAAGTCGATGGTCGGCCACTCGCTCGGGGCCATCGGCTCCATCGAGATCGCGGCCAGCCTCCTCGCCCTGACCCACCAGGTCGTCCCGCCCACGGCCAACCTCCATACTCCCGACCCGGAGTGCGACCTCGACTACGTCCCGCTGACCGCCCGCGAGGCGAAGCTGCGCAGCGTCCTCACCGTGGGAAGCGGCTTCGGCGGATTCCAGAGCGCCATGGTGCTCCGACGACCCGAGGAGGCGGCGGCATGAGCGCCCGAGCCCTGATCACCGGCATCGGCGTGGTGGCCCCCAATGGCCTGGGCGCCAAGGAGTACTGGAACGCCACGCTCGAAGGGCGCGCCGGCATCGCCCCGCTGACCCGCTTCGACGCCTCCCGCTACGCCTCCCGGCTGGCCGGCCAGGTCCTCGACTTCGACCCTGCCGACCTCCTGCCCAACCGCCTGCTTCCGCAGACCGACGTCTCCACCCGGCTGGCCCTGGTCGCCGCCGAACAGGCCCTGGCCGACGGCGGGGTCGACCCGGCCGCACTCGTCGACTTCGACCTCGGCGTCATCACCGCCAATGCCTCCGGCGGCTTCGCCTTCACCCACCGGGAGTTCGCCAATCTCTGGTCCAAGGGGCCGGAGTTCGTGAGCGTGTACGAGTCGTTCGCCTGGTTCTACGCGGTCAACACCGGACAGGTGTCCATCCGGCACCAACTGCGCGGCCCGGGAGCGGCCCTGGTCGCGGACCAGGCGGGCGGCCTGGACGCGCTGGGCCACGCCCGCCGATCCCTCAGGCTCGGCACCCCCCTCGTCGTCACCGGCGGTGTCGACTCGGCCCTGGACCCGTGGGGCTGGGCCGCGCACCTGTCGGGCGGGCTGGTCAGCGACAGCGACGACCCGGACCGCGCCTACCTTCCCTTCGACACCGCGGCACGGGGCCATGTGCCCGGTGAGGGCGGCGCGTTCCTCATCATGGAGGACGAGGAGGGCGCCCGGCGCCGGGGCATGGACCGCTGTTACGGCGAACTCGCCGGCTACGCGGCCACCTTCGACCCACCGCCCGGCTCGGGGCGGCCCCCGGCCCTCCGCCGCGCCGCGGAATCGGCGATCGCGGACGCCGGTCTCACACCCGCGGACATCGGTGTCGTCTTCGCCGACGCCGCCGGCACGGCCGCCCTGGACCAGAGCGAGGCCGAGGCGATCACCGCGGTCTTCGGGGCGCACGGCGTGCCGGTCGCGGCTCCCAAGGTGCTGACGGGACGACTCCTCGCGGGCGGGGGACCGCTGGACGTGGTGGCGGCGCTCCTCGCCCTGCGGGACGGGCTGATCCCCGCCGTACCGTACGAGGGCGAGACGCCCGCCGCGTACGGTCTCGACCTGGTGCGCGGCACGCCCCGGCCCACCTCGGCGCGCGCGGTGCTGGTGCTCGCACGGGGCCGCTGGGGCTTCAACTCCGCTGTCGTGGTCAAGGCGGCCGACCGTGGCTGATGGCACCCCCCGCCTGGTCGAGGTGGCCGACGGTGTCCACGCCTACCTCCAGCCCGACGGCGGGTGGTGCCTGAACAACGCGGGCGTGATCGTCTCGGACGAGGGGGCCGTCGTCGTCGACACCGCGGCCACCGAGCGCCGGGCGCTGCTGCTGAAGGAGCACGTCGACGCGCTCGCGCCGACGCCGCGCCGGACGGTGGTCAACACCCACTTCCACGGCGACCACACCTTCGGCAACGGGGTCTTCGGCCCGGACGCCACCGTGGTCGGCCACGCGCTCACCCGGACCGACATGGCCGAGACCGGGCTCGCGCTGACCGCCCTGTGGCCGGACGTGGAGTGGGGCCGTGTCGAGGTCGTCCTGCCCGACATCACGTACTCCGGCGCCCTGACCCTGCATGTCGGCGGCCGACGTGTGGAGCTTCTGCACCTCGGCCCCGCCCACACCCGCAGTGACACGGTGGTCTGGCTGCCGCAGGAGAGGGTCCTGTTCACCGGGGACATCGTGATGCCGGGGTGCACGCCCTTCGTCCTGATGGGTACGGTGCGGGGCTCCCTGGAGACCCTGCGGCGGCTGCGGGCGCTGGAGCCCGTCACCGTCGTGGGAGGCCACGGCCCGCTCGCGGGCCCGGAGGCCTTCGACGCCACCGAGGAGTACCTGCGCTGGCTGCGGAAGGTCGCGGCCGAAGGGGCGGCGGCGGGGCTCACCGCCCTGGAGACGGCCCGGTCGTGCGACCTCGGCCCCTTCGCGGGACTACTCGACCCCGAGCGTCTCGTGGGCAACCTGCACCGCGCCCGGCAGGAGCTGTCGGACGACTCCGCGTCGGTCGCCCCGCTGGACGTCGTCGAGGTGTTCGGCGAGATGGTCGCCTATCACGGTCGCCTCCCGGACTGCCACGCGTGACGTCGCCGCCCTGACGCCGACCGGTTGTCGGGGCGTCAGGGCGGCGACGTGACTCAGCTCGTCCTGCGGCGGTTGCGGCCGAGGAGCAGGACGCCCACCGCGAACAGGGCGGCGCCCGACGCCCAGGTCAGGGCGTTCGTCAGCGGGGAGTCGGCGGGCCGGGAGGCGGCGGAGACCAGGACGGGGGCGTGTTCGTCGCCGCCGTGGCCGTGGTGGCTGACGGTCGAGTGGGCCGTGCCCGCGTCGATCGTGGTCTCGGTCGGGGCCTTGGCCTTGGCCTTGGCGGCGCTGGTGGCCGCGGTGCCGAAGACGACGTCCGAACAGCCGTAGAACGCCTCGGGGCTGTCGTGGCGCTGCCAGACCTGGTAGACGATGTGGCGGCCCGTGCGGTCGGGGAGGGCGCCGGTGAAGCGGTAGTAGCCGTTGTCGCTGGTACGGGGCGTGGCGTAGGTGCCCACCGGGGTCGGGTCCAGGTCCGACCACTTCAGCGGCTGCGTCGGGTCGAAGCCCTCCTTGGTGATGTACATCGTCATCGTGCCCAGGTGGGGTGCGGTGACGCGTACGTCGAAGTCGTAGGAGCCCGCGGCCACGGTGGTGGCGGGCCAGTCGGTGCGGGCCCAGTCCAGGGCGCGGTACTTCTCGCGGTTGGCGGAGCAGAGCTTCCCGTCGGGGATGATCTCCTGATGCCGGCCGTCCGCGTTGGCGATGTTCACCTCGTTCCAGTCGTAGAGCGGCTGGGTCCCCGAGTCGGCCACCAGGTCCTTGCAGACCTGGGACTTCGGTGCCTCCGGGCCCTCGGCGAAGCAGGCGCTCACCCGGCTGACCGGGCCGAAGACGGAGCCGTGCGCGCTCGCGGGGGAGGGCGCCAGGGAGATGAGGGTCGCGGCGGACACGACGGAGGCCAGGGCGATGCGGCGCCGGGCAGAGGACATGGGTGCTCGCTCTCGTACGGGTGCGGCTGTGGGGGCTTTTGCGGAAACTTTCGGCAACACCATTCCGAACGCGGCGAGTTGGGATGGTGACCCGAGTCAGCAGCAGGATGGCATTGGTCCATACCAATCCACAAGAGAAGGGAGTCACCGAAGAGCTAGAAGCAGTGCGGCACCGCTGCCCGCTCCCGTGTCCGTACGGCCGGGAGCCAGGCCGCAGGGGGCTCGGAGTGGGCCGGGAGACCGGCCACGGGAGGTTCGGAGCGGGCCGGGAGGCGGACGCGGAACCAGCGGGTGGAGCGGTGGTCCTCCTCGTCGATGATGGGTTCACCGTGCGGGATCTGGCAGTCCGTGGTGAGGATGTCGTCGTGCCAGACCCGCGTCGGCACGACGTTCTCTGCCGTGTAGGGGAGCGTGGGGTCGATCGCCAGGCCCAGGCTGCAGCCGGGGCGGCGGTCGAGCTGTTCGCGGCAGGCCCGTTCCGCGTTGTAGACCCGGATCGTGGTGGGGTCCGTGGGTGAAGGGGTCCGCAGGGTGTCCGAGGCCAGGGTGGCGCCCGCGATGCCGCACAGGGCGGTGGCCAGGAACGCGGCGCGGGCCCGGTCGGCCAGGCGGGGCGGACCCTGGGCGGCGGCGGCCTGGTGGGCCGTGATGCGGGCGAGCAGGGACGCGGCGGTGTGCGGGGCCCGGGCCTCGTGGGTGGGGGCCAGGCAGTCGGCGGCCAGGGCGCGCCAGAACGGCGGGACGGTGTGGTCCATGCGCAACGGCGCCCGCCCCTGCCCGTACTCCTGGACCGCCGCGCCCCGGGCCATGGGGGTGGCCCCGGGGAACGGTGAACCGCCCGACGCGTACAGCTCGTGGATCACGATGCCCAGCGCCCAGATGTCCGCCGTCGGCCGCACCCGTACGCCGAGTTCGCCCAGCGGCGCCCGCCAGCGCTCGGGCGGGAAGTAGTCCAGGGTGCCCAGCGGCGGAACGTACCCGTGCGTTCCGGTCAGCTCGGTGGCGAGGCCGAAGTCCGAGAGCTTCACGGAGCCGTCCGCGCCCAGCAGGACGTTCTCCGGCTTGAGGTCGGCGTGGACCCAGCCCGACCCGTGCAGATGGGCCAGCCCCTCGCAGATGCCCGTGACCAGCCGGCCCCGGTCGGCCTCGGGGACCCCCGCCTCGATCAGCTCCCGCAGGCTTCCGGCGGCCCGCTCCATCACCAGCACCATCGCGCCCTCCAGCGAGGGGCGGTCGGGTGGAGAGGTGAGGACGAAGGAGTCCAGGAGCCCGATCAGCCTGGGATGACCCGCCCTTCGTCCGAGCTCCACCTCACGGTGGGCGGACTCCGCGATCCGGTGGGCCTGGCGCGGGGCGAGACCGGCCGTCGGCATGATCTTGAGCGCCACGTCCGTGGGGCCGGGGGCTTCGTGCGGAGGGGCATCCGCCCGGCGTGCCGCGTACACCGTGGACCAGCCGCCGGAGCCGATCAGACGCGTGATCGCCCAGCCACCGACCCGGTAGCCGGGCGGGAGCCGGTCGGCCCGGTCGTCGAGCGGCGGGCTCACCGCGCGGCCTGCCGCTCCCGCCCGCCGGCCCCCGCCAGGGGCGGCAGCAGCGCGAGATGCTCCTCCCGTACGAGCCCGAACCGCAGCGCCAGACCCACGACCTCCTCCCGCTTGCCGTTGCGGCGGTCGCCCTTGCCCGGGTCGTGCGGGTCCGGGACGCCGATGCGCAGCTTCTCCTCCGCGAGGTAGTCGATGTGCGAGCTGACCGCGCGGGCCGTCAGCTCGGCACCGGCGGGGTGCCCCCTCAGCCGTTCGACGATCTGCGGCGTGGTCGGCACGGCCACCCGCGACTGGTCGCGCAGGCGCGGCTCGCAGAGGGCGACCAGGACCAGGAAGTACGTGGCCGTGTCGTTCAGCGAGTAGGCGGTCACCGTGCTCGTCCCCCGGGGCCCGCCCATCGCGTCCGGGTCCAGATAGAGGTGATCGGGCGCGAACACCTGGAAGGAGACCGCCACTTCCCCCCGTGTCGGCAGCACCACGCGCGCGAACTCGAACGGGATCGGCGCCCCCACCCGGCGCGGCGGCACCCTCAGGTACTCGCCCGCCCCCTCGGGGTTCTCCACCAGATAGCTGTGGGTGGTGCTGTGGTTCGACAGCTGCCAGTGGTCGTCGGTCACCCGGATCTCCCCGGCGACCCGGGAGATCGCCGGGTCGTCGAGGCGCAGTTCGACGGGGACCGTCGTGGAACCCCGTCCGAAGCGGGCGACCTCGCCCGGCCCCAGCCGTAACGTCACCGCGTCACCGTGCGGTTCACCGCCGCCGACCCCACCGTTTCCGCCCGGCAGATGGACGACTACGCCGCTCACCGTTTCCCCCCGTCCCCGTGTCACTTGTCGGACGAGCGGAACGATACTCAGATGGGAGGGGAGTTCACCGGTGCGCTTCGGCCAGCTTGCCGGAAACCGCCCTCCGGCGTCACAGATGCCCCGTTCTGGACCAGGGGCAGTGGGGAACGTCACCGAGGTGGGAGGGGGACGCGCCCTCTGAGGCCACTCGGCGGGATTCGTACGGCCCCGTTCGCTCTCCGTGGCCTGCGGTTTCGTGGGCCTGGGACCGGTGGCCGACGGGTTCCTTCTTCCTGCGATCCGTCGCGTGCGGCCTCCTTCGGCCGGTGGTCGACGGGCGCCGGTCGTCAGAGTGCGGGGGTGCCCGAGACGACGGGCGCCACCGTACGGTCCCCGAAAGCCGTCCAGGGGTGCCACCCACCGCTCGGCCGGGTCTGGACACGCCTGCGGATCCGGCCCGCCACCGTGACCGCGAAGACGTGCAGCCGACCGGTGGCGTCGAGCGCCACCGCGGGGGTGGCGGCCAGCCGGATGCCGGGCTCCCCGAACTCTCCGCCGGGGTGCACGTCCCCGCCGGGCGAGGTCTGCCAGCGGTGGCTCAGGCGGGCACCGGCGGGGCTGAGGGAGAACGCCTCCATGCGGCCGTCCGCGTTCACGGCGAGCGCCGGGGCCGCCGCGCTCCAGCCGAACAGGGGCTGCCACTCGCCCCAGCCGCCGCTCGCCACGGCCTGCCGCCGGGCGAAGGTCCCCAGGCCCGACGGCCCGATCGCGGTGACCGTGAGCCGACCGCTGCCGTCCCGGACCACCCGGGGCGCTGCCCCCGCCGCCGTACCGAACGGGTGCCACGCCGACCAGGCGCCGCCCGGCGCCTCCTGCCAGCGGTGGGCGATGCCCGCGCCGCCGGGCGCCAGGGCGAACACCTCCAGGCGGCCGTCCGCGTTCGCCCCGACCACCGGGGGCGCGCCCA
Organism: Streptomyces sp. NPDC043746; assembly: GCF_056436485.1. Taxonomy (NCBI): domain Bacteria; kingdom Bacillati; phylum Actinomycetota; class Actinomycetes; order Kitasatosporales; family Streptomycetaceae; genus Streptomyces; species Streptomyces sp. NPDC043746. The sequence goes on along the minus strand of NZ_JBWKCM010000019.1, from coordinate 119,598 downwards.
CCGCCCCGCCGAACCCGGGCTCCCACGGGTCCCAGACGAGGGCACCGGCCGACCGCTGCCGACGCCGCGCGACCGAGCCACCGCCGGGGCTCGCGGCGAACACCTCCAACCGGCCATGGGCGTCGCGGGCGACGGCGGGCGCCGCGTCGGCCGGGCCGCCGAACTCCTCCCAGCCGTACCAGCCGCCGTCCGGCCGCTGCACCCGGTGGTGCAGGTTGACGCCGCCCGGCGCCGACGAGAACACCTCCAGCCTGCCGTCGGCGGTGCGCCCGAGCGTGGGGACCGCACCGGCCGGTCCACCGAAGCGCTCCCACGGCGACCAGCCGTCCGTGTGCGGGTCGAGCTGGACGCGCCGCAGCATCGAGCGGTCGGTGGCGTCGAGCGCGAACACCGTCAGCCGGCCGGTCACGTCGAGAGCGGCCACCGGGTTGTCCGGGCTCTGCCACGGCGGAGGAGTGGCCTGCCAGGACACGGGTGCCACATACAGCCCGTTGCGGAACCAGCCCGCCGCACTCGCGTACCAGTCCTCGCCGTCCCGGACCACCTCCACCGCGTGACCGGCGACATGCCCGGTCCAGCCGGAGCGTTCGAAGCGGAACGGGTCGCGGGAGGCCAGGACGTCCGTGCCCTCGTAGCCGTTGCGCGGGCCGATGAACAGGTAGTACCAGCCGTCCCGTTCGACGACGTACGGCGACTCGGTGACCGAGACCGTCGTCTCCGTGCTCGCGTCGGTGAACGCGATCCCCGGTTCGCTCCAGTGCAGCAGATCGGTGGAACGCCGGTATGCCACGAGGTGGTGACCGCCGTCGGCCCGGCCGCTTCCGCTGACCGCCTCGGAAAGCTCCGTGTAGTACATGACCCACTCGTCGCCCACCCGCAGCACCATCGGGTCGCGTGCGGCCCGGCCCCGGAAGAGCGGGCCGGAGGGTTCACGGGTCCAGGCGAAGAGGTCGATCGACGTGGCCAGGTTGATCGCCGCGCCGCCCGGGGCTCCTGAGCCGCCCGCGCCACCCCGGCCTCCCGCCGCGTAGAACATCCAGAAGCGGCCGTGCGCCTCGATGACGTGCGGCGCCCAGAGGTGCTCCTCGCCGAAGTACGACGGGTCGACGGCCAGCGCGTCGGCGTGGCTGGTCCACGGACCGTGCGGGCTCGGTGCGGAGGCGTGGGCGAAGGAGACCTCGGCCGCGCTGTCCGGGGACTCGCCGCGCGGCGCGCTGTTCCCGACGATGCTGTACAGGTGCCAGCGGCCGTGCGCCCTGACGAGCGTGTGGTCGTTGAGATAGCGCGGCCCGTCGCCGGTGGTGGAGGGGTCGTGGACGTGGCGGAAGGGGCCCGCGCCGACCCGGTGGGGCGGCGGCGTGTCGCCGAAGGCCGCGGTGGCCGCGGCCGGGCCGGCGCCCAGGAGGGGAAGGGAGCCGACACCGGCCGCGGCGCGCAGCAGGCTCCGTCTGCTGATCGGGGGCATGGGTTCCTCCGCGGAGTCAGGGGTCACCCGACGGCCGGGCCGGAGGAGTTGTTGAGCCAGAGCCACTCGGACCAGGTGGCGAACCCGGTCTGCCACTTGTGGTACGTACCGGCGTGGCTGGTGCCGAAGACCTCGATACGGCCGTCGGCGTTGGTCGCGGCCGTGACGGCGGTGCCGCCGGTGCCGAAGGCGGCCCATTCGCTGTAGGGGGCGTTCACGGCGGTCTGCCAGCTGTGCATGGCGGTGGTGCCGTTCATGGCGAAGACCTCTACGCGCCCGTCCGGGGTGCGCTCGCTGGTGAGCTGTGCGTTCGCGGGTCCGCCCGTCGGCTCCCATTCGGACCAACTCGTGCGACCGGTCTGGTACTTGTGGAAGACGCCGACCTGTCCGGAGGCGAAGACCTCCAGCCGCCCGTCCGCGTTGTGATCGATCGTCAGGTCGTGGCCGCCCTCGCCGAACCCGGTCCACGGGGACCAGCCGCCGTTGGGGGCGGTCTGGTAACGGTGCTGGAAGACCTGGCCGTTGAGCGCGAAGACCTCCAGGCGGCCGTCCGGTGCCTTCCCCATCTCGACCCGGCTGTCGACGGGGCCGCCACCGGTGGGCTCCCAGCCCGACCATCCTCCGTTGGGGGTGAGTTGGTAGCGGTGGAAGAGGCCGACCGGGCCGGAGGCGTACACCTCGATACGGCCGTCGGCGTTCACTCCGGCCGCGGTGTCCCGGCCGCCGCCGCCGAAGTCCTGCCAGCCCGACCAGCCGCCGGACGGGGTCACCTGCCAGCGGTGCTCGAAGGTGGTGCCGTTGAGGGCGAACAGCTCCAGTCGGCCGTCGGCGTTCGGCGCGATGGCGAGTTCGGCGTTGCGGGGTCCGCCGAGAGCCTCCCACTGCGACCAGTCGCCGTTGGCCCTGCGCTGCCAGGCGTGGTGGATGCCGTCGGCCCCGGCGGCGAACAGCTCCAGCCGCCCGTCCGCCGACCGCGCCGACACCACCCGGCCCGACTCCGCCGGATACACCAGCGGCTTGGGGCGCGTACCGCTCCCCGGGGTGCAGGGCAGCACGATGCCGCGCTCCGCGAGGTGGACCTCGGGGTCGATGCCCCGTGACGCGGAGCGGTCGGACCAGATCCGCAGATGGAGGTGGGGGCCGGTGGACTGCCCCTCGGAACCCATCAGGGCGATCTGCTGGCCTGCCACCACCCGGTCGCCGACGAAGACGTCCCGTCGGCTCATATGGCCGTACTCGGAGATCCGACCGTCGGGGTGCAGGACCCGGATCCACTGCCCGTAACCGGTGTTGTCGTAACCGGAGATGGTCACCTGGCCGTCGCCCACGGCGTAGATCGGCGTGCCGACCCTGTTGGCGATGTCGACGCCGTTGTGGCCGCTGTGGAAGTGCTGGGAGACGAAACCGGCTGCCGGACAGGCGGCGGTGGCCGCGGTCGTGGAAGCGGCGGCGGTGGCCGGGGACAGGGGCGTCAGCGTCGGTGCCAGCAGGGCGGCCGCCGCTGCGAGCGCCCAGGTCAGCGCGCGTCGGGAAAACCGTGGAAGCACGAGTCCTCCTCCCCGGGGCGGTCCCGGGGTGAGTGGGATGGATGGTCGGGGCCGTGCGGACGAACGGGGCGGTGAGTGAACGGGTGAGCGGGTTCGGAAGCTAGCAGCAGCGCCGGCCCGGGGGACCCCGGAAGGTTGCGGACTGACAGGTGGCGGCAGATCCGCTAACGGCTGTTCCGTCATCCCTGGTGAACAGCCCTTGGGCGCCCTTGTCGGATTTCAGCGGGATTTCATCGGTCCTCCCTAGCGTGGCCGCGTTCGGACGACGGCCCGCAGGGCAGGGGCCCGACAGGGGAGGGGAAGATCGGCGATGGCACGGAGGAGATTACGAGGGGGAGCAGGGGCGAGAGGGCCGGTGGCGCTCCTGGCCGCGGTGGCCGTGCTGAGCACGTCCGTGCTCACCGGCTCGGCGGCGGCCACGGGGGCGTCCGCGGCCGGACAGGGGCCGGAGCGGCCGACGATCCGCTACACCGAGTACGGCATCCCGCACATCATCGCCTCCGACTGGGAGGGGCTGGGAACGGGCTACGGCTACGCCTCGGCACGGGACAACATGTGCACCCTGGCCGACACCTATCTGATGGTCAACGCCCAGCGCTCCCGCTACCTGGGGCCCGACGGCCGGGCGAGCCCCGGCCAGGACCAGAACACCACCTCCAACCTCAACAGCGACCTGTACTTCCAGCGGATCAAGGACGACCGGGTGGTGGAGCGGCTGCTCGACCAGCCTGCCCCCGACGGCCCGGAGCCGGAGGTCCGGGAGGCCATCCGCGGCTATGTCCAGGGATACAACCGGTACTTGGCCGAGACGGGTGCGGACGGTCTCACCGATCCGGCCTGCCGGGGTGCGGACTGGGTGCGGCCGATCACCGAGCTGGACGTCTACCGGCACGCGCACGCCGAGATCATCATGGGCAGCGCCGACCCGCTGCTGGAGGGCCAGGTGAACGCGGCGCCGCTGGGTGCCGCGGCTGCTTCGGCCTCCCGGGAGCGTCAGCCCTCGCCCGAGGAGACGGCGGCCAGGATCCGTGACGCGATGGCGGTGAGCCGCGAACGGGCCATGGGCAGCAACGCGTTGGCCGTCGGATCGCAGGGCGTCGCCGGTGGCACCAGCATGCTGCTGGCCAACCCGCACTTCCCGTGGCAGGGCAAGAACCGCATGTGGCAGAGCCAGTTGACGATCCCCGGGAAGATCAACGTGTCGGGGGCGAGCCTGCTGGGCTTCCCCGCCGTGAACATCGGCTACAACGAGAACGTGGCCTGGAGCCATACGGTCGCCACCGTGGCCCCCTTCGGACTCTTCGACGTCCAGGTGGACCCACTCAACCCCACCAAGTACCTGGTGGACGGAGCGTGGGAGCAGATGACCTCGCAGCGGGTGGAGGTCGACGTGCGGAAGCCGGACGGCTCCCTCGCCAAGGTCGGCCGGACGCTGTGGGCCACGCGGTACGGGCCCGTCACCACCTCGATCCACGGCAGGGACCTGCCCTGGGTGGTCAGCGCGCACGCCGTACGCGATGTGAACATGCACAACCTGCGGGCGCTCAACACCTGGTTCCGGCTCGACCAGGCCGAGGACGTCCATGAGGTGGTGGACATCCTGGAGAGCACCCAGGGCGTCCCCTTCTTCAACACCGTGGCCTCCGACCGTACGGGCAAGGCGCTGTACGCGGACATCCAGGCCGTACCGAACATCACCGACGAGCACGCGCGCTCCTGCCTCACCCTCACCGGGCAACTGCTGTTCAACCAGACGCTACGGCTGCCGAACGTGCCACCGGTCTCCATCCTCGACGGCAAGCGCAGCGCCTGCGACTGGCCCGACGATCCGGACGCGGTCGCCCCGGGGCTGCTCTCCCCGAAGGTGCAACCGCGCCTGATCCGGGGCGACTTCGTGGGCAACGCCAACGACAGCCCCTGGCTGCCCCACCCCGGGCACCAGCTCTCCTTCCCCCGGGTGATGGGGGACACCGCCGCGCCCCGGTCACTGCGTACGCAGGAACTCCTCCTGACCGCGCGGAAGCGGATCGACGGCACCGACGGCCTCCCCGGCAAGGGCTTCACCCCGCAGACCATGGGGCAGCTGCTCTTCGCCGACCACAGCAGGGCGGCCGACCTGGCGCTCGACGCCACGGTGACGATGTGCCGCAACGTCCCCCTGGGGCTCGTCCTGGTGGACGGCAACCTGGTCAACGTGAGCGAGGCCTGCCCTGTCCTGGCCGGCTGGAAGAGCCACGCCTACACGACGGACAGCCGGGGCTCCTGGCTCTTCGCCCACTACTGGGCCTATCTGCTGGGCGGGCAGGGGATCGAGAAGCTCCCGTGGCGGGTCCCTTTCGACCCCAAGAACCCGGTGCACACGCCCAATTCGCTGGACACCGGCAGCTCCGCCCTCCGCGACGCGCTCGCCCGGGCCGTGCACGCACTGCGCACGGCGGGCGTCGCGCTGAACGCCCCGCTGTCGGACGTCCAGAAGGTCACCCGCGGCGGTGAGCAGATCCCGATCCACGGCTCGCTCGGCCAACTGGGCGTACTGAACGTGATCACCCCCGGCCAGGTGGACGGGAAGTTCGACATCGTCTTCGGGTCCAGCTTCATCCAACAGGTGCGGTTCACCGCCGACGGCCCGCCGCAGGCGCTCTCCGTCATGGCCTACTCCCAGTCGGCCAACCCGAACTCACCGCACTACGCCGACCAGACGAAGTTGTTCTCGGCCGGTGGCTGGGTGACCGACCGCTTCACGGAGGAGCAGATCGCCGCTTCACCGGCACTGCGGATCAAGGTTCTGGACTGACCTGACCAATGACACACCCTACGGACGACCTCACTTGGGGGAAGACAGTGACGAGAACAGCACACTGGTGGCGGCTCGCGGTGGCCTGGATGGTCGCGGCGGTGGCCGTGGCCGTCGTCGCCCCGGCGGCTCCGGTACGGGCCGCCGACGCGGCCTCGGCGCCGCCGCCCTTCACGTACGGCTTCGGACTGACCGAGGCCCGCGCGGCGGTCGGCAGCGCGACCAACTTCCATCTCACCGTGACCACACCGGAGGTCGCGGGCGAACAGCACATCAAGATCATCCTTCCGAGCGGCTACCACGACGACCCGGACCGGCGCTATCCGGTGCTGTACTTCCTGCACGGCTCGCCCGACGACCCGGTCGGGCAGAACTACCCGGCGCTGACGATGTCCGACGAGATGATCACCGTCATCCCGGACGGCGGCGCGCGCGGCTGGTACACCAACTGGCTCAACCAGAAGACCGCTGCCGGTGCGCAGAACTGGGAGAACTTCCACCTCAAGCAGGTGATCCCGTTCATCGACGCGAACCTGCGGACCATCGCCGCCAAGAAGGCCCGGGCCGTCGCGGGCGTCTCCATGGGCGGGTTCGGTGCCTTCCACTACGCCCAGATCCGCCCTGACCTGTTCAGCCACACCGCCTCCCTGTCGGGCGACATCGACTTCTCGGTCCGGCACATGGGCCTGCGGATGGCCGTCGTCGCCTCCCTCATCGACGGCCAGGGCGCGATCTGCGCCCTGGCGTCCGGGAGCTGCGACCCGAACGACTCCCCGTACAAGCCCGCCGTGGACAGCGACGCCGCGTTCGGCTCGCCCTACCCGGTGTTCAACGCCGACTGGCGGTGGAACCAGGTCGACCCGTCCCAGAACATGGCCAAGCTGGCCGCGGCCGGCGTCGGGGTCTCCATCTACACCGGCGACGGGGGCGGTGCGGTCGGCAGCCTGGAGTTCTGGGTGGCGGGCGCGGCCAAGAACGTCAAGGAGGCCATGGACGCCCTGGGCATGTCCTACTACTACGTCAACTACGGCGACGGCGCCGGGTGGGGCACGCGGTGCGACGGCCACCACAACGGCGGTTGCTGGGAGGAGACCCTCCGCGACCTGATCCCCCGGCTGGAGCGGGAGTTCTCCACTGCTCGATCCGCGGTGTGAACCCCTGACCTGACGCAGGAACGCGCGCCCGGGACCTTCTCCGGGCGCGCGCTGCCCATGTCCGCACCGACCAGGTCAGTCGATGGCCGGTCCGGAATCGTTCAGCCAGGCCCACTGCGACCACGTGGCGAATCCGGTCTGCCAGCGGTGATAGACACCCGCGTGACTCGTACCGAAGACCTCGATCCGGCCGTCGGCGTTGTTGGCCGTACCGATCGAGGTGCCTCCGCCGCCGAAGGTCTCCCACTGCGAGAACGCCGAGTTCGGCCGTGTCTGCCAACTCTGGCTTGCAGTAGTCGTGTTGATGGCGAACACCTCGACCCGCCCGTCCACCGAACGCGACGTCGCCAGCTCGGCGTCGGGGATGCCGCCCGTACCGGTCCACGCCGACCACGCGGTCGGACCGGTCTGCCAGCGGTGGAACACCCCCTCGCCGCTGGAGGCGAACACCTCCAGCCGGCCGTCCTGGTTGTGGCTTACGGCAACGGCGCGCCCACCGGTGCCGAAGGTCTCCCAGGCCGACCAGCCCCCGTTGACCCGGGTCTGGTAGAGGTGCTCGAACGTCGAGTCGGAGAGGGCGAAGACCTCCAGGCGCCCGTCCGGCGCGTTCTCCATGGCCAGCCGCGCGTTGGGCGGGCCGCCGCGGGTGCCCTCCCAGGCGGACCAGCCGCCGCTGGGAGCGGTCTGCCAGCGGTGGAACACCCCCTGGGTGTTGGAGGCGAACACCTCGATCCGACCGTCGGCGTTGTGGCCCGCCGCCAGTCGGTGCCCGCCGGTCCCGAAGTTCTTCCAGGCGGACCAGCCGGCACTGGGCCCGGTCTGCCACATGTGGTCGAACGTGCTGTCCGAGAGCGCGAACAGCTCCAGCCGCCCGTCCGCGTTGGACGCCACCGCCAGCTGCGCGTTGCGCGGGCCGCCCACGAAACGCCAGGTCGACCAGGCGCCGTTCACCGCGGTCTGCCACGCGTGGTGGACCCCGTCGGCCCCGGCGGCGAACGCCTCCAGACGTCCGTCGGCCGACCGGCCGGACACCACCCGGCCCGAGGCGTACGGGTGCTTGGGGCCACCGCTCGTACCCGACCAGAGGGCGTTGGCGATCAGTGTCGCGTCGGCCGCCTCGATCCCGTACAGATGACGCAGGTCCTCCCGGGGCTGCTGCACCCGCCAGCACACCTCGCCGATCGGCGCGCTGTTCCACGAACCGTTGGGGTAGCGCCGCTCCATGTCGTTGAGGAAGGCGTTGGTGGCGTAGGCCGGGTTCAGCCGCTGCTCCCGGCTGCCCCACCAGTCCTGCTGCTGGAACAGCCCGATGCTGGTGTGGTCGACGGCCTGCGAGTAGTTGTTCATGCTGGATTCCACGATGATCGTGGCGATGGCGATCGCGGCGGCCCGCTGGTTGAGCCCGCGCTCCTTCACCGCCTGGGTGACCATGCGCGCGCAGGACATCCGGTAGGCGTTCAGGTGGCGGGCCATCTTGTTGCCGAGCTGCGGGTTGAGCTGGGCGGCCATGGTGCCGTCGGTGGCCGAAGGGCCGGCCGGATCGCACGGCGCGGTCGGAATGGCCAGGCCTTCGGGGCCGCTGAAGTACCGGGAGACACCGGACCGGTCGTCGCCCCGCGGCGGACCGGACGAGGTTCCTGGCCCGGGCGCGGGCCGGGCGACCGCGACCGAGGAGGCCATCGCGATCACCGCCGCCCAGACACCGGCCAGCAGGGCCAGCCGGGTGAGTACGCGGTGCAAGCCGCTTCGTGCCATGAGGGTGCCTTTCCTTCATGAGCTCCTGTCGTGGGCGGCCGACAGTAGAAGACGGTGGTGAAATGACGATGGAATCGGGCCCTGTCCGATTCCGTGTCCGTTTCAGCGCTCGTTTCATCGGGATGTCATCGGCCGCTGCCAGGGTCGGGAGGCGTAGTAGGCAGACCAGATGGGGAGGAACGCATGCGGATCAAGAGGATGGCGGCCGCCGTGGCCGGACTTCTGCTCACGGCAGGGCTCTCGGTGACCCAGACGTCCACGGCCCAGGCGGCGCAGGCCGCGGCCCCGTGCACCGGCACGTACACCATCGTCGTCGGCGGTACAGGAAGCTCCTGGGACAACGACGGCTTCACCGGCAACATCCAGCAGCACGTCGGCTACCCCACCACGATCCCCAACGGCGCGAGCGCCCGCGCGGGCGTCAACGAGCTGAACCGGCTGGTACGCAACCAGCGTGCCGCCTGTCCCAACCAGCACGTCAAGATCGGCGGCTACTCCCTGGGCGCCGCGGTCGTGCACATCTGGGTCACCGAGAACTGGCGGACCTTCAACAGGGTCAACGCCATCCTCATCTCGGACCCCAAGCGCCAGGGCGGCCCCGGGGCCAACGGCGGATCCGTCCCGTTCGGCGGCATCGTCGGGGCCCCGCTCGCCGGCGCCGACAAGTTCTTCGGCAACGTACCCGTCAAGACCATCTGCCACTGGGACTACGTCTGCGACGAGTCAGCCGGCATCTGGACGTACCCGCACAACCACATCCACAACTACCCGCACGACTTCAACATGGACCACCACAACAACACCGCCAACGAGCAGTGGTACAACGGCGCCTGGCACCCGGCGTCCTGGTGACCCGGTGAGGTGATCCGGGGGCCTACTCGCCCCGGAGGATCATCTGGTGCGCCCGCCGCAGCAGGCGGCTCGGGGGGACCCCCAGGTCGTCCGCGAGACGGCGGCGGGCGCGCTCGAACACCGTGAGCGCGTCGGCCTGGCGCCCGCCCCGGTACAGCGCCCGCATCAGCGTCGCGGCCAGCGGCTCGTTGTGGGGGTGCGCCGCCGAGAGGGCGGACAACTCGTCGATGGCCTCCGCGTCCTGACCGAGGCGCAGTTGCCACTCCACCTTCCGCTGCACGATGGCGACCCTGCGTTCGCCGAGCCGTAGCCGCTCCAGCTCGGCGAGCGGCCCCGGCAGCCCGGCCAGCGGTTCGCCCCGGAACAGCTCCAACGCCTGTGAGCACAGGTGGAGCGCCTGGAGCGGATCGCCGGCCCGGTCGGCCCGCCCGATCCCGGCGACCAGCTCCTCCATACGCTCCACGTCGAGGTCGACCGCGCCCGGGGCCAGCTGGTAGCCCCGGGGGCCGCGCTCGATGACCGCGTCCGGACCGCGCCCGTCCCCGTCGTCGCCGTCGTGCAGGGCCTTGCGTAACCGGTAGATGTAGACGGGCACCACATTGGTGGCCGGTGGCTCCAACCCCCAGACATCGTCGAGTAGTTCATGCCGACTGAGACATCGCCGCCCCGCACCCAGCGCGAGCGCCGCCAGAACGGCCTGCTGACGCAGATGCCCCAGCTCCAGGCACCGGCCGCCCCGCCACGCCTGCAACGGCCCGAGCAGCGAGATCCGCACCCGCGGCCGCGCCACGGCCCGTACGGAGACCGCCTGCACCGAGCCCGCCCGCGCGGCCGGTCGCGCCGCCCGGGCTCGGGGGCCGCGCCCGGGGACGACCAGCCCGCAGTCGAAGGCGTGGACGACCGCGGCGGCCCGGTCCCGCAGCCCCAGCTTCGCCAGGACCCGCGCGACATGCCCGGCCACGGCCTCCTCGGGGAGGGCCAGGCCGGAGGCGATCTCGTCGTCCCGCAGCCCGCAGCCGACCGCGGAGAGCACCTGGCGCTCCTGGTGGGTGAGGGCGACAGGGGCAGTGGGACGGTCGGGGGTGTGGCCGTCGGGGGCGGGGGCGAGGGTGGTGACCGCGGGACGGTCCACGGGGACGGTGGCGGGGCGGTCGGTGGTGACGGTCGTCGGCATCTCTGCTCCCCGGACTCCGGACGGGTCGGTCTTGCGGGTGCCGTCGAAAAGTAGTCGGGGGAGCGCGGGGCCGGGCATCCGGAACGATCCGGAGTGACAGACGCGAGCGCCCGTCACCTTCGGGCACGCGTCAGCCGCGTGCCGGGGCAGAAGGCGTACGAGGAACTGCGCGAGGCGCTCGCCCCGGGCCCGGACATCCCCTTCCGCCGGACGCACCCGGACCAGGGTGCTCACCGGGACGAGGCTGCGTCGGCGGAGGATGAGCTGCTGGTTCGTCACCGGCCGGAGGCGGCGGGTGCGCCCCGGCAGCGGAAGCCGGAGCAGTGGGCCGCTTCGCCCTTCCGCCGGACACGCCGCAGGGCCGGTGCCGAGGTCGGGCGAATCAGGTTGATTCGTCCACCTCCGTCCCCCCTTCCGGAACCCGCGTTGCGCGTTCCCGACCCCAGGGTTCCCTTCATTGAGGGCCGCCGACCGACCAGGCTCGTCACGTACGGCGCCGAGACGGGCACAGCCGGGACGCACCCGGTCGATTCACGCCCGTCGGAAGAGCGAGCCCTGAATCGAGGAGCGTCCCGTCCGTGAAATCCCAGCGTGAAACCCTCACCCCGCAGATGCTGCGGTACGACGACTTCGACGACCGGGCGGAAACCCGGTATCTGCCCTACCTGATGTATTTCCACCGGGCGGATTACCGCTCCGCCACGATCAACACCGATCGGCTGGGGTTCCGCATCTCCCACGGCGCCACCGGGCAGGGATCGGTGGGGAACCCGCCCGAGGGCCCGGTCCGGCTGCTTGCAGGCAGCTCCACGCCGTTCGGGATCGGGGCGACCAACGACGGCGCCACCCTGGCGTCACGGCTCTGGAGCCGGTACGCGCCCTCCGTTCCCTGGCTCAACTTCGCCGGACGCAGCCACAATTCGATGCAGGAGCTGCTGCTGTTCCTGATGCACCGGGAGCTGGTCCCCGAGATCGACGAGATCGTGGTGTTCTCCGGGCTCAACGACCTGGCGCTCAGCCGGCTGCCCGAAGCCCAGCGCGGTGACCACGGCGGATTCTTCAATTGCGGCGAGTACTTCGACCAGATGGAGGAGTTGCGCGCCTCCCACCGCAAGAGCAGGCGGGGCTTCGGCCGGCGGGCGAGCGGGCCGGGGGAGGAGCCGCACGTGGTGCCGCCCCTCACGGAACGCATCGCGTACGCCGTCGACCTGACCGCACGTCATCTCGCGTCCCTCCGCCTGCTGGCCGGGCCGACCGGCGCCCGCATCACCTACGTGCTCCAGCCGTTGGCGACCTGGGTGCGGGAGTCGGGGTCGCCCGAGGAGAAGGCGGTCTTCGGGGAACTCGACGAGATCTCCAACTTCTGGGAGCTGTACGGGGACATCGCCACGCTGGAGACCGGCCGCAGGTACGCCGAAGCGCTCCGCACCGCCTGCGAGGCCCAGGACATCCGCTTCCTCGACATGAGCCCCGTCCTCGCCGAGTCCGTCACGGGCGACGACTGGCTCTATGTGGACCGTGCGCATTTCACCGACCACGGTACGGAAATCACCTCACGACTGCTGGCCGAATCCCTCGGACTTTCCTGAACGGTCCGCCGGTTCCCGTACACCCCTAGGCGAGAGAGGGCTATGTGTCATGTCCTTCGTGCGGAAAATCATCGCGAAAGTGTTCCGGCGCAAGCAGAAGGCGAAGAACGACGCCTCCATTTACCCCATGTTCTGACCGCACGTCCCGACCGCACGCGAACCGACGGAGAGAGGGAAACGATGCACAGCCAACAGGCAGCCGCCTCCGCCCCGGCTGCGGCCACGACGGCCGCGGAGCGCCGGACGGGCCGTCCGCACGGGCTGCCGGGGGACGGCGGCTCGGCACGGACCGTGTACGCGTACGCGACGGACCCGGAGGCGTCGCTTCCCGAGGGCGGACTGGTGGAGGAGGTGCGGACCGTACTGCGCCGCCCGGCCGCGGAAGCGGGTGCGGCCACGGGCGGCGGCTCGCTCGACGACCTCCTCCGGCAGGCCGCCGACTGGGCGGCCGGTGAGCGTCCGCGCTACCTCGCCCTCGTCACCCCGGAACAGGGGGAGAAGCACCCCGACGGCCACCACGACGTGCTCGTCCGGCGGGCCGTCCTCGGCTGCGCACCCCTCGCCCTCCTGTCCGGCGCCTGGCTCCAGTGGCTCAGCGCCCCCGGGAACGCCGACGACCCCCTCGTCCTGCGGATCCTCGCCCTGTACGCCTCCGACGTGGGCGCCGGGCACCCCGCGGCCTCCCGGGGCAGCGCCTACCTCGAACTGCTGCGCCGACTGCGGCTCGCCGAGAACGCGGCACCGGCCGCCCGGCTCACCGGCGACCAGCGCATCCCCGACAGCGCGTTCCGCCTCCCGGCCCTGCTCCTGGCCATGAGTCGGCGCCCCGACGACTTCCGGGGCGAGATCCTCGGCGCCGACCTGTGCCTGCGCGCCGTCGGGCTGCTGCCCGCACTGGAGCTGGTGCGGGCGGTGCTGCCGACGGGCGCGGAGTGGACGACCCTCGACCCGGCGGGCAGGCGTGCCTCTGAAGACCCCCTACCCGTCGAGCGGTGCCGGGCGGCCGTGGACACGCTGGTCGAGCGGGAGGGTGAGCGCGGTGCCGACGCCGTGCGCTCCGGCTTCCGCTGGATGCTGGCCGGTCTGCGGGAGTGGTCCGAGGTGCTGCGCGCGGAACTGGTGGCGGCCGGGGACCCCGCGTTCGACATGGCCGAGCTGATGCGGCTGCGGTCGCGCGAGGGCTCCGTCTACCACCACCAGTTCCTGCTGGAGGGCAAGCCCCTGGCCCGCTGGCTGGCGGAGTGCCGGACCGATCCGGCGCCACTGCTCGACGTCCTGGCGCGCAGCAGACTGGTCAAGCCCGGGCGTTCCGGGGCCAGTTCGCTCGTACGGGGGCTGGTCGGCGAGCGCGGACCGATGTTCCGGGTCTTCTCGCCGGATGACCTCACGGTCATCCGGCGGTGGATCGACTCCCTCCCGCCGAAGCCCGCCGAGGCCTCCCGGACACCCCCGGGCGCCGGGGCCCCCGGGACTTCCCAGGCGCCGGTCGGGCCGCCCCCGGCCGGCGCGCGGGACGCCCTCGCGGGGGTGGCCGGAGCCCTGCGGGCCGGGGCGCGTTCCCCGGGCCGTACGCCCTCCGGGCTGCGCGAGGCGTACCACCTGCTGATGCGCCGTACCGACACCCCCGCCCTGCGCACCTGGGCCATGGAGTACGTGGACGGATGGCTCGCGCGCTCCGGCCACGGCATGGACCGTACGGCGATGCCGCTGCCCGAGCGCTGGAGCCACGAGGGACTGCGCCCCTGGCTCCAGGCCCAGCACGACCGGCACGGAGCCGAGTTCGAGGAGAACGCGGCGATCCCTCTCCCCTCGAAGGAGGCGGTGGTCGACGACACCGTACAGACCGCGCCGCTCACCCTGATCGACGGCAGCTGGCTCCAGGGGTTCACCGACTACGAGCAGGCCTCGTCCGCGATCGGGCACTCCCTCTTCGAGACGTACTGGGACGAACTCGGCAACGGCGAGCCGCACTTGAACCATCCGCTCATCTACCGCGACGTGCTCAAGGAGATGGGAGTGGAGCTGCCGCCGACGGCCTCCGCCGCGTTCGCGCAGTGGCCCGGCTTCCGTGAGGAGTCCCTCGAACTCCCGGTGTACTGGCTGTGCGTGGGGCGGTTCCCCCAGACCTATCTGCCGGAGGTCCTCGGTCTGAACCTGGCCATGGAGCTGTCCGGCGTCGGCGGCACCTACCGCCGGGCGCGCCTCGCCCTCAAGGCGTACGGCTTCAGCACCCGCTTCGTGGACATCCACAACACCATCGACAACGTGGCGACCGGCCACTCCGCCTGGGCCGCCGACGCCGTGGACACCCTGCTGGCCTCGCTGCCCGACGCACCCGGACCCGGGGCCCGGGCCGAGGTCTGGGGGCGGGTGCGGGTCGGCTACCGCTCGCTCAACCCGCCGAGGAGCGTCGGCGCCCGGCTCGCCGCCCGCCGCACCCGCTTCACCGGCCGCCGTAGGTGAGCCCCCGCGCGGACGCCCGTCCCACGCCCCTCACCCCCCGCCCCGCCCCAGCCCGATTCCCCTCTCGATTCCCCATGCAGCCGGAGGAACGCAGCGGTGTCTGACCTCATTCTCGGAGTCTCCGCCTTCTACCACGACAGCGCCGCCGCCCTCATCGCCGACGGCGTTCCTGTGGCCGCGGCCCAGGAGGAACGCTTCACCAGGCGGCGGCACGACCCCTCCTTCCCCTCCCGCGCGGTCGCGTACTGCCTCGACGAGCAGGGCGTCAGCCTGGACGACCTCTCCGCCGTCGCCTACTACGAGGACCCCCGCCTGAAGTTCCGCCGAGTGCTGGCCACCTTCGCGGGCGCCGCGCCCACCGGCTTCGCCTCCTTCCGGGAGACCCTGCCCGCCTGGCTCGGCCGAAGCGGCAAGCTGCGCACGGACGCGACCGTACGCGCCGAACTCGCCGCCCTCGGCCGGGGCCGGGTGCCCGAGCTGTCGGTCCGCCGCCACCACGAGTCGCACGCGGTCTCCGCCTTCTTCCCGAGCCCGTACGAGTCAGCGGCCGTGCTCTGCATCGACGGTGTCGGCGAATGGGCCACGACCACCCTCTGGCACGGGCGCGGCACCGACCTCCGCCCCGTCTCCGAACTGCGCTTCCCCCACTCGCTCGGCCTGCTGTACTCCGCGTTCACCTACTTCTGCGGCTTCAAGGTCGACTCCGGCGAGTACAAGCTCATGGGCCTCGCGCCCTACGGGAAACCGCGCTACGCCCGCCTCATCCGCGAGGAGCTGATCGACCTCAAACCCGACGGCTCCTTCCGCCTGAACATGCGCTACTTCGAGTACCTGCGCGGCCAGGTGATGACCGGGCGCGGCTTCGAGAGGCTTTTCGGCGGACCCCGCCGCACCTCCGAAACCCCTCTCACCGAGCGGGAGTTCGACCTCGCCGCCTCGGTGCAGGCCGTCACCGAGGAAGCGGTGCTCCGGCTCGCCCGCACCGCCCGCGAGCGTACGGGGGAGTCCCGCCTCTGCATGGCGGGCGGGGTCGCCCTCAACTGTGTCGCCAACGGCAAGGTGATCGACGCCGGGATCTTCGACGAGGTGTGGGTCCAGCCCGCCGCCGGCGACGCCGGGGGAGCCCTCGGCGCCGCCCAGGCCGTCGCGGCCGAGCGGGGCGCGCGCCGCGACCACGTCCGCACGGGGCGCGACGCGATGAGCGGGTCCCTGCTCGGGCCCGCCTACGGCGACGACGAGATCGCCGCCTTCCTGGACGCGCGCGCCATCCCGTACCGGCGGCTGGACAGCGACACCCTGGCCGCACAGGTCGCGGACGGGCTGGCCCGGGGGAAGATCGTCGGCTGGTTCCAGGGGCGCATGGAGTTCGGCCCCCGGGCGCTCGGGGCCCGCTCCATCATCGGCGACCCGCGCAACCCGGACATGCAGTCGGCCATGAACCTCAAGATCAAGTTCCGGGAATCCTTCCGCCCGTTCGCCCCCGCCGTCCTGGCCGAGGACGCCAAGGACTACTTCGACCTGCCGCAGGAGAGCCCGTACATGCTCGTCGTCTCCCAAGTCGCCGCCGCCCAGCGGCTGGAGGTCCAGGACGGCGGTGCCTTCGGACTCGACCTGCTCAAGGTGCGGCGCTCCACCATCCCCGCCGTCACCCATGTCGACCACTCGGCACGGGTGCAGACGGTCACCGACCGAGAAAACCCGGCCTACCACCGGCTGTTGACCGCCTTCAAGTCCCTCACCGGCTGCCCGGTGCTGGTCAACACCTCGTTCAACGTACGCGGAGAGCCGATCGTCAACTCCCCGCAGGAGGCCTACACCTGCTTCATGCGGACGGACATCGACATGCTGGCGCTCGGCAACTTCCTGCTGGAGAAGAGCGAGCAGCCGGTCTGGACGGAGGAGTCCGACTGGCGCGAAGAGATCCCGCTCGACTGAACGGACCCCACCCGAACGCTGCCCCGCCTTCCGGCACTCCTCCGCGCCGACACGAGAAACGGAACGAAAGCCCATGCGTACCGTCCTGCTCCTCCTCGTCTACTACCTGGTCGTGACCCCCGTCGGCCTGTTGAGCCGACTCGTCGACGACCCTCTCGCGCGCCGCTGGAACCGGCGCGCCGACACGTACTGGAACGCGCCGCCCCCGTCACCGGCTCGCTGAGCGAGGCGACGAGGGCGTGCAACCGACCCAACGGAGACAGACGATGACCAGCTTGCTCCAGTTCGCCCGGTACCGCGTCGAGGACAGCGCCCGGGACCTGCTGCGCAAGGAGATATCGGCCCGGGTATCGGAGACCAGCCTCGATTCCGACCTCGACGACGCCATCCTCGGAGGGATCGGCGCCTACGCCCTGCGACGCCACCTGCCCGGCGACATCCTCCAGGGCAGCCAGGTGTTCACCGCCGCAGGCTCCCACGCGCTGCTCCTGTCCAACCTGCCCACCCAGGACTTCCCCGCCACCCCGGTCAGCGGCTTCGCCGACGAGAGCGAACTCGCCGTCACCAACGCGATCCACCTGGGGATGATCCGGCTCCTCGGCTGCACGCCGTTCGCGGTGAGTTACGAGAACGACGGCCGCCTCATCCGCAACGTCGTCCCCAACCCGGCGGCCTCCGGCACCACCAGCTCCTGGGGGGCCGACTCGGAGTTCTTCTGGCACTCCGACAACCCCCACCAGCCGTTCGGCCCGCCCGGCTCCGATCCCCGGCTCTACGCACCGCCGTACCTCACCTTCTTCGCCATCCGCAACGAGGAGCGGATCCCCACCGAGGTCGCGGCCCTCGACGACGTCGTCGTACGGCTCGACGAGGAGACACAGACCATCCTCAGGGAACCGGAGTTCGAGGTCGGAGCGCCCGACTCCAACGACGGTGACACCAGCGGCCCGCTGCTCAAGACCCCGGTCCTGGAGACCGGGCCGGACGGCCGCCACCGCGCCCGCTACGACCGGGGGACCACCGCCGGACTCACCCCCGCCGCCCAACAGGCCCTGGAGCGCTGGCGCGAGGTCCTGCGCGACATCCCGGCCGCCGATCTCACCCTCCAGCCCGGCGACTTCATGATCTTCGACAACCTCCGGGTGCTGCACCGCCGCAAGGCGTTCACACCACACCCGAACGCGACGGCCCGCTGGCTCCGCCGCTGCTACGCCGCCTGACCCGCCCCCTGCTCAGCCCCCCCGGCTCACCCCATCGCCTCCACCTCTCACCCGAACCCCGAAGGGAACCTCATGGGCAAGTACCGCGTGGCAGTCATCGGCGGCCGGCCGGCACCGGTCGCGGGAGCCAAGGAACTCGGCATCGACGTCGTCCTCGTCCACGAGGAGGGCGCCTACGACGTGGCCGTCGCCCAGCACTGCGAGCGCATCATCCACGGCCCCCTGGCCGACGGCCCGGCCATCCTCGAACTCCTCAAGCCGCTGCACGAGGAGCGCCCGTTCGACCGGGTCCTCACCACCACCGAACCGGCCGCCGAGTCCACCGGTTTCGTCGTGGACGCCCTCGGCCTCCCCGGCGTCAGCGAGTTCACCGCCCGCGCCCTCAAGGACAAAGCGCTCACCCGGCAGTTGCTCGATGAGCACGGCCTGAGCCCCGTCCGCTACCGGCTGGTCCGGAGCGCCGAGGAGATCGCCGCGTTCCGGGCCGAGGTCGGTGACCGGATCATCGTCAAGCCGGTGGACGGCGTCGCCAGCCTGCACATCCACCCCGTGGACAGCCCCGAGGACGCCGAGAAGGCCTGGCAGGCGCTCCGGGAGGCGGAGACCTCGGCCGTCATCGCGGAAGAGTACCTGGACGGCCCCGTCGTCAGCGTCGACTCCTTCTCCCATGCGGGCCGCCACCTCACCATCGGGTACTCCGAGTACCGGATGAACGAGCGGTACGTCGAGTGGGAGGTCAGCACGCCCAGCCGGTACGCCACCCCGTGGCTGGCCGAACTGCGCGACCTCACCCCGAAGCTGCTCGACGCGGTGGGCCTCACCGAAGGCCCCTCGCACAGCGAGTTCGTCCTCACTCCCAAGGGCCCGCGCGTCCTGGAGTCCCACGCCCGACTGGCCGGCAGCGGAGCCCCCGAACTGGTCCGCCGCGCCTTCGGGTTGAACCTCAACCGGATGTTCCTCACGGTCCCCCTCGGCATCGACGAGCTGCCCGCGACCTCGCCCGAACCGCTGGGTGGCGCGGCGGTCCGCTTCTTCACCCCGGAGCCCGGCACGGTCGACGCCATCGAGGTGGCCGACGACGCGGCCGACGAGATCCGCCGGGTCCCGAAGGGCGAGAGGAGTTACGTCTTCCTCCCGTACCTGGACGAGTTCGCGAACACGGAGGTGGCGGCGGTGATCGGCAAGAGCGTCGGGGAGACCGTACCGCCGCTGCTGACCGTCGCGGACTGCGTCTCCGGGTACGTCATCGCCTCCGGGCGCGACGCGGACGACGCCGTGGCCAAGTGCGAGGCGGCCAACGACCGCATCCGCTTCAAGACGAGCTGAGGGCCGCTCCTAGGGCTCCGGGCCGCGTCCCGCCGTGCCCGCGCTGCGGAATCCGGGTGGCCGGACCTCGCCCGTGGTCCGGCCACCCGCCCGCCGCCGTACGCCCTTCGTTTCCTCCGCCTCTTCCGCTCCTGCCCCCTGGGATGGACTCACCGATGAACACGATCATCTGCCCTGTAGGGACGGAGGGGTCCCGGCCGGACCCCGTCGCCCAGCTGCACACCGTCCGCCGACTGGTCGAGGAGCGGTACAGCAGCGAACAGCCCCTCGCCCGGGCCGCGCTCCACCTGATCGACTGCGCCACCGACATCGTCGGCCAGCTCCCGGACGGTGACCTGGACGCGGCGCGCGGCGCACTGGGCTCGGCCCGGGCCGCCGTGGTCTCCGCGACCTTCGCGGTGGGCCGGGTCCGGGACATGTCGGCCGCCGGAGCCGATCGGACATGAGCGACCACATCGTCGTCATCCACCGCTGGCGCGACCGGCACGCCCACTACGAGGACTACCTCGACCACCGCGCCCACCGCGTCACCTACGTGACCACGGAACTGGCCCTCGACTCCGTACCCGGCGGCGCGGCGGCCGCCCGTACCGTCCCGGCCACCGACGACCTCGACGCCGTCTGGCGCGCGGTGACCGAGCTGCGGACCCACTTCGGCGTGCCCGAGCGGGTGGTGGCCCTCAACGAGGGTGATCTCGACATCGCCGCCCTGGTCCGTGACCGGCTGGGCTGCGTCGGTCAGACCTCCGGCGAGCTGGCCCGCTTCCGCGACAAGCTCACCATGAACCGGGTGACCGATCGGGCCGGGATACCCGCCCCCGCCTTCGCGGACGCCCCCGACGAGGCCGCTGTCCTGGCCTTCGCCGAGCACCACGGCTGGCCGGTCGTGGTCAAGCCGCGCCGGGGTACCGCCAGCCGGGGCGTCGTACGCCTCGACTCCGAGGCCGACCTGCCGCTGCTGCGTACGTCACCCCCGGAACCCCGCCTGGTCCAGGAGTTCTGCGCCGACCCGATCTTCCACATCGACGGCCTGTGGACCGGCGAGCAACTGGGCCCGTGGCGGGCCTCGCGGTACGTCAACACCTGCGTGGACTTCACCCAGGGCGAGGCCCTCGGCTCGGTCGAGGTCGACGACCCCGAACTCCTCGGCCCCCTGGGCGCTTTCACGGCCCGGGCAGCCGAGGCCCTCGGCCCGGAACCATGGGTCTTCCATCTGGAGGCGTTCGTCGGTACGTCGGCCGACGGCTCGCCCTCGATCCGGTTCCTGGAGGCGGGGTACCGGGTCGGCGGGGCGGAGATCCCGTTCGTCTGGCGGGAGGTGCACGACATCGACCTCGCGGGGGCCGCCGCCGACGTCCAGCTGGGCCGACGCCCGGAGCTCCCCGTACCGGAGGAATGGCGTACGGGCGGCTGGCTGCTGGTGCCGTCCCCCGTACCCGCCCCGTGCCGCGTGACGGCCTGGAACCTCCCTGAACCGCCGACCCCCGACGAGGGCCCCTACACCGCTGTGATCCCGGCCGTGGGCCAGGTGGTCCCGCGCGTGGGCGGGTACGAGCACGTCGGCGCCCGGTTCCGGTTCCGCGGCGGGTCGAGCGGCGATGTGGAGAAGGCCATCCTCAGGACGGCGGCCCAGTTCCGGCTGGAGTGCGCCCCGGAGCGAGGAGCGCGTGCGGTCTGCGGACTGGATCGATGAGGGGCGGGCGCGGGGACGCAGGCGGGGGCGAACGGCCCGCCGTACTCGTCCTGGAGGACGGCCGTACGTTTCGTGGTCGTGCTTATGGGGCCGTGGGGGAGACCTTCGGCGAAGCGGTGTTCTCCACCGGCATGACCGGCTATCAGGAGACGTTGACCGACCCGTCGTATCACCGGCAGGTGGTGGTGATGACGGCCCCGCACGTCGGCAACACGGGCGTCAACGACGAGGACCCGGAGTCGGGTCGTGTCTGGGTTTCGGGTTACGTCGTCCGTGACCCCGCCCGTAAGCCGTCCAGCTGGCGTGCGCTGCGGTCGTTGGACGAGGAGCTGGCGGCGCAGGGTGTGGTCGGGATCAGTGGTGTCGACACGCGTGCGTTGACGCGTCACCTGCGGGAGCGGGGTGCGATGCGGGTGGGGATCTTCTCCGGTGATGCGATTCCGGATGAGGGCACGTTGCTGGCGAAGGTGCGTCAGGTGCCGGAGATGGCGGGTGCGGACCTCTGCGCGGAGGTGGCGACGGAGGAGGCGTATGTCGTTCCTGCGATCGGGGCGAAGAGGTTCACGGTCGCGGCGGTCGATCTGGGGATCAAGGGGATGACGCCGCACCGGATGGCGGAGCGGGGTATCGAGGTGCACGTGCTGCCCGCCACGGCCACCTTGGAGGATGTGTACGCGGTGAAGCCGGATGGGGTGTTCTTCTCCAACGGTCCCGGTGACCCGTCCACCGCCGACCACCCCGTCGCTCTGATGCGTGGCGTGCTGGAGCGTTCGACTCCGTTGTTCGGTATCTGTTTCGGTAATCAGATCCTGGGCCGGGCGCTGGGTTTTGGTACGTACAAGTTGAAGTACGGGCATCGGGGGATCAATCAGCCGGTGCAGGACCGCACGACCGGCAAGGTGGAGGTGACGGCGCACAATCACGGCTTCGCTGTGGATGCCCCGCTGGACCGGGTCTCGGAGACGGAGTTCGGCCGTGCCGAGGTGTCCCATGTCTGCCTGAACGACCAGGTGGTCGAGGGTCTGCACCTGTTGGACCGGCCCGCGTTCAGTGTCCAGTACCACCCTGAGGCCGCTGCCGGCCCGCACGATGCCGCCTACCTGTTCGACCGTTTCGTTTCTCTGATGGAGGGCCAGCGTGCCTAAGCGCTCCGATATCCAGTCCGTCCTGGTCATCGGCTCGGGTCCGATCGTCATCGGCCAGGCCGCCGAGTTCGACTACTCCGGCACCCAGGCCTGCCGCGTCCTCAAGGCCGAGGGGTTGCGGGTCATTCTGGTGAACTCCAACCCGGCCACGATCATGACCGACCCCGAGATCGCCGACGCCACCTACGTCGAGCCGATCACCCCGGAGTTCGTCGAGAAGATCATCGCGAAGGAGCGCCCCGACGCGCTCCTGCCCACCCTGGGCGGTCAGACCGCCCTGAACACGGCGATCTCGATGCATGAGCAGGGGGTGCTGGAGAAGTACGGTGTCGAGCTCATCGGCGCGAACGTCGAGGCGATCAACAAGGGCGAGGACCGCGACCTGTTCAAGGGCGTCGTCGAGGCGGTGAAGGCGAAGATCGGCTACGGCGAGTCCGCCCGCTCGGTCATCTGCCACTCCATGGACGACGTCCTGGCCGGGGTGGACACCCTCGGCGGCTACCCCGTCGTCGTCCGCCCCTCCTTCACCATGGGCGGCGCCGGCTCCGGCTTCGCCCACGACGAGGAGGAACTGCGCCGGATCGCCGGGCAGGGCCTCACCCTCTCCCCGACCACGGAGGTGCTCCTGGAGGAGTCGATTCTGGGGTGGAAGGAGTACGAGCTGGAGCTGATGCGCGACAAGAACGACAACGTCGTGGTCGTGTGTTCGATCGAGAACTTCGACCCGATGGGTGTGCATACCGGTGACTCGATCACTGTCGCCCCGGCGATGACGCTGACCGACCGGGAGTACCAGCGGCTGCGGGATGTCGGGATTGCGATCATCCGCGAGGTGGGGGTCGATACCGGTGGGTGCAACATCCAGTTCG
This sequence comes from Streptomyces sp. NPDC043746, assembly GCF_056436485.1. Taxonomy (NCBI): domain Bacteria; kingdom Bacillati; phylum Actinomycetota; class Actinomycetes; order Kitasatosporales; family Streptomycetaceae; genus Streptomyces; species Streptomyces sp. NPDC043746. The sequence continues at coordinate 96,617 of NZ_JBWKCM010000019.1, read as the reverse complement.
CGATCGACCCGAAGGACGGGCGGGTCATCGTGATCGAGATGAACCCGCGTGTCTCCCGCTCCTCGGCTCTGGCGTCGAAGGCGACGGGTTTCCCGATCGCGAAGATCGCCGCGAAGCTGGCTGTGGGTTACACGCTGGACGAGATCCCGAACGACATCACCGAGAAGACTCCGGCGTCGTTCGAGCCGACCCTCGACTACGTCGTGGTGAAGGCGCCGCGTTTCGCGTTCGAGAAGTTCCCCTCGGCGGATGCGACGCTGACCACCACGATGAAGTCGGTGGGGGAGGCGATGGCGATCGGCCGGAACTTCACCGAGGCCCTGCAGAAGGCGTTGCGCTCTTTGGAGAAGAAGGGTTCGCAGTTCGCTTTCACCGGCCCGGTGGGGGACAAGGGGGAGCTGCTGGCGGAGGCGGTCCGCCCCACCGACGGCCGTATCAACACGGTCATGCAGGCGATCCGTGCCGGAGCCTCCCAGGAGGAGGTCTTCGAGGCGACGAAGATCGACCCCTGGTTCGTCGACCAGCTCTTCCTGATCAAGGAGATCGCCGACGAGCTGGCCACTGCGGAGCGCTTGGACGCTGAGCTGCTGGCCGAGGCGAAGCGGCACGGGTTCTCCGACGCCCAGATCGGGGAGATCCGCGGGCTGCGCGAGGACGTCGTCCGCGAGGTCCGCCACGCGCTCGGTATCCGCCCGGTCTACAAGACGGTCGATACGTGTGCGGCGGAGTTCGCGGCGAAGACCCCGTACTTCTACTCGTCCTATGACGAGGAGTCCGAGGTCGCGCCCCGCACCAAGCCCGCGGTGATCATCCTCGGATCGGGGCCCAACCGGATCGGGCAGGGGATCGAGTTCGACTACTCCTGTGTTCATGCCTCCTTCGCCCTGTCGGACGCCGGGTTCGAGACCGTGATGGTTAACTGCAACCCCGAGACCGTCTCCACGGACTACGACACCTCCGACCGGCTCTACTTCGAGCCGCTCACCCTGGAGGACGTCCTGGAGATCGTCCACGCCGAATCCCTCGCCGGCCCCATCGCCGGTGTCATCGTCCAGCTCGGCGGCCAGACCCCCCTCGGCCTCTCCCAGGCGCTCAAGGACAACGGCGTTCCGGTCGTCGGGACCTCCCCCGAAGCGATCCACGCGGCTGAGGACCGGGGGGCTTTCGGGCGGGTCCTGGCCGAGGCAGGCCTGCCCGCACCTAAGCACGGCACGGCCACCACCTTCGCCGGGGCGAAGGCGATCGCGGACGAGATCGGCTACCCGGTCCTGGTCCGCCCCTCCTATGTCCTGGGCGGGCGCGGGATGGAGATCGTGTACGACGAGGCGCGCCTGGAGTCCTACATTGCCGAGTCCACGGAGATCAGCCCGACCCGGCCGGTGCTGGTGGACCGGTTCCTGGACGACGCGATCGAGATCGATGTCGACGCGCTGTACGACGGGACCGAGCTGTATCTCGGTGGGGTGATGGAGCACATCGAGGAGGCCGGGATCCATTCCGGTGACTCGGCCTGTGCGCTGCCGCCGATCACGCTGGGCGGGTTCGACATCAAGCGGCTGCGGGCCTCGACCGAGGCCATCGCCCGGGGTGTCGGGGTGCGCGGGCTGATCAACATCCAGTTCGCCCTGTCCGGGGACATCCTCTACGTCCTGGAGGCCAACCCCCGCGCCTCCCGCACGGTGCCCTTCACCTCCAAGGCCACCGCCGTCCCCCTGGCCAAGGCCGCCGCCCGTATCTCCCTCGGGGCCACCATCGCCGAACTCCGCACCGAGGGCCTGCTGCCGAAGACGGGTGACGGCGGCACCCTGCCGCTGGACGCGCCGATCTCTGTCAAGGAGGCGGTGATGCCGTGGTCCCGCTTCCGTGACATCCACGGTAGGGGCGTCGACACCGTTCTCGGGCCGGAGATGCGCTCCACGGGTGAGGTCATGGGTATCGACTCGGTCTTCGGGACGGCGTATGCGAAGTCGCAGGCCGGTGCTTACGGTCCGCTTCCCACCAGTGGGCGGGCGTTCATCTCGGTGGCGAACCGGGACAAGCGCTCGATGATCTTCCCGGCCCGGGAGCTGGTCGCGCACGGGTTCGAGCTGATGGCGACCTCGGGGACGGCCGAGGTGCTGAAGCGCAACGGGATCAACGCCACGATCGTGCGCAAGCAGTCCGAGGGGCCGGGGCCCAACGGTGAGAAGACGATCGTCCAGCTCATCCACGACGGGGAGGTCGATCTCATCGTGAACACCCCCTACGGCACGGGTGGTCGTCTCGACGGCTACGAGATCCGCACCGCGGCCGTCTCCCGCTCCGTCCCGTGCCTGACCACGGTCCAGGCACTCGCCGCCGCCGTCCAGGGCATCGATGCCCTCAACCACGGCGACGTCGGCGTCCGCTCACTCCAAGAACACGCCGAGCAGCTCACGGCCATGACCTTGCGGGATCAGCTCGAAGCGGACGTGGGGATCGAGGTGTCCAGGGCGACGGAGACGGCCAGAAGGGCGAGCGCCGTTCCCATCATGTAGCGCTGTACCTTGAGCCACGAGGGGCGGCGGGCCAGGAAGACGGCGATCGAACCGGCGGCCAGGACGATGGACAGGTTGACCGTGAGCGCCACCGCGATCTGGACGGAGCCGAGCACGAAGCCCTGGAACAGCACGTGCCCCGACTCCAGGTTGATGAACTGCGGGATGAGGGACAGATACATGATGGCGATCTTCGGGTTGAGCAGATTCGTCATCAGCCCCATCGTGAACAGTTTTCGCGGGGAGTCGTGGGGCATCTCCTGGGGGGCGAAGACGGAGACGCCGCCGGGCTTGAGGGCGGTCCAGGCGAGGTAGCCCAGGTAGGCCGCGCCGGCCAGTTTGACCGCGACGTACAGCTCGGGCACCGCGACGAAGACCACGGAGAGGCCGAGGTTCGTCGCCAGCAGGTAGACCAGGAAGCCGACCGCCACCCCGCCGAGGGAGACGACCCCCGCCCGACGGCCCTGGGTGATGCTCCGGGAGACGAGGTAGATCATGTTCGGGCCGGGGGTGAGCACCATTCCCAGGGCCACCATCCCCACTCCCAGTACCCCGGTCAGCTCAACCATCGCTGTGCGCCGCCTTCTGTCCGTGAGTCTTCTGCCGTGGTCTGTTCCGTAGCCGATCGGTCGTGCTGCTCGGCGCTCCGCTCGCTCACTTCCGTGCATTTCTCGTTCCCGATCGCTGCGCATCGGAGCAATTCGAGTGTAAGGGCCTGTCATTCCTCGGTTCAATACGAAATATTGAACTCGGTGCAATGCTGTGCTTCGATGCTGGTGACGGTGTGCGTGATACGTGGTGGGTGCGGGAGTGCGGGAGTGCGGGAGTGCGGGAGTGCGGGAGTGCGGGAGTGCGGGAGTGCGGGAGTGCGGGAGTGCGGAAGTACGGGAGGTGGGGTCCGTGAAGGACTACCGGAGCGTTGCCGACGCGGTGGCCGCCGAGATCCGGGCCGGTCGGCTCAAGGCGGGTGAACGGCTGCCCACCCAAAGGGAATTCGCCCGGCAGTACGGCATCGCCAATTCCACGGCCACCCGCGTCTATCAGGAGCTCGCACGTCGGGGTTTCACCGAGGGGCACGTGGGCCGTGGCACCTTCGTGCGCGACACCTCCGGCGCGGCGGCACCACCCGCCCCCGCGCTCTCCGAACCCGCCGAGAGCCGGGTCGATCTGGAGCTGAACTACCCTGTGGTGCCTGAGCAGGCCGAGGTGCTGGCCGCCGGGCTGGGCGGGCTGCTGCGGCCCGGGCGGCTGGAGCCGGTGCTGCGCCCGGTGGGTGCGGCCGGCACCCCCGCGGCGCGCGCCGCCGCGGCGGACCTGCTCGCACGGGGTGGCTGGCGCCCGGATCCGGCGCGGGTCCTGTTCGCGGGGAGCGGCCGACAGGCGATCTCGGCGGTCGTGGCCGCGCTGACCCGGCCGGGTGCGCGGCTGGGCGTCGAGGAGCTGACGTACCCGGTGCTCAAGGCGATCGCCACCCGGCTCGGTGTCACTCTCGTGCCGCTCGCGATGGACGGGGCCGGGCTCATCCCGGAGGCGGTGGAGGAGGCGCACCGGGCCGGGCCGCTGCACGCCGTCTACGTACAGCCCGTCCTGCACAATCCGCTGTCGCTGACCATGCCCGAGGAGAGGCTGGACAGCCTGGCCGATGTGCTGCTGACGTGCGGTGTCCCTGCGATCGAGGACGCAGTGTGGGCCTTTCTCCGGGATGACCTGCCGCCCCTGGCCTCCCGTGTGCCCGAGCGGACGGTGCTCGTCGACAGTCTGTCGAAGCGGCTCGCGCCGGGGCTGTCCCTCGGGTTCGCGGTGGCTCCCGCCGCCGTGTCGGGCGGGGTCGCGGCCGCTCTGCGCTCGGGTGGCTGGACGCCCATGGGGTTCCCGCTGGAGGCGATGGCCCGGTGGCAGGAGGTCGGGGCCGTGGAGTCGCTCGTACGGGCCAAGCAGCGGCAGGCCGTGGAGCGGCAGGAGATCGCGGAGCGTCACCTCGGCGACTTCGTGACCCGCAGCGCGCCGGGGTCGTACTACCGCTGGTGGGAGCTGCCGAGGCCGTGGCGGGCCGACACGTTCGTAGCCGCCGCGGCGCGGCACGGTATCGCGGTGACCCCGGCGGCCGCCTTCGCCGTCGGGCGCCACCGGGGCCCGCACGCGATCCGCCTGGGCCTCGCCTCGCCGTCGGCGGAGACCCTGTCCCGTGCTCTCGCGACCCTGGCCGACCTCGCGAGGTCGGCTCCGGAGGATCTCGCCCAGGACTGAGGCCAGGCGTCCCCGACAACCGCCAGTCGTCTCAGAATGTGAGATTTTTCCCCCTGAATTTCCGGAGGAAAAAGTCCGGATCCGGAATGACGTCGTTTGTGCCGGGCGTGCATCAGCCCCAGGCGGAGTCTTTTCTTGCTCCCTCCGCACGGCACGTGCGCGGCGTAAAGCAAGTGTGCGCAGCATTGACGGTCCGATACATACCATCACCTTATCGATGTGATTGTTTCCATGTTTCACTGCGGGGGTTTCCCGTTTGTGAAATTTCCCGGGCGAGTTCCTGTGAATCGACTCGGGGGAGGTGTCGCAACTGCCTTTTCTCGGGCGCATTGTTTGCGTCACGGTCATCCTTTCGCATATTCCGGCGGCGATGCGAGCCTGCCTGTCGTCCTGAGCACGAATTGCGGGAACATGAAGGATGGGCAGATGACGCCAGAACCTGACATAACGTCACTAACCGAGGTACTCCTGTGCGAGGAGGGGCTGAGGCGCTACCGCGAGGCGCTGGAGGCGGGGACGGTGTCCGGGGACGTGCCCGGATGCCTCGTACGGTCCGGTCTCCTGAAACCGCTGCCCGGTGGGCGGGACGTGTACGTTCCCGTTCCCCCGGCAATCGCCGAATCGCTGCTGGCTCGTCCCGTCGAGCGTGACATCGAAGAGCGCCGGAAATCCCTGGAAGTCCTGCATTCATCCTTTCTCGCGGCGGAGGCCGTCTATCGGAAGGTACAGCGCCGGGCGGAACCGCCCATCGAATCGCTGCACGGTGAAGAGGTCATCGGTGAGGCGCTGCGCAAGGCTGTCGCCTCCTGCCGGGAGGAGCTGCTGACCGCGCAGCCCGGCGGTGGCCGGCCGCCCGCTCTGCTCGCCGAGGCCCTGCCCCGCGATCTCGCCCTGCTGCGGAAGGGGGTGCGGCAGCGCACGCTCTACCAGCACAGCGTCCGCTCGCACGCACCCACCCTCGCCTACATCGAGCGGGTTCTCGCCGAAGGCGCCCGCGTCCGCACCGTGGACGAGGTCTTCGAGCGGGTCATCATCTGTGACCGTACGATCGCCTTCATCCCGGGCACCGAGGAGCGCAGGAGCGCCGCGCTGGCCGTCCGGCACTCCGGGGTGATCGAGTTCCTGGCCAAGATGTTCGACCATGCGTGGGAGCGCGCCGAGCCCGTCGCCATCAGCGTCGAACGCCACCGACCCGACCTGCTCACCAGCTCCGTACGCCGGACCGTGCTCCGCATGGTCGTCTCCGGCCACACCGACGAATCGATCGCGTCCCGGCTGGGGATGAGCGCGCGGACCGTCTCCACCCACATCCGGAAGGTCTCCGAAGCGCTGGGCAGCCGCAGCAGGGCCGAGCTGGGCTATCTCCTCTCCCAGCGGCGCCTGCTCGAGGAGGGCGGCGGCCTTCCCGGCGAGACTCCCCGTTCCCCGGCGCGTCAACGTCGGCCCCCCGCGCCGGAGTCGTGCGGCTGAGGGGGAGTCGGCCGCGGCAGGGCAAGTTCGGACGGGAGCCTTCTCAAGGGCTGTGCTGTGTGAAATTGTACTGTCGTACTGCACCTTGCGTGTCCATGCCAAAACTGGGCGCGTGGGGTGCTGCTCCGCCATCCCCACCACCCTCATCCCCCGCACCCGTACCGGGTGAGCCCGAAGAGGAGGCAGCTGGTGAGACCAGCATCGATGCGCCGACGCGCCGCGGCCCTGGCCGCGTTGGCGCTCTGTATGTGTCTGAGTACGACCTCGTTCGGCGCCCCGTCGTTCGCTTCCACCCCGCAGCGTCCAGCCGCCGTCGGGGAACCGGGGCCGGCGGGCGGCGGCAGTGCGGAGATCCCGCCAGCCGCCTCCCTCGTACCGGACGCGGCGCCCGAGCCCGACCACGTACGCGCCTCGGCGCTGCCCGTCGACGAGCGGGGCCCGGCCCCGGCCTCCGGCGCGGAGCGCAGGCGGGACTACGACGAGCCCCGTCAGGAGGCCGCCACCGCTGCCTCCGCCTGCGATCCGGTGGACTTCACCTCGCGTACGGGCAGCGCCCTCGTACAGCGGATCAGGGAATCCGCCACGGAGTGCGTCAACACGCTGTTCGGCCTCACCGGCGAGAACGCGCGCCTGGCCTTCCGGGAAGCGCAGATGGCGACGGTGGCGCACGCGCTGCGCGAGGCCTCGGCCACCTACCCGGGCAACGGTTCCACCGGCGTGCCCCAGTTGGTGCTGTACCTGCGAGCCGGGTACTACGTGCAGTGGTACAACGAGTCGGCCGTCGGGCCCTACGGACCGGCCCTGACCACAGCGATACGGGGAGGACTCGACGCGTTCTTCGGCTCACCGCGCTCCCGTGACGTCACCGACGCCAACGGGGCGACGCTCTCCGAAGCGGTCGTGCTCATCGACAGCTCCCAGGAGAACGCCCGCTACCTCGACGTGGTGAAGCGCCTGCTCGCCGCCCACGACGCCTCGTACAACGAGCTGAGGAACATGCGGGCCGCCGTGAACAGCACCTTCACCGTGCTGTTCCGGGGGCATCAACTCCCGGACTTCGTCGAGGCGGTGACGGCCGACCGGTCCACCGCCGACACCGTCCACTCCTTCGCCGACCGCAACCTCGCCCTGCTCGGCACCGGCCACTCCTTCCTCGTCACCAACGCGGGCCGTGAACTCGCCCGCTTCCTGTCGTACGAAGCGCTGCGCACCGGCGTGCGCCCGCAGGTGAAGGGGCTCCTCGACCGGACCTCCATCACCGGTGCGACCGCACCCCTGTGGGTGGGCCTGGCCGAGACGGCCAACCACTACGACGCCGCCAACTGCGTCTACTTCGGCACCTGCGACCTGGCCGACCGCCTGGACCGGGCGGCCCTGCCGGTCCGACATGAGTGCGGCGAAAGCCTGCGCATCCGCGCCCAGGAGATGTCGGCCGCCCAACTCGCCGCCACCTGCGCCGATCTGGCGGGACAGAACGCGTTCTTCCATGAACTCGCACGGGACGAAGGGCCGGTGCCCGGCGACCTCAACACCCGGCTCGAAGTCGTCGTCTACCACTCCAGTGGCGACTACGGCACGTACGCGGGAGCCATGTTCGGCATCGACACGAACAACGGCGGCATGTACCTGGAGGGCGACCCCTCCGCCGTGGGCAACCAGCCGCGCTTCATCGCCTACGAAGCCGAGTGGCTGCGGCCGGACTTCCAGATCTGGAACCTCAACCACGAGTACACCCACTACCTCGACGGCCGCTTCACCATGGCCGGTGACTTCGCCGACGGCATGACCACCCCGACCGTCTGGTGGGTCGAGGGCTTCGCGGAGTACGTCTCCTACGCCTACCGCGGTCTCACCTACGACGCGGCCATCACCGAGGCGGGCAAGCGCACTTACCCCCTCAGCACCCTGTTCGACACCACCTACGGCAACAGCGACAGCGCCCGGATCTACCGCTGGGGCTACCTCGCGGTCCGCTACATGCTCCAGTCCCACCGCGCGGACCTGGACACCGTCCTGCGCCACTACCGCGCCGGAGACTGGAACGCGGCCCGCACCCATCTGAAGACCACCATCGGCACTCGCTACGACGCCGACTGGAACACCTGGCTCACGGCCTGCGCGGCGGGCGACTGCGGTGAGATCACGGATCCGGACGATCCCACCGATCCGCCGGCTCTGCCCGAGTGCACCCACCCCGAGCGGACCCGGCTCGACCGCGACTGCGCACGCTCCGGCATCTCGATCCGGACCGGTGACTACGCCTACCTGACCGTGTATGTCCCCGCCGGGACCGCGAAGTTGCGCATCACCACCCATGGCGGTACCGGCGATGGTGACCTGTACCACCGCGCCGGTTCCTGGCCGTCGAAGACCGACTTCACCCACCGGTCGGCCACACCGGGCAATGCCGAGACGGTGACGGTCGACAACCCCGCCCCCGGGTGGCACTACCTGTCCGTCGCCGCCGAACAGGCGGTGTCGGGGCTCGTGGTCTCCGCCGGGTTCTGAGCCCGTGCGCGCGATCGATCCGCTCCCGGTCGGCCGGGAGCGGATCGATCGGCCGGGAGCGGGTCTTGGCAGACAATGCGTCATGTGACATGTTACCGGCGTGCTCAAGGGAGAGTCCGTGGATCTCGTCGTGATCGGCGCCGGAGTCGTCGGTGCCGCGTGTGCCTACTACGCGGCCCGAGCCGGTCTCTCGGTGGCCGTCGTCGACCGGGGGCCGGTCGCGGGCGGCACCAGCGGTTCGGGGGAGGGAAACCTCCTCGTCTCGGACAAGGAGCCGGGGCCGGAACTGGAGTTGGCCCGGATGTCGCTCACACTCTGGGGCGAGCTTGCCCAAGTGCTGCCCAAGGACATCGAGTTCGAGACCAAGGGCGGGATCGTCGTGGCGGAGGACGGTGGACAGCTGTCGTCGTTGAGGGAGTTCGCCGCTTCCCAGGAACGTGCCGGGGTCGCCGTGGAGGAGGTGGGTGCCGACGGGCTCCGGACACGGGAGCCCCACCTCGCGCACGGGCTGGCCGGAGGGTTCCACTACCCCGAGGACGCCCAGGTGCAGCCGGCCCGGGCCGCCGCCAGGCTGCTGGAGTGCGCCGGGCGAGCGGGTGCGCGGATCTTCCTGGGGGAGGAGGTCACCGCCGTGACGACCACCGCGGACGGCCGGGTGAGCGGCGTTCGGACCTCGCGTCGGCGGCTGCTCACCGGGGCCGTCGTGAACGCGGCGGGCACCTGGGCGGACCGGGTCGCGGAGCTGGCGGGTTCGTACCTCCCCGTCCAGCCGCGCCGGGGCTTCGTCCTCGTCACCGAGCCCCTGCCCCCGCTCATCCGCCACAAGGTGTACGCGGCGGGGTACGTCGCCGATGTGGCGAGCGGGGACGCCGAGTTGCAGACCTCGCCCGTCGTGGAGGGCACGCCCGCCGGGCCCGTCCTCATCGGCGCCAGCCGGGAACGGGTGGGGTTCGACCGCAGCCTCTCGGCGGAGGCCGTCCACCGGCTGGCCGCCGCCGCGACCGGCCTCTTCCCGGTGCTGGCGCAGGTGCGTGTGCTCCGCGTCTACTGCGGCTTCCGTCCGTATCTGCCCGACCACATGCCGGCCATCGGCCCCGACCCGTGCGTGCCCGGCCTGTACCACGCCTGCGGCCACGAAGGCGCCGGGATCGGCCTCGCCCCGGCCACCGGACTGGTGATCGCCCGGCAACTGATCGGCGAGGGCGTGGGGTTGGATACCGGGCCTTTCGATCCGGGGCGGCTGGCCGAATCCGCAGCCGATCCGCTGCCGACGTGAGTGCGGGCTTGAGGGTGAGGCCAGAGAAGGCTTGAGGGTGAGGCCAGAGAAGGAGGAGTGGTCCCATGCACGACCGGTCCGAACCATCCGCCGAGGCGGAGGGCGCCGAGGGCGAAGTGAGAGGGGACGCCGACGTCGTCGGCTTCGCCTTCGACGGGCGGGCCCTCGCCGCACGCCAGGGGCAGAGCATCGCAGGCGCCCTCTGGGACCACGGCATCGTCGCCTGGCGCACGACGCGCGGTGGCGGCCGACCGCGCGGGGCGTTCTGCGGGATGGGCGTCTGCTTCGACTGCCTGGTCGTCGTCAACGGTGTACCCGGTCAGCGCGCCTGTCTCGTCCGGGTGGTGGAGGGCGATGCGGTCACCTCGCAGGAAGGGCACGGGCATGATGCGCTCGGCAGCTGACGGGGGGCGGGGGGACGGCGGGATGGCGCTCGGCCGTACGGAGAGCGGTGCCCGCCGTGCGTCAGACGGCTTCGACCTGGCGGTCGTCGGCGCCGGGCCCGCGGGCCTGGCCGCCGCCGTCACCGCCGCCGACGGGGGCCTCCGGGTGGTGCTGATCGACGGGTCGGAACGGCCGGGCGGGCAGTACTTCCGTCACGCGGCCCCTGCCCTCAGTCCCCGCCCCGCCGCCGATCGCGGCCTCGCCTCCACCCCTGCTCCCGGCCTCGCCAGGGGCGGCAGGGCCGTCCATCGCGAACGGTCCGCCTTCGCCGCCCTGTCCGCCCGTCGCGCGGCGCACCAACAGGAAGGGCGGATCACCCACCTCCCGCGACGCCATGTCTGGACGGCCGAAGGGGGCGCCCCGGCGGCGGCGGACCGGGACCGCTGGACACTCCGCCACATCCCGGTCGACGGGGTGCCGACAGCGAGTGGGCCGGTCCCCGGAGAACCCGCCCCCGGCATACACGTCACCACAGCCCGCTTCCTCCTCCTGGCAACCGGTGCCTTCGAGCGCCAACTCCCCTTCCCCGGCTGGACCCTGCCCGGGGTGGTCGCCGCCGGTGGGGCCCAGGCCGTGCTCAAGGACTCCCGCGCCCTGCCCGGGCGGCGCATCGTCGTGGCCGGGAGCGGCCCGCTCCTCCTCGCCGTCGCCGTCTCCCTCGCGGAGGCGGGCGCCGAGATCCCGGTGCTGGCCGAGGCCGCCTCGTACGCCGCCTACGCCTCCCGCCCCGGTGTCCTCGTCCGCAACCCGGCGAAGGCGGTGGAGGGGGCCCGGCTCGCGGGGGAGCTGCTGCGGTACCGGATCCGGGTGCGTACCCGCAGAGCGGTCGTCCGGGCGCACGGTACGCACCGGGTCGAGGCGGTCACCCTCGCCACGCTCGACCGGGAGTGGCGGCCGGTGGCCGGGACCGAGGTACGGATCGCCTGCGACGCGCTCGCCGTCGGCCACGGCCTCGTCCCTCAGCTCGAACTCGCCGTCGCGCTGGGCTGCGCGCTCCGCACCGCACCGGACGGAACGCCCGCCATCGTCGTCGACGATCAACAGCGCACCTCGACACCGGGGTTGTGGGCAGCGGGTGAATCCACCGGCGTCGGTGGCGTCGAACTGGCTCTGCTGGAAGGGAGAGTGGCGGCCCTGAGCATGACTGCACGGCTCAAGGAGCAGGGGCGTGCGCGGGCGCGGGTGACGGGGGCCGCCCGGCAGCGCCGCTTCGCCGACCTCATGGCGGGCGTCCACCGCCCCGGCGCCCACTGGACGAGCTGGCTCACCGACGAGACCGAGGTCTGCCGCTGCGAGGAGGTCACCGCCCACGCGCTGCGGCAGGCCTGCGCGTTGGGCGCCCAGGACGTGCGGAGCGCCAAGCTTCTCACCCGGGCGGGCATGGGCTGGTGCCAGGGCCGTATGTGCGAGACGGCCGTCACCGCTCTCGCGGCCGGCGGTGACGGCACGGCCCCGCTCGCCCCCGCCCGCCGCCCGCTCTCCTGTCCGGTCCCCCTCCGCGACCTCGCGGAGTCCCCACCCACGGCCGATCCCGGCGCGGCCGACTGACCTCCACCGCCCCGACTGAGGACGAACATCCCCAACCACCCATGTGAACAGAGGAGTTCCTCATGCACCGGTCCCGCCCCTGGCACGGCGTCATGGTCGCCACCACGCTGCCCTTCCGCGACGACCTCTCCGTCGACCACGACGCCTACGCCGACCACGTCCGTTCGCTCATCGACGCGGGCTGCGACGGCGTCGTGCCGAACGGGTCCCTCGGCGAGTACCAGACCCTCACCGAGAAGGAGCGCCGCCGCGTGGTCGAGACCGCCGTCGACGCGGCGGGCGACGGAGCGCGGGTGATGCCGGGCGTGGCCGCGTACGGCAGTGCGGAGGCCCGGCGTTGGGCCGAGCAGGCGGCGGAGGCCGGGGCCGGTTCCGTACTCCTGCTGCCGCCCAACGTCTACCGGGCCGACGAGAGTGCCGTACGCGCCCACTACGCCGAAGTCGCCCGCGCCGGGCTGCCCGTGGTCGCCTACAACAACCCGTACGACACCCGGATCGACCTGACCCCCGCGCTGCTGGCGCAGCTCCACGAGACCGGGGACATCGTCGCCGTGAAGGAGTTCACCGGCGATGTGCGCCGGGCCTGGGAGATAGCCGAACGGGCGCCCGGTCTCGACCTGTTGATCGGCGCCGACGATGTCCTGCTGGAGCTGGCCGTGGCCGGGGCCGTCGGCTGGATCGCCGGATTCCCCAACGCGCTCCCCGGCTCCTGCACCGCCCTCTACCGCGCGGCGGTCGCCGGCGACCTGGAGGCCGCCGTACCGCTGTACCGGCGGCTGCACCCGCTGCTGCGCTGGGACTCCCGGACCGAGTTCGTCCAGGCGATCAAGGTGTCCCAGGACGTGGTGGCCGACGGCAGCGGCGGGCCCTGCCGCCCTCCCCGTACCCCCCTCGCCCCGCAGGACGCGGAGACCGTACGCGCGTTGACCGAGAAGCTGCTCGCGGAGGGCCTGGACTGAGCCCGGGAAACGAGCCCCGAGACCGAGACCGCACGCCGCCACCTCACCGCCAAGGAGCAGCACCGTGCGCAGCCGCCGCACCATTCACACCGTGGAATCCCACACCGAGGGTATGCCGACCCGGGTCGTCACCGGCGGCGTCGGAGCCGTGCCCGGCGCGACCATGGGGGAGAAGCGTGCCTACTTCCAGAAGCACCTGGACCACCTCCGCACCTGGCTGATGTACGAGCCGCGCGGGCACGCCGCGATGAGCGGCGCGATCCTCCAGCCGCCCACCCGGCCCGACGCCGACTGGGGCGTCCTGTTCATCGAGGTCTCCGGGCTGCTGCCGATGTGCGGGCACGGCACCATCGGCGTCGCCACCGTGCTGGTCGAGACCGGCATGGTGGCCGTCACCGAGCCCGTCACCACCGTCCGCCTGGACACCCCCGCCGGTCTGGTCGTCGCCGAGGTGCGCGTGGAGGGCGGCGCGGCCACCGCCGTGACCCTGCGCAACGTCCCTTCCTTCACCGTCGCCCTCGACCGGCAGGTGGAGATCCCCGGGTACGGCACGGTCGCCTACGACCTCGCCTACGGCGGCAACTTCTACGCCATCCTCCCTCTCGACCGGCTCGGCCTGCCCTTCGACCGCGCCCGCAAGGACGACATCCTGCGGGCCGGGCTGGACATGATGGCCGCCGTCAACGCGACGGAACCGCCCGTCCACCCCGAGGACACCTCGATCACGGGCTGCCACCACGTCCAGTTCCTGGCCCCCGGCTCGACCGCCACGCACTCCCGCCACGCGATGGCCATCCACCCGGGCTGGTTCGACCGCTCGCCCTGCGGCACCGGCACCTCCGCCCGGATGGCCCAGCTCCACACCCGGGGCGAACTGCCCCTGCACCACGACTTCGTCAACGAGTCCTTTCTCGGTACGTCGTTCACCGGCCGGCTCGTCGCGAAGAGCCGGGTGGCCGGGGCGCCGGCGGTCGTCCCGGTCATCACGGGGCGCGCGTGGATCACCGGCACCTCGCAGTTCCACCACGACCCGTCCGACCCGTTCCCGGACGGCTTCCTGTTGTGACGGCCCCCGCCCTGCGGCTGTCCGAGGTTCCGACCCCCTCCGGAGGTGAACTGCCGTCGGGTAACGTGACATTGCACCGAAGAAGTCCGAGGTCCCGGAGGACGCCGTGGTCACCCTGCAGTCGCGCAAACTCGTCGCCCCCACCGAGAACCTGCGCGACCAGGTGGCCCACGCGCTGCGCGCCGCGCTCATCGCCGGGGAGATCAAGCCCGGAGGCGTCTACTCGGCCCCGGCTCTCGCCGCGGAGTTCGGCGTCTCGCCCACCCCGGTGCGCGAGGCGATGCTCGACCTCGCCCGTGAAGGTCTGGTCGAGGTCGTACGGAACAAGGGCTTCCGGGTGACGGAGATGACCGAGCAGGACCTGGACGAGTACACGGAGATCCGTACGCTCATCGAGGTGCCCACCGTCGCCAAGGTGGTCCGGACCGCCACCCGCGACCAGCTCGAAGCCCTGCGCCCGGAAGCGGAGGCCATCGTGGCGGCGGCCCGGGCCCATGACCTCATCGGCTATCTGGACGCCGACCGCCGCTTCCACCTCGATCTGCTCGCCCTCGGCGGGAACCGCCACCTCGTCTCGGTCGTCGGCGACCTCCGCAAGCGGTCCCGGCTCTACGGCCTCACCGAGCTGGACGAGGCCGGGGTCCTGGTCGACTCCGCCGAGGAGCACGTGCGGCTGCTGGACCTGATGATCGCCCAGGACGCGGAGGGCGCCGAGGCCCTCATGCGCCACCACCTGGAACACGTACGGACCCTGTGGGCCAGCCGCCCGCAGCCGGAGCCGCGGAGCGTGCTCACCCTCGGCAGGGGCTGATCCCCCGCCGGGGCTCAGCCCACGTCGAGGATCTTGCCCACGAGCCGGGTCAGGGTCCGGCGTTCGGCCGCGGCGAGGGCGCCGATGGCCCGGTCCGGCAGGCGCGGAACCCTTTTTCCGCCTCCTCCGGCGCGGGCCCGGCCTCCGGTGTCGGCGTCACCGCGTAGGCCCGGCGATCCCGGGGGTGGCGCTCCCGCCGTACGAGACCGGAGCCCTCCAGTCCGTCGATGCACCCCACCATCACGCTGCGGTCGATCCGCAGCTGTGCGCTCAGCCCCACCGCCGTAGCGGAACGGAAGCCGGGGGAGGGGTGCCCCGCGAACCCCTGTACGTTTAGCTTAGGCTTACCTATCCTTACTGCTCGTCCAACCTGAGGAACACCCATGCTCGGCTTCACCCGCGTGCGTCGTCACACCCTTGCCGCTTCGGCCACCGCCGTCGCCCTCGCCGTCGTCCTGGCCGGCTGCTCCTCGGACGGCGACAGCGGAAAAGACGCGGCGAAGGACGCGGGCAAGGACACGAGCAACAGCGCCGGCGCCTTCCCCGTCTCGATCAAGAGCTCGCTCGGCACCGCCGAGATCAAGGAGAAGCCGCAGCGCATCGTGACCCTCGGCCAGGGCTCCGCCGAGACCGCGATAGCCCTCGGCCAGACCCCGGTCGGTATCGAGAGCTACCCGTGGGGCAGCGACAAGTCCGGCTACCTGCCGTGGATCAACGAGGCCGTGAAGAAGTCCGGCGACAAGCTGCCCAAGCAGTTCACGGGCGGCGAGGAGATCGACTTCGAGGCCATCACCGAGCTGGAGCCCGACGTCATCCTCGCCCCCTGGTCGGGCATCACGCAGAAGCAGTACGACGTCCTCAAGGACATCGCCCCCACGGTCGCCTACCCGGACCAGGCGTGGAGCACCGACTGGGACCAGCAGATCGACATCATCGGCAAGGCGCTGGGCCGCACGAAGGACACCGACGCCCTCAAGACGAAGATCGAGAAGCAGCTCTCCGACGCCGCGGCCACCCGGCCGAACTACAAGGACGTCACCTTCTCCTACATCTACAACACCGGCCCCGGCACCCTCGGCGTCTTCAAGCCCGAGGAGCAGCGCGTCAAGATGGTCTCCTCGCTCGGCCTGACCGTCGACCCGGTCGTCAACGGCTTCAAGGAGACCCCCGGCACCGACTCCGCCCTCATCGGCCTGGAGAACGCCGAGAAGCTGAAGGACAGCGACGTGATCTTCACGTTCTACACGGACGAGAAGAACCGCAAGGAGATCGAGGGCCAGAAGCTCTACGGCGAGATCCCCGCGATCAAGAAGGGCGCCGTCGTCGCGAGCAACGACAACTCCTTCGTCACCGCCTCCTCGATCATCAACCCGCTGACCGTGCCGTGGACGATCGAGCGCTACCTGCCGATCATCGACGAGGCCGTCAAGAAGGCCGGCAAGTAACCCCGGCCGGGTATCGGAACCGCCGAGGTCACCAGGCACACTTCACTCCCATGGCAACCACCACGGTCGCACCGCCGAGCGGCACCGGAACCTCCCGTTCCGGTGCCGCTCGGCCGGCGTTCCTCCTGCTCATGACGGTCGCGGCGGTCGTCGCCCTGGCGGTCGCGCTCGGCGCGAGCGTCATGTTCGGCAGCCGCTCCACCTCGTTCGGCGAGGTCCTCGACGTGCTCGGCGGCAGCGCCGACGCCAATGTCACCGCCATCGTCGAGAGCCGCTACCCGCGTACGGTCCTCGGCGTCCTCGCCGGGCTCTGCCTCGCCGTCGCGGGCACGCTCATGCAGGGCGTCTCCCGCAACCCGCTGGCCGAACCGGGCCTGCTCGGCATCAACGCCGGGGCCTCCGCGAGCATCGTCGCCGCGACCGCCTGGCTCGGTGCCTCGGGCGCCACCGACACCATGTGGTGGGCGCTGCCCGGAGCGCTGATCGCCGGGGTGCTCGTCCACGTCATCGGCTCCGCCGGTACGGGGACGAGCGTGGTGCGCCTGGTGCTCGCCGGGGCCGTGCTCACCGCCGTACTGATGGCGTTCATCCAGGCGGTGACCCTCAGCAAGCCGCAGGTGTTCGACAGCTACCGCTACTGGGTCGTCGGGGCGCTCGGCGGCCGGGACTTCGACGTGTTCTGGTCCGTGCTGCCCTTCGCTGCCGTCGGGCTCCTCCTCGCGCTCGCCCTCGGCCCCGGTCTCAACGCCCTGGCCCTCGGGGACGCGACCGCCGTCGCCCTCGGCTCCCACCCGGCCCGCACCCGGGGCGGCGGGCTGCTCGCCGCCACCCTGCTCAGCGCCGCCGCGACCGCCGCCGTCGGCCCGATCGCCTTCGTCGGCCTCGCCGTTCCCCACGTGGTACGGGCCCTGGTCGGCGTCGACTTCCGGGTCCAGCTCCTCTTCTCCGCCCTGCTCGGACCGACCCTGCTGCTCCTCGCGGACGTGATCGGCCGGACCGTCATGCGCCCCACCGAACTCATGGTCGGCGTCGTCACCGCGTTCATCGGCGCACCCGCGCTGCTCATCGCCGTACGCAGGATGCGGGGCACCACATGACGCTCACCACCGAACCCACCGCCCCCGCCCGCGAGCCCGTCAAGGCTCCCCGCGGCTACCTGGTCGTCGGCCGCACGGTGGCGGTACCGATGCGCCGCGCCTCCGTCCTCGCCTTCGCGGGACTCCTCGTCCTCCTGCTGGCCGCCGCCGTGGCCACGCTCACCTGGGGACGCCTCGGCCTCGACATCGCCGACCTGCCCGCGGCCCTCCTCGGGGACGCCCAGGGCAAGGACCGCTTCGTCTTCAACCGGCTCCGCGGCCCCCGGCTCACCGTGGCCATCGGGGTCGGCGCCGCGCTCGGCCTCTCCGGCGCGCTCTTCCAGTCCGTCACCCGCAACCCCCTGGGCAGCCCCGACGTCATCGGCCTCTCCGCCGGGGCCGGGGCGGGCGCCGCGATCTGCGCGCTGATGTTCCCCGGCGCCGTCCCGGTCGCCCTCGGCGCGCTCATCGGCGCGGTCGCCGCGATGGCCCTCGTGTACGTGTCCACCGGCACCGGCTTCCGCAACCCCGCCCGGCTCGTCGTCGCCGGTATCGGGGTCGCCGCGATGGGCGCCGCCGTCACCCAGTACGTCGTCTACGCCCTGGAGCGCGACAAGGCCTCTGTTCTCACCGCCTACGTCAACGGCAGCCTCACCGCCCGCTCCTGGACCGACGCCACCACCATCTGGCTGGTCCTGCTCGCCGTCGCCCCGCTGACCGCGCTGATCTCCCGGCGGCTCGACATCGGTGAGATGGGCGACGACATCTCCCAAGGGCTGGGCGCCGAACCGAAGAAGGCCAAGACCCTGGCCGTCCTCCTCGCCATCGTCCTCTCCGCCGCCGCCGTCAGCGTCTCGGGCCCCATCGCCTTCATCGCCCTGACGGCCCCGCAGATCGCCAGGAGGCTCACCCGCGGATCGGGCCCCCACCTGCTGCTCTCCGGTCTCACGGGCGGGCTGCTGCTGGTCGCCGCCGACCTCTGCGCCCAGCAGCTGCCGCTCTTCGACGATCTGCCGGTCGGCATCTACACGATGGCCATCGGTGGCGCGTACCTGGGCCATCTGCTGATACGGGAGTGGCGCCGGGGCGTGCTCTGAGACCGGCCGCCGCCGCGGGCAGGGCGGGAGCCGGAGTTCGCGGCCATGCCAGGCAGCGGCGGCCGGCCGCCGCCGAGCCGTTCCTGACGTCCTTCGCCGGAGCGTACGACGGCGCCCGGGTCGGGATCGGGGCGCCGAAGACGGTGACGACTGGTCACGTACAGGTTCGTCGACCATACTGCCCGCCGTGGAGCAGAGCATAGATTCGAACCAGAAGCCCGAGTTCGCCGCAGGCACCGACCCGGCGTTCATCCCCCTCCCCGGTCTGGCGGCGCCCGTCGCGCCCCGGAAGACCGAACCGGAAGCGGAGGCCGGTCCCGATCCGGAGCCGGAGGACGCGCCGAAGGCGGCGACCGACATCGACGGAGGAGCGGACTCGGAGGCAGCAGCCGAAGCGGTAGCGGACCCGGAGTCGACACGGGAAGCGGAACCGACATCCGAGTCGGCATCGAAGGCGGAGTCGGCATCGGAAGCGGAGGGCGCCGAGGACGGTCCGGCCTTCGAGATCAGTGACCGTCGCGGCTCGATCCGGGTGGCCCGGGAAGGCGTCCGGTTCACGCTGGACGACCAGGAGGCCGAGTTCGACTGGGCCGAGATCGGCGCGGTGGAGATGCACGCCGCCCGCTTCGGCCGCCGGTTCACCGTGACCGTCCACCTGTCGACCCGGCGCTGGTTCAACGCCGAGGTCGAGGCGGCGAGCCGGGCCCGGCTCAAGGAGTGGCCGGCCGAACTGGACGCCGTCCTGGACGCCTACTTCGAGGAGTCCTGACCGGACTGCTCCCCCAGCCGTCGCCGGACGCCGCCGACCGGGGCCGGTGGCGGGGGGCGCGGAGCCGTTCGCCCCGGTGCCTGTGCGAGGCTGGCGGCGGTCCGGCACGCCGTCGGCGACCGCGTTCCCGGGAAGCGCGGAGCCCGGCGCCGGACGGATGAGGAGAGGTACGTGACCAGGGACGCCCGGTGGGACGCGCTGCTGGAGCTGGTCGGCAGGCACGGCAGGGTGGAGGTCGAGGAGGCGGCGGCGGCGCTCGCCGTGTCGGCCGCGACCATCCGCCGTGACCTGGACCAGCTCGCCGAGCAGCACCTGCTCACCCGCACCCGGGGCGGGGCGGTCGCACACGGGGTCTCGTACGAACTGGCGCTCCGCCACAAGACCGGCCGCCACGCCCTCGAGAAACAGGCGATCGGCCGCGCGGTCTGCGAACTCGTCGCCGTCGGCGAGGTGGTCGGCCTGACCGGCGGGACGACGGTGACCGAGGTGGCCCGGGCCCTGGCGGTCCGCCCCGACGTCGTCGGTGAGACGGCGCTCGCGGGCGGCCGGCCGACACTCACCGTCGTGACCAACGCGCTCAACATCGCGAGCGAGCTGGCGATCCGGCCGCAGATCAAGATGGTCGTCACGGGCGGGGTGGCCAGACCGCAGTCGTACGAACTGACCGGCCCGCTCGCCGTCGGGGTGATGAACGAGATCACGCTCGACGTCGCCGTCCTCGGAGTCAACGCCATCGACCTCGAGCGTGGTGCCTACGTCCACCACGAGGGCGAGGCGAGCGTCAACCGGCTCCTTGCCGAGAGGGCCCAGCGGGTGGTGGTGGCGGCCGACTCCTCGAAGATCGGCAAGCGGGCGTTCGCCCGGGTCTGCGACCTCGGGCGGGTCGATGTGCTGGTCACCGACTCCCGTATCCCGGAGGCTGCGAAGAACCGGCTGGGTGAGGCGGGAGTCCAGGTCGTCACGGTGTGAGAGCGGCCCCCCGCCTGGCGTGGAGGCGGTTCCCGGCATGGTGTGGGAGCGACTCGATCCGGCCCTTCGCCGTGTCGCTGGTACGCCGAACGGGTGAGGGAGGAGAGGATTGGCCGATGAACAGTGAGTGCAGCCGGCGCGGACCCGCCCGGCTCGACGACGGGGTGGCCCTGTGAGCAGGTACGACAGGTACGACAGATATGACGCCACCGACGAACAGTGGGAGGGGCTGGCCCAGGTCGTACCCCTGCGCGGCCGGGACGAGTGGCCGTCCCGGATCGACCACCGCACGGTCCCGGACGAACGCGCGGCCGAGCAGCGCCGCCTGGTGGTGCTGAGGGTTCAGGTCTTCGCGGACGCGCGCGAGGTCGCGGAGTACCTGGTCGCCCAGGTGCCGGTGCTGCTCGACCTGACGGCGGCGGAGACGGACGTGGCCAAGCGGATTCTCGACTTCAGCAGCGGTGTGGTCTTCGGGCTCGGCAGCGGAATGCACCGCGTCGACCGGAACGTCTTTCTCCTTGCCCCGGAGGGCATGGAGGTCGAAGGGGTCACGCCCGCGGGCCTCACCCAGGCGTAGTACCCGCGTCCCTGGCTCCCGGCCCCCTGAACGCCACGGTCCCGCCACCGGACGCCCCTGTGGGCGTCCGGGGCGGCGGTGGTAGACCTGGGGCCGTGACAGAACTCGATGTGGCGGAACTCCAGCGTCGGCTGGCCGCGTTCGCGGCGGCCCGCGACTGGGGGCAGTACCACACCCCGAAGAACCTGGCGGCGGCCCTGAGTGTCGAAGCCTCCGAACTGCTGGAGATCTTCCAGTGGCTGACGCCGGAACAGTCCGCCCGGGTCATGGACGAGCCCGGGGCGGCGCATCGCGTGACCGACGAGGTCGCGGACGTGCTCGCCTATCTCCTCCAGCTCTGCGCGGAGTTGGGTATCGACCCGCTGCGGGCGCTGGCGGCCAAGATCGAGCGCAACGAGAGACGCTTCCCCGTCCCGGCCCCGGCCCCGTCCCCCGCCCCCGCCCCTGCCCCCGCCCCGGCCCCTGCTCCGGACCCGGTTCCGGACCCTCCGGAAATCCAGGATCGTCACTCTTCGGAGTGATCGTGTTATCCACAATCGATTTTGTGTCCACAGATTTCCGATTTCCTCTGGCCTTCCGGTGCCATCTACCTCACTGTGGGTAATGAAAGGGAAGAGCGGGGTTGTGTGACGACAGGCACGACGGGGGAGACCTGGCATGGAAGCGGAGCGACTCATCGAGAGCGGGCGGCGGGCCCTGGCGGAGAGCCGGGGTGCGCTGGAGGTCATGGCGGAGGCCTGGCAGGCACAGGCCCTCGCGCGGGCGGTCGGCGGCCGGCTGGCGCTGCTCGGCCCGATGGAGTTACGGGGGGAGGCGCGGGCCCTCGGCGAGATCGGCGGCGGGTCCCCCGCGCCGGACCATCCGGCGGTCCTCGGCCGGGGCACCCGGGCGGCGCAGCTCTCCGGGATCACCGATGTGCGGGCGGCCCTGACGGATCTGGCGCTGCTCCTCGGGGAGGCGGGCATCGCGCTCGTCTCGGTGGCCTGCGACACGGGGGAGGACGGTCTCTACTGGCAGTGCATCGAGGCCATGGACGCCGCCGACGAGTCGCTGGACCGGGTGCACGGGCTGCTGAGACGGCTGGGCGAGCGGGAGAGGGAGCGTGACGGCCCCTACGGCGGGATACGCGGCCCGGCCCCGTCGGCGGCGGGGTCCTGAGGGAGCGTGCCGGTGAAAGAGGCAGGATGGGGGGCATGGATCTTCGCATCTTCACCGAGCCCCAGCAAGGGGCCGACTACGACACCCTGCTCACCGTCGCCAAGGCCACCGAGGACCTCGGCTTCGACGCCTTCTACCGCTCCGACCACTATCTCCGCATGGGCTCCGGCGACGGCCTGCCCGGACCGACCGACGCCTGGATCACCCTGGCCGGTCTGGCCCGCGAGACCCGGCGGATCCGGCTCGGCACCCTGATGACGGCGGGCACGTTCCGACTGCCCGGCGTGCTCGCCATCCAGGTGGCGCAGGTGGACCGGATGTCCGGCGGCCGGGTCGAGCTGGGCCTGGGCGCGGGCTGGTTCGAGGAGGAGCACAAGGCCTACGGCATCCCGTTCCCCAAGGAGAAGTTCGGTCGGCTGGAGGAACAGCTGGCGATCGTCACCGGCCTCTGGGGGACGGAGATCGGCAGGACCTTCAGTTACGACGGCACCTACTACCAGCTCACCGACTCGCCCGCGCTCCCGAAGCCGGCCCAGGCCAAGGTGCCCATCCTGATCGGCGGCCACGGCGCGACCCGCACCCCGCGCCTCGCCGCGCAGTACGCGGACGAGTTCAACATCCCCTTCGCCTCGCTGGAGGACAGCGAGAAGCAGTTCGGCCGGGTCCGGGCGGCGGCCAAGGCGTTCGGGCGCGAGCCGGACGACCTGGTGTACTCCAACGCCCTGGTCGTCTGCACGGGCAAGGACGACGCGGAGGTGGCCCGGCGGGCGGCGGCCATCGGCCGGGACGTGGAGGAGCTGAAGGCCAACGGGCTGGCCGGCTCGCCCGCCGAGGTGGTCGACAAGATCGGCCGGTACGCGGCGATCGGCTCGTCCCGGATCTACCTCCAGGTCCTCGACCTGGCCGACCTGGACCATCTGGAGCTGATCTCCGCGCAGATCCAGTCCCAGCTGGACTGACGGCACCCGGCCTCTGGAAGGGGCGGAGGAGGAGATGACATGAGTTCCGGCCGTACGGTGGCCGAAGCGCTGGCGGAGGGGCCCGTCCTGCTGGACGGCGGGCTCTCCAACCAGCTGGAGGCCCAGGGATGCGACCTCTCCGACGGGCTCTGGTCGGCCCGGCTGCTGGCCGACGCGCCGGAGCAGATCGAAGCCGCCCACCTGGCATATCTGCGGGCCGGAGCACAGATGCTCATCACATCCGGCTACCAGGCCACGTTCGAGGGGTTCGCGCGCCGGGGGATCGGGCCGCAGCGGGCCGGGGCGCTGCTCGCCCGCAGCGTGGAGCTGGCCCGGCGGGCGGCCGACGCCTCCCGCCGGGCCGGACCCGGGCGGGAGGTCTGGGTCGCCGCCTCGGTCGGCCCGTACGGGGCGATGCTGGCGGACGGCAGCGAGTACCGGGGGAGGTACGGGCTGACCGTCCGGGAGCTGGAGCGGTTCCACCGCCCCCGGGTGGCGGCGTTCGCGGAGGCGGGGCCGGACGTCCTGGCGCTGGAGACGGTGCCCGACATCGACGAGGCCGAGGCGGTGGTGCGGGTGGCCGAGGAGACCGGACTGCCGTACTGGCTCTCGTACAGCGTGGCAGGCGGCCGGACCCGGGCAGGGCAGCCGCTGGAGGAGGCGTTCGCGGTGGTCGCCGGGCGGGAGCGGGCGGTGGCCGTCGGGGTCAACTGCTGCGACCCGGCCGAGGCGGAGGAGGCGGTGCGGGTGGCGGCGGCGGTCACGGGCAAACCGGCCGTGGTCTACCCCAACAGCGGGGAGGACTGGGACGCCGAGGGCAGGGGGTGGACGGGGCGGAGCACCTTCGCCGCGGAGCGGGTGCGGGCCTGGACGGGCGCCGGGGCGCGGCTGGTCGGCGGCTGCTGCCGGGTGGGTCCGGACCGGATCGAGGAGTTGGCGGCGCTGCTGGGCACCGGGCCGGGGCCCCACGGGGCACCGGCTTCCTGAACCGGGCCCGGCGAGACAGTGGTGGGGAAAATGCCTGGTGGGGACGGGAGGTGAGGGCCATACTCGGACGGGTGTTCCTGACGATCAGCACGACCGGCACCCCAGACCGTCCCGCCACGGACCTCGGCTTCCTGCTGCACAAGCACCCCGACCGGGCACAGGCGTTCTCCACCTCGCACGGCACCGCCCACGTCCTCTACCCCGAGGCGTCCGCCGAGCGCTGCACAGCCGCTCTCCTGCTGGAGGTGGATCCGGTGGCGCTGGTGCGGCGCGGCAAGGGCAAGGGCCGGGGCGGGGCGCCCGACGCGGCGCTCGCGCAGTACGTCAACGACCGCCCCTACGCGGCCTCCTCGCTGCTCTCGGTCGCCCTGGCCGCCGTCTTCAAGTCCGCGCTGGCGGGAGTCTGCCGGGCCCTGCCCGAGCGGGCCGAGGCTCCGATGCCGCTGCGGATCGAGGTGCCCGCGCTTCCCGCCCGGGGCGGTGCGGAGCTGGTGCGCAAGCTGTTCGTGCCGCTCGGCTGGGAGCTGGTCGAGGCCACGGCCGTACCGCTGGACGAGCAGTTCCCCGCGTGGGGCGACTCGCGCTACGTACGCCTGGTGCTGGAAGGGGAGCTGCGGCTCGCCGACGCCCTGCGCCAGCTCTACGTCCTGCTGCCGGTGCTCGACGACGCCAAGCACTACTGGGTCGCGCCCGACGAGGTGGACAAGCTGCTGCGGGCCGGTGAGGGCTGGCTGGCCGACCACCCCGAGCGGCCCCTGATCACCCGGCGCTACCTCTCCCACCGCTGGGGGCTGACCCGCCAGGCCGACCAGGCCCTGGAGCTGGTCCGGCTCGCGGAGTCGGACGACCTGGACGTGGAGAGCGTCGACAACGCGGTGGACGAGAGCACCGACACCGAGGAGAAGCCGGTCCCGCTCGCTGAGCACCGCCGCACCGCGATCCTCCAGGCGCTGCGCACGGCCGGCGCGCACCGGGTGCTCGACCTGGGGTGCGGCCAGGGGCAGTTGGTGCAGGCGCTCCTGAAGGACGCGGAGTTCACCGAGATCGTCGGTGTCGACGTGTCCATGCGTGCCCTCACCATCGCGTCGCGACGGCTGAAACTGGAGCGGATGGGGGAGCGCCAGGCGGCCCGGGTCACGCTCCGGCAGGGCTCCCTCTCCTATACGGACAAGCGGCTCAAGGGGTACGACGCCGCCGTGCTCAGCGAGGTGATCGAGCACGTCGACCTGGACCGGCTGCCCGCCCTGGAGTACGCGGTCTTCGGTTCGGCGCGCCCGCGCACGGTCCTCGTGACCACGCCCAACGTCGAGTACAACGTCCGCTGGGAGACCCTCCCGGCCGGGCAGGTCCGCCACGGCGACCACCGGTTCGAGTGGACCAGGGCCGAGTTCCGCGCCTGGGCCGAGAAGGTGGCCGAGCGCCACGGCTACACCGTCGCGCAGCTGCCCGTCGGCCCGGACGACCCCGAGGTCGGCCCGCCCACCCAGCTGGCCGTCTTCACCCTGACCGACACCGCGCACGACCACAGGACCGAGAAGAAGAAGGAGGCGAAAGCCGCATGACGAACAACCACGGCACCACCGGCGCCCCCGGCACCGCCTCCCGCACCCTGCCCGTCCCCGACCTCTCCCTCGTCGTCCTCGTCGGCGCCAGCGGATCGGGCAAGTCCACCTTCGCCCGCAAGCACTTCAAGCCCACCGAGATCGTCTCCTCGGACTTCTGCCGGGGCCTCGTCGCCGACGACGAGAACGACCAGAGCGCCAGCGGTGACGCCTTCGACGTGCTCCACTACATCGCGGGCAAGCGCTTGGCCGCCGGGCGGCTCACCGTCGTCGACGCCACCAGCGTCCAGCCCGAGAGCCGCAAGCAGCTCGTCCGGCTGGCCCGGGAGCACGACGTGCTGCCCGTCGCCATCGTCCTCGACCTTCCCGAGGAGGTCTGCCTCGCCCGCAACGCCACCCGTCCCGACCGCGCGGACATGCCCCGCCACGTCGTCCAGCGCCACCGCCGGGAGCTGCGCCGTTCGCTGCGCGGGCTGGAGCGCGAGGGCTTCCGCAAGGTGCACATCCTGCGCACCGAGGAGGAGGCCGAGCGCGCCGCAGTGGTCCTGGAGCGCCGCTACAACGACCTGCGCCACCTCACCGGCCCCTTCGACATCATCGGTGACATCCACGGCTGCCGCTCCGAGCTGGACACCCTGCTCGGCAAGTTGGGATACGTGGACGGCGCCCACCCCGAAGGGCGTACGGCCGTCTTCGTCGGTGACCTGGTCGACCGGGGTCCGGACAGCCCGGGGGTGCTGCGCCGAGTCATGTCCATGGTGGCGGCGGGCACCGCCCTCTGCGTCCCCGGCAACCACGAGAACAAGCTCGGCCGCTATCTCGCGGGCCGCAAGGTTCAGCAGACCCACGGCCTCGCGGAGACCGTCGAGCAGCTGGAGCGCGAGGACGCCGAGCACCCCGAGTTCCGGCAGCAGGTGCGGGAGTTCATCGACTCGCTGGTCAACCACTACGTCCTGGACGGCGGCAACCTGGTGGTCTGCCACGCCGGGCTGCCCGAGAAGTACCACGGACGCACCTCCGGCCGGGTACGCTCGCACGCGCTGTACGGGGACACGACAGGCGAGACCGACGAGTTCGGCCTGCCCGTGCGCTACCCCTGGGCCGAGGAGTACCGGGGCCGGGCCGCCGTTGTCTACGGCCACACCCCCGTGCCCACCACCTCCTGGATCAACAACACCATCTGCCTGGACACCGGCGTCGTCTTCGGCGGGAGGATGACCGCGCTGCGCTGGCCGGAGCGCGAACTCGTCGACGTACCGGCCGAGAAGGTCTGGTACGAGCCCACCCGGCCGCTGTCGACCGAGGCGCCCGGGGGCCGGGAGGGCAGGCCGCTGGACCTCGCGGACGTGCAGGGCCGCCGGGTCGTGGAGACCCGGCACATGGGCCGGATCGCCGTGCGCGAGGAGAACGCGGCCGCCGCGCTCGAAGTGATGAGCCGGTTCGCCGTCGACCCGCAGCTCCTGCCGTATCTCCCGCCCACCATGGCCCCCACCGCCACCTCCCGGGAGGACGGCTTCCTGGAGCACCCGGCCGAGGCGTTCGCGCAGTACCGGGCGGACGGCGTCGAGCGGGTCGTGTGCGAGGAGAAGCACATGGGCTCCCGGGCCGTCGCCCTGGTCTGCAAGGACGCGGCCGCCGCCACCGGGCGCTTCGGCACTGACGGCCCCACCGGCGCGCTCTACACCCGCACCGGCCGCCCCTTCCTCGACGACCCGGCCCTGACCGAAGGGGTCCTGGACCGACTCCGTACGGCGGTCACCGCCGCCGGGCTCTGGGCGGAGTGGGAGACCGACTGGGTGCTGCTGGACGCCGAGCTGATGCCGTGGTCGCTGAAGGCCGGCGGCCTGTTGCGCTCGCAGTACGCGGCGGTCGGCGCGGCCTGTGGCGCGGTCTTCCCGTCCGCGCTCGCCGCCCTGGAGACGGCCGCCGCACGGGGGGTCGACCTCGGGGACCTGGTCGTACGGCAGCAGGGCCGGGCGGCGGACGCGGACGCGTTCACCGAGGCGTACCGGCGCTACTGCTGGACCACCGAGGGGCTGGACGGGATGCGGATCGCCCCGTTCCAGATCCTCGCCGTCCAGGGCCGCTCGCTGGCCGCCGTCCCTCACGACGAGCAGCTGACCTGGCTGGACCGGCTCGTCGAGCACGACCCGACCGGGCTGCTCCAGGTCACCCGCCGGCTTGTCGTGGACCCGGCCGACGAGGCGTCCGTCCGCGCGGGCACCGACTGGTGGCTGGAGATGACCGGGCGCGGCGGTGAGGGCATGGTCGTCAAGCCGCTCGGCGCCCTGGTCCGGGACGCCGGGGGACGGCTGGTCCAGCCCGGCATCAAGGTGCGCGGCCGGGAGTATCTGCGGATCGTCTACGGCCCCGAGTACACCCGCCCGGAGAACCTGGAGCGGCTGCGCTCCCGCTTCCTCGGCCACAAGCGCTCCCTGGCGCTGCGGGAGTACGCGCTGGGCCTGGAGGCGCTGGACCGGCTGGCGGAGGGCGAGCCCCTGTGGCGGGTCCACGAGGCGGTCTTCGCCGTCCTGGCCCTGGAGTCGGAGCCGGTCGACCCCCGGCTCTGAGCACCCGAAGCGGCAGCCCGCGCCAACCCATGGGCGGTTCGCGGGGTGAACGGTGCTCCGCCCGGTGAGGATGAAGACATGGGATTCCACGTCGACTCCGAAGCCGGGCGGCTGCGCCGCGTCATACTGCACCGCCCCGATCTGGAACTGAAGCGGCTGACCCCCCGCAACAAGGACGCGCTCCTCTTCGACGACGTGCTCTGGGTGCGCCGGGCCCGGCAGGAGCACGACGGGTTCGCCGACGTCCTGCGCGACCGGGGGGTGGAGGTGCACCTCTTCGGCGACCTCCTCCAGGAGTCCCTGGACATCCCCGTCGCGCGGCGGCTCGTCCTCGACCGGGTCTTCGACGAGAAGGAGTACGGTCCGCTCGCCACCGAGCATCTGCGCGCCGCCTTCGAGGAGCTGTCCTCCGCGGAGCTGGCGGAGGCGCTGGTCGGCGGGATGACCAAGCGCGAGTTCCTGGAGCGGCACAGCGAGCCGACCTCCGTCCGCTTCCATGTGATGGACCTGGACGACTTCCTGCTCGGCCCGCTGCCCAACCACCTCTTCACCCGGGACACCTCCGCCTGGATCTACGACGGGGTCTCCATCAACGCGATGCGCTGGCCCGCGCGGCAGCGCGAGACCGTCCACTTCGAGGCGATCTACCGTCACCACCCGCTCTTCACCGGCCCGGAGGCCGGGGTCTTCCACCACTGGTCGGAGGGGCAGGGCGACTACCCGTCCACGATCGAGGGCGGTGACGTCCTGGTCATCGGGCAGGGGGCCGTCCTGATCGGAATGAGCGAGCGCACCACCCCGCAGGCGGTGGAGATGCTGGCGCGCGGCCTCTTCGACGCCGGTTCCGCGCGCACGATCGTGGCGCTCGACATGCCCAAGGCCCGCGCGTTCATGCACCTGGACACGGTGATGACCATGGTCGACGGCGACACGTTCACCCAGTACGCGGGGCTCGGGATGCTCCGCTCGTACACGATCGAGCCGGGCAGCGGCACCCGTGAGCTGAAGGTCACCGACCATCCGCCCGAGCACATGCACCGGGCCATCGCCGCCGCCCTCGGCCTCGATTCCGTCCGGGTCCTCACGGCCACCCAGGACGTGCACGCGGCCGAGCGCGAGCAGTGGGACGACGGCTGCAACGTGCTGGCGGTCGAGCCGGGCGTCGTCGTCGCGTACGAGCGGAACGCGACCACCAACACCTATCTGCGCAAGCAGGGCATCGAGGTCATCGAGATCCGGGGCAGCGAGCTGGGCCGGGGGAGGGGCGGACCGCGCTGCATGAGCTGTCCGATCGTACGGGACCCTGTGTAGCACCGGCGTTTTCGGGACGGGAAGCGACGGTTTCCGGACCCAGGGGGCTGTATATAGATGCGGATGATCGTATAGACTTCCAACATTCTCCGCCGCCCCCCTGAGGATCCACGGCCCCGTGGATCCCGCAGACACCCCCGTCCCCCTGGAGCAGTCACCATGGCCATCGACCTCACCGGCCGCCCCTTCCTCAAGGAGCTGGACTTCACCGCCGAGGAGTTCCTCGGTCTGGTCGCGCTGGCCGGTGAGCTGAAGGCGGCCAAGAAGGCAGGGGCCGAGGTGCAGCGGCTGCGCGGCAGGAACATCGCGCTGATCTTCGAGAAGACCTCCACCCGTACGCGCTGCGCGTTCGAGGTCGCCGCCGCCGACCAGGGCGCCTTCACCACCTACCTGGACCCCTCCGGCTCCCAGATGGGCCACAAGGAGTCGGTGAAGGACACCGCCCGGGTGCTCGGCCGGATGTTCGACGGGATCGAGTACCGGGGCGACAGCCAGCAGGTGGTCGAGGAGCTGGCCGCCTACAGCGGTGTCCCCGTCTTCAACGGCCTCACCGACGACTGGCACCCCACCCAGATGCTCGCCGACGTGCTGACCATGACCGAGCACAGCGAGAAGCCCGTCACCGGCCTGGCCTTCGCCTACCTCGGGGACGCCCGCTTCAACATGGGCAACTCCTACCTGATCACCGGCGCCCTGCTCGGCCTGGACATCCGCATCGTCGCCCCCGAGATGTACTGGCCGGCCCCCTCCGTCGTGGCCCAGGCGGAGAAGCTCGCCGCGGTCAGCGGGGCGAAGGTCACGCTCACCACCGACGTCACCGAGGGCGTCCGGGGCGCCGACTTCGTCGCCACGGACGTCTGGGTCTCGATGGGGGAGCCCAAGGAGGTCTGGGACGAGCGGATCGCGGCCCTCGCCCCGTACGCCGTGACGATGGACGTGCTGCGGGCCACCGCCAATCCGGACGTCAAGTTCCTGCACTGCCTGCCGGCCTTCCACGACCTCGGCACCCAGGTGGGCCGGGACGTCCACGCCGCCCACGGCCTCACCGAGCTGGAGGTCACCGACGAGGTCTTCGAGTCGGCGCACTCCGTGGTCTTCGACCAGGCCGAGAACCGGATGCACACGATCAAGGCCGTCCTGGTGGCCACGCTGGCGGGCCCGTAGCGCGCCCGTACACGGGCGGGGGTTCGCATGCTCATACACCCGATTGGGTGAACATGCGCGGAGGTGGCTACCATGTCGCCTCTTGGTGGGGTTCGGGCTCTGACGCGCCCGGGCCCCTTTCCCGTGCCGCCCCCGCGCGGCCGGAACCGCCCCCCCACTGCACCACCAGAGAAGAGAACGTCCCGCATGAGCCCCGGTCTGCCGAACTCCGGCCCCCCGAAGCGCACCGGCCCCTCCCGGCCCGGTCTGCGCCGCAAGAGCCCCGCCCAGCTCATCGCCGAGTCCGGCGGCGACCTGGAGGGCCACGGCCTCAAGCGGACGATGGGCCTCTTCCAGCTCGTCTGCTTCGGCGTCGGGGCCATCGTCGGCACCGGCATCTTCGTCGGTCTCTCCGACACCGTCTCCGAAGCCGGGCCCGCCGTCGTCATCTCCTTCGTCCTGGCCGCGATCACCTGCATCTTCACCGCCTTCGCCTTCGCGGAGCTGGGCAGCGCGATCCCGGTCTCCGGAAGTTCGTACTCCTTCGCGTACGCCGCCCTCGGCGAGCGCACGGCGTTCCTCGTCGGCTGGTGCCTGATGCTGGAGTACGGCGTCTCGGTCTCCGCCGTCGCGGTGGGGTGGAGCCAGTACGTCAACGAGCTGCTGAACAGCCTGATCGGCTGGCAGCTGCCCGCGGCCGTCTCCGCCGGACCCGGTGACGGCGGGGTGGTCAACCTCCCCGCGGTCGTGGTGATCGCCATGGCCGCCACCCTGCTGGTGCGCGGTGTCCGGGAGAGCGCGGGCGCGACCGCCGCCATGGCGGTCCTGAAGATCGGCATCCTGCTGGCGTTCTGCGCGATCGCCTTCACCGCGTTCCAGGACGACAACCTCGTGCCGTTCGCCGGCCACGGCCTCGGCGGGATCACGGCGGGCGCCTCGCTGGCGTTCTTCTCGTACATCGGCTTCGACGCCATCACCACCGCGGGCGAAGAGGTCAAGAACCCCCGCCGGAACATCCCCATCGCCATCCTGATCTGCATCGGCCTCGTCACGCTGCTCTACTGCGCGGTGGCGCTCTCGGCCATCGGGGCGCTCGGCGCGGACGCCGTCTCCGACAAGCCCGCGGCCCTCTCGCTGGTCGTCAACCAGGTCACCGACTCCGCCGTGGGCGGGGGCGTCATCGCCTTCGGCGCGGTCGTCGCCATCGCCTCGGTGGTGCTCGCCGTGATGTACGGGCAGACCCGCATCCTGATGTCGATGTCCCGCGACGGGCTGATCCCGCGCGTCTTCGAACGGGTCTCGCCCAGGACCCACACCCCGGTCGCCAACACCTGGATCGTGGCCAGCGTCTTCGCCGTACCGGCCGCCTTCGCCTCGCTGGACGTCGTCGTCAACCTGACGACCATCGGCACACTCGCCATCATGGTCGCGGTCAACGCGGCCGTCGTGGTGCTGCGCCGCCGCAACCCCGAGCTGAAGCGGACCTTCCGGGTGCCGCTCTACCCGGCGAGCCCGGTGCTCGGCGTCGTGTTCTGCCTGTATCTGATGTACGGCACCGGCTGGACGACCTGGCTCCAGTTCGCGGTCTTCCTCGCCGCGGGTTCGCTGCTCTACACCTGCTACGGGCGCAAGCGGTCCCGGCTGGTCAGCTCTCCGGGGACGGACCCGGCTGGGACGGTATCGCCGGAAGCGTGAACCAGACGGCCTTGCCGTGCTCCGTGGTGCGGTGGCCGCAGGCGGCGCTGAGGGTCCGGATCAGCAGCAGACCGCGCCCGTGCTCCTGCCAGGGGTCGACCTCGAAGCCCGGACTGGGCCGGGAGAGGTCGCCGGGCGGAGCCGGGTCGTGGTCGTGCACCTCGACCTGGCAGCCGGTCGGCAGCAGTTCCACGACCAGCTCGATCGGCTCGCTGCTCACCGTGTGCTCGACCGCGTTGGCCACCAGCTCGGCGGTCAGCAGCTCGGCGGTGTCGCTGTCCGCCGGGGCGTCGATGTCCGACAGGGCGGTACGGACGAGGGCGCGGGCGATCGGCACGGCTGCCGTGGAGTGCGGCAGGGCGATGCGCCAGGAGGCGGGAGCGGCGGGATCGGGCGGCACGGCGGGGTTCCGTTCGGGAGCGGGTCTTCCTTGCGGCGGGATGTCTCGGCGCGTCGGAGCTGCGCGACTCGCCGGGGCATCTCGACGAAACGGGGTTTCTCGACTCATCGGCATCGCGTATCGAGACTTCCTGGGGTCAACCTTACGAACCGCGCGGTCCCGGCCATAGAGCCGGTCGGCCGGTGCAAACAGGACTTTCGCCACAACGGTCTCATGGCTTGTCTATCGCGACCTCGTGACGACAGTCACGTACGAGTGATAGCTTCGGTGGTGGAACGTGCCCCGCGCCCGGTCGGCGACCCGCCCGAATGCTGAAGGGAACCCCTTCATGAGTTCGTATCCCAGCTCCGCCCAGCGCGTGGAGGAGTGGCGTCACCTCCGGGTCACCCGGGAGGACGGTGTGGTGACCGTCACACTGGACCGGCCCGACCGACTCAACGCCCTCACCTTCGGTGCCTACGCCGACCTGCGCGACCTGCTCGCGGAGCTGACCCGGGAACGTTCCGCGCGCGCCCTCGTCCTCGCCGGTGAAGGGCGCGGCTTCTGCTCCGGCGGCGACGTCGACGAGATCATCGGCGCCACCCTCGCGATGGACACCGCCGCGATCCTGGAGTTCAACCGGATGACCGGCCAGGTCGTACGGGCCCTGCGTGAATGCCCCTTCCCCGTCGTCGCGGCCCTCCACGGCGTCGCCGCCGGGGCCGGAGCCGTGCTGGCTCTCGCCGCCGACTTCCGGGTCGCCGACCCCACCGCCCGCTTCGCCTTCCTCTTCACCCGGGTCGGCCTCTCCGGCGGCGACATGGGCGCGGCCTATCTGCTGCCCCGGGTCGTCGGCCTCGGCCACGCCACCCGGCTGCTGATGCTCGGGGACGCCGTGCGGGCCCCCGAGGCCGAGCGCATCGGGCTGATCAGCGAGCTGACCGAGGAAGGCCAGGCCGACGCCCGCGCCGCCGAGCTGGCCCGCCGCCTCGCGGACGGCCCCGCGCTCGCCCTCGCCCAGACCAAGGCGCTGCTCACCGCCGAACTGGACATGCCGCTCGCCGCCTCCGTCGAGCTGGACGCCAACACCCAGGCCCTCCTCATGCACGGCGAGGACTACGCCGAGTTCCACGCCGCCTTCACCGAGAAGCGGCCCCCGAAGTGGCGGGGAAGGTAGCCGTGGCGGGCAGCGGACCGTCCGTGCGGCGCATCGCGGTCATCGGCGGCGGACCCGGCGGACTCTACGCCGCCGCCCTCCTCAAGCGGCTCGGCCCGGCCCGCACGATCACCGTCTACGAGCGCAACGCCCCCGACGACACCTTCGGCTTCGGCGTCGTCCTCTCCGACGAGACCCTCGGCGGCATCGAACACGCCGACCCCGAGGTCTACCGCGCCCTCAGCCGTGAGTTCGTCCGCTGGGACACCATCGACATCGTCCACCGCTCCCACACCCACACCTCCGGCGGCCACGGCTTCGCGGCGCTCGGCCGCCGACGGCTGCTGGAGATCCTGCACGAGCGCTGCACCGCCCTCGGCGTCGACCTCCGCTTCCGCGCCGAGGCCCCGCCCGCCGCCGAGCTGGCCGCCGACCACGACCTGGTCATCGCCGCCGACGGGGTCAACAGCGCGACCCGCCGGGCACACGCCGACGTCTTCGGCCCCTCCCTCACCGAACACCGCAACCGCTACACCTGGCTGGCCGCCGACTTCGCCCTCGACGCCTTCCGCTTCGAGATCGCCGAAACTCCCTACGGCGTGATGCAGTTGCACGGCTACCCGTACGCCGCCGACGCCTCCACCGTCATCGTCGAGATGCGCGAGGAGGTGTGGCGGGCCGCCGGGCTCGACCGCTGCGACCCGGCCGAATCCACCGCCCGCTGCGCCAAGTTCTTCACCGAGGCCCTGGGCGGCAGGCCCCTGCGCTCCAACAGGTCCAGCTGGATCGCCTTCCGTACGGTCACCAACTCCCGCTGGTCGCACGGGAACACGGTCCTCATCGGGGACGCCGCCCACACCGCGCACTTCTCCATCGGATCCGGCACCAAACTCGCCGTCGAGGACGCCCTCGCGCTCGCCGCCTGCATCGAGGAACAGCCGGACCTGCCCGCCGCGTTGACGGCGTACGAGGCCGAGCGCCGCCCGGTCGTCGCCTCCACCCAGCGGGCGGCGGCGGCCAGTCTGCGCTGGTTCGAGGAGCTGGCCGGCTATGTCGACCAGCCGCCCCGCCGCTTCGCCTTCAACCTCCTCACCCGCAGCCGCCGGGTCACCCACGACAACCTGAGGCTGCGCGACGCCGCGTTCGCGGCCGCCGTGGAGGAGGAGTTCGGCTGCCCGCCCGGCACCCCGCCGATGTTCACCCCCCTCCGGCTGCGCGGCCTGGAGCTGCGCAACCGGGTCGTCGTCTCACCCATGGACATGTACTCGGCCACCGACGGGCTCCCCGGCGACTTCCACCTCGTCCACCTCGGTGCCCGCGCCCTCGGCGGTGCCGGACTCACCATGACCGAGATGGTCTGCGTCAGCCCCGAGGGTCGCATCACCCCCGGCTGCACGGGCCTGTGGGCCGACGAACAGGGCACCGCCTGGCGGCGGATCACCGACTTCGTCCACACCTCCGCCCCCGGCGCGGCCATCGGCGTCCAGCTCGGCCACTCCGGCCGCAAGGGCTCCACCAAGCTGATGTGGGAAGGCATCGACCAGCCCTTGGAGACCGGCAACTGGCCCGTCTCGGCCGCCTCCCCGCTTCCGTACCGGCCGGGCGTCAACCAGGTCCCGCGCGAGCTGGACACGGCCGGGCTCGCCGCCATCCGCGACCAGTTCGTCCAGGCGGCCCGCCGGGCGGCCACCGCCGGGTTCGACCTGCTCGAACTCCACTGCGCCCACGGTTACTTGCTCTCCGGCTTCCTCTCCCCACTCACCAACCACCGCACCGACGCCTACGGCGGCCCCCTGGAGAACCGGCTCCGCTACCCCCTCGAAGTCTTCGACGCCGTCCGTGAGGCCTGGCCCGCCGAAAGGCCGATGACCGTCCGGATCTCCGCCACCGACTGGGCCGAGGGCGGCACGGACGCGGCCGACGCCGTGGAGATCGCCCGCGCCTTCGCCGCCCACGGGGCCGACGCCATCGACGTCTCCACCGGCCAGGTGGTGCCCGAGGAGCGCCCCGAGTACGGCCGCTCCTACCAGACCCCGTACGCCGACCGGATCCGCAACACCGTCGACGTCCCGGTCATCGCGGTCGGCGCCATCTCCTCCTGGGACGACGTCAACTCCCTGCTCCTCGCGGGCCGCGCCGACCTCTGCGCGCTGGCCCGCCCGCACCTCTACGACCCCCACTGGACCCTCCACGCTGCGGCCGAACAGGGCTACACCGGCCCGGGCGCCCCCTGGCCCCTCCCGTACGGCGCCGGCAGCCGCACCCCGCCCACCGGCCGCACGGACGCCCCCAAGCCCCGGCTCACCCTGGAGTGATCGCCCGGGGGCTAGGCCCTGTCCGATGGGTCGTGTAACCAGGTTGGCGGTTGCATCGTTCCGGCTGGTGTGGGGCGGGGTGATCTGTCGGATCGGGAGTGGGCTCGGCCCGAGCCGCACTTGCCGAAGAACGTGGGACGTGGCGGTCGTGGGAAGAGCCATCGCAGGGTGATCAATGGCATCCTCTTCCGGCAGCGGACCGGTGGCTGAGTGGCGTGATCTGCCAGCACGGTTCGGGAAGTGGAAGACAGGGCACGACCGCCACCGGCGCTGGTCGGCGGACGGCACGTGGGACCGGATCCTACGAGCCGTCCAGGCCGATGCTGACGCGGAGGCCGGATCGACTGGAGCATGGTCAGCGTGGACTCGACCTCCTGCCGGGCCCATCAGCACGCTGCGGGCGCCTGCAGCGGCGTGGCTCGCCCTGATCACCTGGGTGGCGATGCCGGAAAGCCCCTAGCACGAGCACGTCCATCTCATGGCCTTCCTCGCGGATGCCCGATGCTGTCGCCGGTTCAAGACGACGAGCAAGTCCGCCCGTCTCTCTGGTTACTCCCTGGAGTGGCCACAGAGTACGGGCGGCAGGGGTTGAGCTTGGTGTCTACCGTCTTCGAGGTCGCGACAGCTGGTGAACACCCTCACGGCCCGGATGCTCAGGGCATGAGCGGTGTGCGATCGGCTTCGCTGTCAGTCGATGGTGACGACGAACTCGGGTTCTTCGTAGTCGCCCCTCGGTACGGCGAACCTGATTTCTTCGCCGGCCTTCCGGTCGGCCAACTGGGGGGCAAAGGCCATCAGCGAGGCACACGGCCGGATTCTCACGCAGCTCGGTTTCCACCGCGTCGTCTATCCCGAGCGCGACATGGGGCAGCGCGTCGCCCACCTCGTACGGGGCCGCATGCTGGACCACATCGAGTTCGAGGACGACTTCGCCATGGTCAAGACCAACCCGCCCGCCGACATCATCGGGTTGCCCCTCTCCAACAGCGCCGTCCGCTCCCGCTACGGCATCACGGTCGTCGCCATCAAACGCCCCGGCGAGGGCTTCACCTACGCCACCCCGAGACCGTCGTGGAGGCGGACGACACCATCATCGTCGCCCGGCGTACCCGGGAGACCGAACGTTTCAGCGAACTGCGGCAGCGCCGTCCTTCTGTCGCCGGCGGGCCGCCGGTGTGACCCGGAGTCCGGCGACGAGGCCGACACGGTCCGCCGTGTCCGCGAAGTGGCGCGGGGCGGCGTTGCCGGTGTCGACGGAGGGACGGTGACGGCCGGGGTGCGCCGGACAGGGATGCCGCACCGGTCGCAGTGGGCGACGTACATGTGGAGGGGCTACATGCGTACGACGATGTTGCCGATCTTGCGGCCGCTGTCGACCCGGCGATGCGCCGCAGCGATGTCGCGCAGATCGTAGACCTGGTCGATCACGACACGGAGCGCGCCATCGGCAGCCAGCCGCAGAAGGAAGTCGAAGTCCTCGGCCCGTTCGGGCGCGGGGCCCGCGACGGCGTCGCCGCGGGCGCGGACCGTGTCGCCCAGGCCCGCGACGGCCAGCAGCAACACTCCTCCGGGGCGCAGCAGGCGCCGACCCGACGTGATCGAGAGGTTGCCGACCGCGTCCAGCACCACGTCGAACCGGTCGGCGACCTCCGCCAGTTCGTCTTTTCTGTAGTCGATGACCTGGGACGCTCCCAGGTCGGTCACCAGGTCGGCGTTCGCCGTGCTGGTCACACCGGTGACGGTTGCGCCGAAGTGCTTCGCCAGCTGGACGGCATTCGTGCCGATCGCGCCCGACGCGCCGTTGACGCACACCGACATGCCGGGGCTCACCGAAGCCTTGTCCCGGAGGAAGTGCAGCGCTGTCGAGCCTCCGAACAGCACCCCGGCCGCGTCCTCGTGACTCACCGTGGACGGCTTCCGCGCGAGCTTCTTCGCCGAGGCCACGACGTACTCGGCGTGTGCGCCCAGTTTCGCCCCGGTCATACCGCACACCTCGTCACCCGGCGCCACGTCGTGGACGCGCTCGCCGACTGCCGTGACCTCCCCCGAGAAGGCACTGCCGAGGATCGTCCGCCGGGGGCGGAACACGCCGAACGCCAGCCGCGCGAGCAACCCGAAGCCGGCGGGGAACCGGGCACCGCGGATACGCGAGTCGCCCGAGGTGACCGCCACCGCTCTCACGCGCACCAGCACCTCGCCTGCACGTGGCGCGGGCCGCGGAACCTCCCCGATGCGCACGACATCGGGCGAGCCGTACCGATCGATGACTGCTGCCTGCATGACCTCTCCTTACGGGTGTAAGCCTACGGGGGACGGTAACCTTACGAGCGTAAGGAAGCAAGCCTGATCCGAGAGGCCCTGTCATGCCGCGGCGCTCTGCCCTCAGTCACGACCGCATCATCGAGGGTGCGGTCCAGGTCGCCGACCGGGGTGGCCTCGCCCAAGTGAGTATGCGCAACGTCGGCAAGGAACTCGGCGTCGAGGCGATGTCGCTCTACCATCACCTCGCGGGCAAGGACGCGCTGCTGGACGCCCTGGCGAACTGGATCTTCACAGGGATCGCGCTGCCGGAACCCCATCAGCCCTGGCGCCCGGCGATGGCCGACCGTGCGGCATCGGCCCGCGCCACCCTGTCGCGGCACCCATGGGCCCTCGGCCTCATCGAATCGCGCCGCGTCCCCGGCCCGGCCCTGCTTCGGCATCATGACGCCGTGCTCGGCTGTCTGCGTGGCAACGGCTTCTCGGTCGCGCTCGCGGCACACGCCTTCTCCGCCATCGACGCCTACGTCCACGGCTTCGTGCTGACCGAGCTCAACCTGCCCTTCGACGCCGGCGCCGGGGCCGGGGAGTTCGTCGGCGAGCTCCAGGACCAGCTGCCTCCTGACGCCTACCCGCACCTGGCCGAGCTGGTCACCGAGCACGTCGTGCGGCGGGACTACTCCTATGCCGACGAGTTCGACTACGGCCTCGGCCTCATCCTCGACAGCCTCGAGTCACGTCTGGCGGACCGGTGAGCCGGCCTCGGGGCTCCTTCGCTCAACCGACCGCCGAGCGCGGTGCCAGGCTCTGTCGACCCCCGACAACCAGGAGTTGTCGCCGGGTTCATCCGGGATGCATGAACGCCAGGGACGATCGGTCCTGCTCGTGCCGCGGATGGACGGCAACTACTGGAGGTCATGGATGGTCAAGCGTCGTGAGCTGCTCGGGATGGTCGGCGCGACCGTCGGAGCCGGAGTGCTGGGAACGGGCGCGGCCGAGGCCAGGCCGCGGGATGTCCACGGCCGCCGCCCTCCCGCGAACCGAACGCTCAAGGTCATGCAGTTCAACATCTGGCTCGGCGGCAGCCGGGTGCCGGGGGGCCGGGCGGGGATCGCCGACACCGTCGCCGCCGTGGAGCCCGACGTGGTGATGCTCAGCGAGTCCAACCCGGAACGGGTGGCCCACCTCCTGGCTGATCTCGCCGCGCGCGGGTTGACGTACTTCGACAACAGGAATCCGACGGACCCCGGGGTGATCTCGCGCTACCCGATCATCGAGTACGCGTCCTTCCCCTCCTGGTCGAAGGCGGTCGTCTCGGTCGACGGCGTCGAGGTCGCGGCCTACTCCGGTCATCTGGAGTACCGCTACTACGTCAACTACCTCCCGCGCGGATACGGCGGCGGCACTCCGGCGCCCCTTGAGACCTCCGAGTACGGCTGGAACGAGATTCCGACCGGTCCGATCACCGATGTCGGCCTGATAGAACGGCTCAACGAGGCTTCGGGGCGCACAGCGGTGACGAGGACGGTGCTCGCGGACGCCGCAGAAGAACGCGCCAAGGGGCGGCTCGCGCTGCTGGCCGGTGACTTCAACGAGCCCTCGCACCGCGATTGGAACCACCGGACCCGGAACCTGTTCGACCACCATGGCACCGTCGTCGCGTGGTCGACGACGAAGGCCATCGAGGACGCGGGGTTCCGCGACAGCTACCGCGCGGTCCACCCCGACCCCGTGCGTACCCCGGGCTTCACCTGGCCGAGCGACAACCCGGGTGCCGACGTCGGTGAGCTCACCTGGGCGCCGAAAGCGGACGAGCGGGACCGGATCGACTTCGTCTTCTACCACCCGGACCGCCGGATCCAGCTCCTCGACAGTGTGATCGTCGGGCCGTCCAGCACCATCGTGCGCAATCGGCGGGTGGAGGAATCAGGCAGGGACCCGTTCTGGAGGCCCACGTGGACCTGGCCGACCGACCACAAGGCCGTACTGAGCACGTTCCGGGTGAGCACGCGCTGAGCGGACTCGTGTTCAGGTCGGGAGCGTCCGGTGTCGCCGACCGCGACGGGACCGCCGGGGGCGAGCGTCAGGGGCGCCCGCTGAGGCGGTGGGAGCCGTACCCGGCCGCGCGTGACAGATCGCCGATCACGCCTCGACGGTGAGGGAGTGCCCGCTCCGGGACAGGGGTAGACGGGCGGCCTTCGCGGGCCCTCGCGTCACGATCCGGTCTCGGACAGGGAGCGGAGTCTTGCCTTCCGCCGCGCGATCGATTCCATGGAGCCGTGCAGGAGCGGTCCACCCTCTGGTTTCGAGGTGTACGGAAACCACAAGGAGGTGGTCCGGACATGGCGAGCACCAAAGATGTCGCGACCCCGGCGGGGGTCTCCGTCGCCACGGTCTCGCGGGTGCTGAACAGCCGTCCGTCCCTCAGCAAGGAGGCGCGCGCCCGCTGCCCGTTCTGAGAATGCGTGCGGACTTCGACATGGAAACCGCGCCGTCGTTGAAAGCGTTGCCGCTGCCCCTGTGGCCGCGCAGGGTGGAGATGAATCCCGCCGACGTCACTTTCATCGGCTCATCCGGCGTCAACTTACTGCTGGCGCATCACAGGCACTGCCGGGAAGCGGGTAGTCGTCTCCTGGTGGTCCACCCGTCCAAGACGGTTGAGCAGATCATCCGGCTTCTGGGTGTGCAAGAGCTGCTGATGGATGAAGGCAAGGACGAGGCAAACCGCGAACGGTGGGGCGACCCGCCGGACCCGCCCTAGCCAACTCCCTTTCTCCGCAAGGGAAACCGAGTAAAATTGACCCTCTACTCGGGGGAGGGCAGATGTCCGAACTGCTGGCTGCCGCCGCAGTCATCGCACCGTTCGTCAGCGCCGCCGCGACCTCGTTCGCCGGGGCCGTCGTCGACTCCGCGCGACAGGCTCTGGCGGACAGCGCGGTGGAGCGGGGGCGCAGACTGCTCGGCGCGGTGCTCCACCGGGGGAGCGAGGACCCGCCCCTCACGGGGGACGATGCCGACGCGGCCACGGCCATCGAAGGGCTGCCGCTGCGCGAGCGGGAGATGTTGGAGAGCGCGATCGGGAGATGGCTGGCCGACGGCGGTGACCTGAGTGCGGGCTCCCTGGTCCACTCCATCGGTGTCGTCCACAGCGAACACCGGGCGGGTGACCGGATCCAGGTGACCACCCACGGGCCCAACTCCCCGGCGATCGGCACCGTGCACACGGCGACCTTCACCTTCAACGGCGGACCGGACGGCGGAACGGCTTGACGGCCCAACCGCCGCCCCGGGGCGACACCGTCACCCATGGACCCAACTCCCCGGCGATCGGCTTCGTCGGCAAACTCTTCCTGAGCGTCCTCGTCGGGGACTTCGTCGACCTCACGGACCGGGCCCGGCGCTGGAGCGTCTGGAACTGGCCCCCCTTCCTGCTGGTGGTGACGCTCGCCGCCGTCGCCCTGGTCACCGCCCCGGCCGGGCCCGCGCGCCAGTTCCTCTGGGTCCACGTCGCGCTCGGCCTCTCGGTGGCCCTGGTGCTCCTCCGGCTGGTCCTGCCGGTGCGCAGAGGCCGACCCCACTGGCGCGTCCTGATGTCGGCGACGGCCCTGATCGGCTCGCTGTCCGCGGTGGTGGGCATGGACCATCTGGCGGACCACGGTGAGCTGGACGTCACCGGGCGCAGCCGGATCGGCGGTGGCCCGTTCACCGACGGCTCCACGGTGGGCCTCGTGGTCGACAGCCCGGCCGACCGTGCACGGCTGCGGCTGACCCTCACCGTCCGGGACGCCGACCGGGCCGCCCAGTTCTGCGCACCGGAGACCCGCTACTCCGCCCAGCTCCGCGGGGTCGCGAGCACGCGCGTGGAGGATGTGCGCGGCGGACAGACGATCGGCTTCCCCCTCGGCGGGCTCCGGGGCCCGATCGACGTGGAGATCACCCTGCGGACCGACGAAGGGTGCTGGATGAACCTGTCCGTCGCCCACGCCGTACTGCACGACTGAGAGGACACCGTGGCTTCCACCCGAGAGAGAAGGCGCCCGGCGCGGCCCGGGACCGGCCGACTGGCCGCAGGCCTTGCCGCGCTGGGCCTGCTGGTGGCCTCCGCGGCCTGTTCCTCCCCGCAGGAGGAACGGGAGTTCCTCGGCGTGAAACGGGTGACGGTCGCGATGCACAACGACCTGCCCGGCCTGTCGTACTCCTCGAACTACGACCGCTCCGGGCTCGACTTCATCATGCTCCAGCACATCGAGGAGGAGATCGACGTCCCCTTCAGCGAGCCCGTCGACGTCTCCTCGGGGGACCGGATCACCCAACTCCTTCAGCGCAAGGCGGACATGACCATCGCCTCGTTCTCGATCACCGCCGAGCGGATGGAGGCGATCGACTTCGTCGGCCCGTACTTCAAGACCCGCCAGGGCTTTCTCGTCGGCCCGGAGAGCGCCGGTGTCGAGCGGCTGAGCGATCTGCGCGGCAGCCGGATCTGCACCTGGCAGGGGACCACGTCGGTCGAGGCGCTGGACGGCATCAGGGAGAGCAGCGGCTCCGATCCCGTCGTGCTGACCGATGCCTCCGACTGTATCGACCAGCTGGTGGACGGCCAGGTGCAGGCGGTCTCCACCGACCAGGCCATCCTCTACGGCTTCGCGCGCCAGCACGAGAAGGAGGGCCTGCGCGTGGTGCCTGACGTCACGATAGGAGCCCCCCAGCACTACGGCATCGGGCTGCCCAAGGGGCACGCCGAGGACTGCCGCAGGCTCGCGTCCTGGCTGAAGAGGCATGTCGGGACCAGCGGTTGGATCAGGGACGTGGAGACCTCCCTGCCCGCACTCATCAAGGCGGATCCGGGCTGGATCAGCAGCCACAAGCCGAGCGCCGCCGAGATCGAGGCCCGCTCGTGCCGCGGCAGCATCAGCCCCTGACGAACCGCTCCCCGGCGTCCCGCAGCCGCTCGTGCAGCTTGCCGAACACCTCCGCCGAGCGCCCGCCCGGCCACCCCTGAGGCAGCAGCTCCTGCGGCAAGCCCGGGTCGGCATAGGGGAGTTGGCGCCAGGAGTCCAGGGCCAGCAGATAGTCCCGGTAGGCGTCCTGCGGGCGCGGGCCCTCCTCGGTGGCGGGAGCCGCCTCCCACTCCCTCAGCACCGGCTCGTGC
Organism: Streptomyces sp. NPDC043746; assembly: GCF_056436485.1. Classification (NCBI taxonomy): domain Bacteria; kingdom Bacillati; phylum Actinomycetota; class Actinomycetes; order Kitasatosporales; family Streptomycetaceae; genus Streptomyces; species Streptomyces sp. NPDC043746. Next base: position 53,196 of record NZ_JBWKCM010000019.1, on the reverse strand, counting down.
AACTCCAGGAAGTCCCGGTGGAGTCGGGCCACCGCCTCCAGGTCCCACCAGCGCGCCACCGACTCCCGGGTCGCGGTGAAGCCCAGGTGGACGCCGCGGAACAGGTCGACGTAAGGGGCCAGTTCGAGCCGCTCCAGGGTGTGCCGGGTCTCCTCGTAAAGCCCGGCCGGGGCGATCCACACCCCGGGGGCCGCCGTGCCGAAGCCGAGCCGGGCCAGCCGGGAGCGCAGCAGATGGCGCTTGCTCCGCTCGGCCTCGGGCACCGAGAAGACCGCCAGCACCCATCCGTCGGCCAGCCGGTGCGCCGGGCGGTCGTAGATCCGCCCGTCCCCGTCGTCGAGCAGCTGGCGGGCGTCCGGCGACAGGGCGTACCCCGCCGACCCGTCCGCCGCCCGCGCCGCCACCAGCAGCCCGCGCCGCTTCAGCCGCGAGACGCACGAGCGTACGGAGGGCGCGTCGACGCCGACGGCGTGGAGCAGCCGGATCAGCTCCGACACCGGGAAGGGGGCGTGGTCGGAGGGTCGACCGTAGGCGCCGTAGAGCGTGACGATCAGGGAACGGGGGGTGCGCAGCTCGGCCACGTGATCACTCTAGGGTGTGTCCTTCCTGAGCAGGAAGCGCTGGAGTTTGCCGGTCGCGGTGCGCGGCAGCGACTGCTCGAAGGCGAAGACGCGCGGGCATTTGTGCGGGGCCAGGTTGGCCTTCATATGGGCGCGCAGCGAGTCCGCCGTCTGCTCCGAGTCCTCCGTCAGCACCACGTGCGCCACCACGATCTCCCCGCGGAGTTCGTCCGACCGGCCGACCACCGCCGCCTCCGCGACCTCCGGGTGGCACAGCAGGGCGTCCTCCACCTCGGGGCCCGCGATGTTGTAGCCCGACGAGATGATCATGTCGTCGGCGCGGGCCACGTAACGGAAGTAGCCGTCCGGTTCGCGGACGAAGGTGTCGCCCGTCAGATTCCAGCCGTGCCGGACGTACTCCGTCTGGCGGGGGTCGGAGAGATAGCGGCAGCCGACCGGGCCGCGGACGGCGAGCAGCCCCGGTTCGCCGTCGGGCAGCTCCTCGCCGTGCTGGTCGACCACCTTGGCCTGCCAGCCCGGCACGGGGACGCCCACGGTGCCGGGGCGGATGGCGTCGTCGGCGGCGGAGATGAAGATGTGCAGCAGCTCGGTGGCGCCGATGCCGTTGATGATGCGCAGCCCGGTCGCCTCCCGCCAGGCGTGCCAGGTGGCGGCGGGCAGGTTCTCCCCGGCCGAGACGCAGCGGCGCAGCGCGGAGAGGTCGTGGCCGTCCAGCTCCCCGAGCATCGTGCGGTAGGCGGTCGGCGCGGTGAAGAGGACCGAGACCCGGTGGCGTGCCAGGGCGGGCAGCAGCTGCCGCGGCCCGGCCTGCTCCAGCAGCAGCGTCGAGGCCCCGGCCCGCAGCGGGAAGACCAGCAGCCCGCCGAGGCCGAAGGTGAAGCCGAGCGGCGGGCTGCCCGCGAACACGTCGTCGGGGACGGGCCGCAGGATCTCGCGGGAGAAGGTGTCCGCGACGGCCAGCAGGTCCCGGTGCAGGTGCATACAGCCCTTGGGCCGCCCGGTGGTCCCCGAGGTGAAGGCGATCAGCGCGACCTCGTCGGCGGCCGTGTCGACCGCCCGGTACGGGCCGGAGCCGACGTGCGCGGCGGCCAGTCGGGTCAGGTCGTCGGGGTCCTCGCCGCCGTACAGGGTGGTGCGCAGCCCCTTCACATCCGCCTCGGCCAGATCCGCGGCCGACCGCGCGTCGCACAGCGCGTGGCTCACCCGGGCGAGGGAGCAGATGGTGGCCAGCTCGCCTGCCCGGGCCTGCGCCAGGACGGTCACGGCGACCGCGCCCGCCTTCATGACGGCGAGCCAGCAGGCGGCCAGCCACGGTGTGGTGGGTCCGCGCAGCAGCACCCGGTTGCCGGGCACCACGCCCAGATCACCGGTCAGGACGTGCGCGATGCGGTCCACGGTCTCCCGCAGCTCGCCGTAGCTCCAGACGCCGCCGTCGCCCGAGCGCAGTGCGGGGCGGTCGGGCCCCCGCTCCTCGATCGTGCGGTCGAGCAGTTCGTGGCCGCAGTTGAGCCGATCGGGGTACTGCGGCGCGGGCGGTCCGAGGAGGAGCCGCGGCCACTGGTCCCGCGGTGGCAGATGGTCGCGCGTGAACGTGTCGGTGTGCGCGCCGGGGACGCGTACGGACGCGTCGGCGGCGGCAGTGGGCGTGTTCGGCGTGCTCGAGGAATTCGGCTCCATGAAGGATCGCCCCCTTGTCGCTTCTGGAGCGTATCGTTTGGGTGACGGTAGTCAACGGTCCGCGATAAGACGGTTCCGCGGCAAGACTGGGACGCGACAAGACGCAGACGCGAAATGACCAGAGAAGCGACAAGAGAGGCGCCGCCATGACGGCATTCTCCCTCGAACCGGAACAGACCGCCTGGTGCGAGGAGCTGCGCACCCTCGCCGAGGAGCGGCTCCGACCGCTGGCGGAGAAGGGGGAGCCCGGACGCGTCAACCGCCCGCTGCTGGCCGCCCTCGGTGAGCTGGGCCTGCTGGAGCGGATGTTCGGCTCCGGCGCGCTGGACCTGTGCCTGCTGCGGGAGTCGCTGGCCCGGGGCTGCACCGAGGCCGAGACCGCGCTCGCCCTCCAGGGGCTCGGCGCCACCCCGATCGTCCGGTCGGGCTCCCCGGCCCAGCGCGAGCGCTGGCTCCCCGGCGTCCGGGAGGGCCGGGCCGTCGCCGCCTTCGCCCTGAGCGAGCCGGGCGCGGGGTCCGACGCCGGAGCCCTCGCCCTGGCCGCCGACCCCACCCCCGGCGGCTGGCGGCTCACCGGTGAGAAGTGCTGGATCTCCAACGCGCCCGAGGCCGACTTCGCCACCGTCTTCGCCCGCACCACCCCCGGTGCCGGATCGCGCGGGATCACCGCCTTCCTGGTCCCCGCCGACCGCCCCGGACTCACCGGCCAGGCCCTCGACATGCTCTCCCCGCACCCCATCGGCACCCTGGAGTTCGACGGCGTACCGGTCACGGCCGACGACGTCCTCGGGGAGCCCGACCGGGGCTTCCGGGTCGCGATGGACACCCTCAACCTCTTCCGCCCCAGCGTCGGCGCCTTCGCCGTCGGGATGGCCCGCGCCGCCCTGGACGCCGCCATCGCCCACACGGCCCACCGCACCGCGTTCGGCGGCACCCTGAGCGATCTCCAGGCCGTCTCGCACCAGGTGGCCGAGATGGCCACCCGCACCGAGGCCGCCCGCCTCCTGGTGTTCGCAGCGGCAGCGGCGTACGACGCGGGGGAGAGCGGGGTGCCGCGCCGTGCCGCGATGGCCAAGCTGTACGCCACCGAGACCGCGCAGCACGTCGTCGACACCGCCGTCCAGCTGCACGGCGCCCGGGCCCTGCGCCGCGGCAATCTGCTCGAACACCTCTACCGCGAGGTCCGCGCACCCCGGATCTACGAGGGCGCCAGCGAGGTGCAGCGCGCCATCATCGCCAAGGAGCTGTACGCGACGGCAGCTCAGCAGGCCGACGCCCGGCAGCCGGCGCCCCGGCAGGCGGACGTCCGGGAGCCCGCAGCCCAGGAGGCCGCCACCACCCCCCGTACCCAGGAGCCGACCCCATGAGCCCGTCCCACCGGATCAACCCGGCCGAACTCTCCCCGCCCACCGGCTTCTCGCACGCCGTCGTCGCCACCGGGGGCCATCTGGTCTTCCTGGCCGGGCAGACCGCCCTCGACACGGAGGGCAAGGTCGTCGGCGCGACCCTGCCCGAACAGTTCGCCACCGCGCTCACCAATCTGCTCACCGCCCTGCACGCGGCGGGCGGCGCCCCCGCCGACCTGGCCCGCGTCACCGTCTACGCCACCGATGTGGCCGACTACCGCTCCCACGCCCCCGAACTGGGCCGGATCTGGCGCAGGCTCGCGGGGCGCGACTACCCGGCCATGGCGGTCATCGGGGTGGCCCGGCTCTGGGACGAACAGGCGGTGGTCGAGATCGACGGGATCGCCGTCCTGCCCTGAGGGGTCGAGCCGCCCCGGCGTGCGAGCCCGGTCGCGCCCCGTTTCCTCCCGACCCCGGAGACGCCGAAGCAACCATCCCGTAAAGAGGCCGCCAAGAAGACCGCGTCAGGCTCGCCGGGCACGGCACCACAAAGAACAACTCCACCGGCGGCGGCCCCCGTGCCCCGGCCGACGGCGCTTCGAAGCCGCCCCCGGCCCAGGCGGGACGGATCGTGCGCGGCGTGCCGGTCCGGTGAATCCGGTGGCGCGATATATCTCTATTCGGTGCCCTCCATCCGGATTGTCCCCGTCTCCCAGCCCGACCCGCACACCGCCCTGTGATCGCGCTCGTCCTCTTCCATTTCGCGCTGGCGGCCTGCGCGGGCCCCCTGGTGCACCGGCTGGGCCGGCGCGCCTTCGTCGTGCTCGCCCTGCCCCCGGCGGCCGCCGCGGGCTGGGCGCTGACACAGTGGAACACCACCGCCTCCGGCGACGCGGTCACCTGGTCCTGGCAGTGGATCCCGGACTACCAGGTCGGGCTCGACCTCCGTCTGGACGCGCTCTCCGAGCTGATGGTGCTGCTGGCCACCGGGGTCGGCGCGCTCGTCCTCGTCTACTGCGCCTCCTACTTCCGCGACGACACGCCGCAACTGGCCCGGTTCGCCGGGAACCTGCTGGCCTTCGCGGGCGCGATGCTCGCCCTGGTCCTCGCGGACGACCTGATCACGCTCTATGTGTTCTGGGAGCTGACCACGGTCTTCTCCTATCTGCTGATCGGCCACAGCAGCGAACACCGCCACAGCCGCCGCTCGGCCCTCCAGGCCCTGACGGTCACCACGCTCGGCGGCCTCGCCATGCTGGTCGGCTTCCTGATCGTCGGTCACGCCGCCGGTACGTACCGGATCTCCGCGATCGTGGCCGACCCTCCGGAGACGACCCTCGCCCTCTCCGTCGCCCTCGTCCTGATCCTGAGCGGCGCCCTGTCGAAGTCCGCGATCTGGCCGTTCTCCATGTGGCTGCCGAACGCCATGGCCGCCCCCAGCCCGGTCAGCGCCTATCTGCACGCCGCAGCGATGGTGAAGGCCGGTGTCTACCTGGTCGCCCGGCTCTCCCCGGCCTTCGCCGACGTGCCCGTGTGGAAGCCCGTCGTCCTGGTGCTCGGCGGCGCCACCATGCTGCTCGGCAGCTGGCGCGCCCTGCGCCTCAACGACCTCAAGCTGGTCCTGGCCTACGGGACCGTCGGCCAGCTCGGCTTCCTCACCCTGCTCGCCGGCACCGGCAACCGGAACGCCGCCCTCGCCGCCGTCGCGATGATCCTCGGCCACGCCCTCTTCAAGGCCCCGCTCTTCCTCGTCACCGGCATCGTCGACCACGCCACCGGCACCCGCGACCTGCGCCGGCTCTCCGGAGTCGGCCGTTCCCTGCCGTACGTCGCGGGGGTCGCCGGCCTCGCCTCCGCCTCCATGGCCGCCCTGACGCCACTCCTCGGCTTCGCCGCCAAGGAAGCCGCGTTCGAGGCGCTGCTGCACGGCTCCACCGCCGAGCGGTGGGCGCTGGCGGTCGTCGTCGTGGGCTCGGCGCTGACCACCGCGTACACCCTGCGCTTCGTCTGGGGCGCCTTCGCCCGCAAGCCCGGCGTCCCCGACACCCCCGTGCACCGCGTCGGCTGGGCCTTCCTCGCCCCGCCCGCCCTGCTCGCCGCCCTCGGCCTGGTCCTCGGCCCCGCCGTCGGCCTGACCGACCGGCTGCTCTCCGCGTACGCCGACACCTACCCGGCCACCGAGAACCCCTACCACCTGGCCCTCTGGCACGGGTTCGGCCTCGCGCTGCTCCTGTCCGCCGTCGCCTGGGCAGCCGGTGTGGGCCTCTTCCTCGCCCGGACCACCGTCGCCGAGCTCTCCCGCCGCGTCGCCTGGCCCACCGCCGACAGCGTCTTCGGCCATCTGCTGCTCGGTCAGGAACGGCTCGCCCTCCAGGTCACCGGCTTCATCCAGCGTGGTTCCCTCTCGGTCTACCTGGCGACCACGCTGCTGGTGATGGTCGCCGGCCAGCTCGCCGTACTGATCACCGACACCCCGTGGCAGGGCGCCCCCGCCCCCCGGCTCTGGGACAACTGGCTCCAGGGCGGCGTGGCCGTGCTCACCTGCATCGCGGCTCTGATGTGCCTGACCGTACGGCGCCGCATGAAGGCGGTCGTCCTCAGCGGCCTGATCGGATACGGGGCCGCCCTGCTCTTCGTCGTCCAGGGCGCGCCGGACCTGGCGCTCACCCAGTTCTGCGTCGAGACCGTCGCGATGGTCGTCTTCGTCCTGGTGCTGCGCCGGATGCCGGTCCACTTCGAGGAGACCGTCTCGCCCTGGCGGAGGGCGGTCCGCATCCCGGTGACCCTCGTCGCCGCGGCGACCGTCGGCGTCGCCGTCTGGGTGGCCGCCGCCGCCCGGACCGCGGACCCCGCCGGTGCCGCCATGGTCGAGGAGGTCGCGGCCCACGGGTACAAGGACGTGGTCGCCACGATCCTGGTGGACCTGCGCGCCTGGGACACCATGGGAGAGTCCGCGGTGCTGGCCGCCGCCGCGATCGGCGTCACCAGCCTCATCTACCTGCACCGCCGCAGCGACGGACCGATGCCGCCGGAGGAGCTGAAGGGGCGCACCGCCTGGTCGCTCGCCGCCCAGCACACCATCCGGCTGCCGCGGGGCGACGACGTGGCGCCCGAGCGCAGCTGGCTGGCGGCCGGCTCCACCCTCGCCCCCGAGCACCGCTCGATCGTCTTCGAAGTGGTGGCCCGCCTCCTCTTCCACCCGATCCTGATCCTCTCGGTCTACCTGCTGTTCTGCGCCGAGAACATGCCCGGCGGCGGCTTCGTCGCCGGACTGGTCGCCGGGGTCGCGCTCATCACCCGCTATCTCGCGGGCGGCCGCTTCGAACTGGCCCAGGCCGCGCCCCTGCAACCCGGGCTCTTCACCGGACTCGGCCTCTTCATCTCCACCGGCGTCGGCCTGCTCGGTCTGATCGACGGCACCGTCCTGCACGCCTTCACCTACCACGGACACCTGCCGATCTTCGGCGCGTTCCACATGAGTACGCCGGTCCTCTTCGACTTCGGCGTCTACCTGCTGGTGCTCGGCGTCGTCCTGGACATCGTCCGGGCCCTCGGGGCCAAGATCGACCGGCAGATCGAACGGGCCGCGGGAGCCCTCAACGCCCCGGACCGTCCCGCGGCGGGAGGGGTCCCCCGATGACCGTCAGCGCCTCGCTCCTCGCCACCGCCGTGGTGCTCTGCGCGGTGGGCGGCATCCTGATGCTCACCCGGCCGCTGACCCGCATCCTGCTCGGCGCCGTGATCCTGAGCAACGGGGTCAACCTGCTGATCATCGCCTCGGCGGGCAGGGCGGGCGCCGCCCCGCTGCTCTACGGGGCCGACCTGGACCTGGTCACCGACCCGCTGCCGCAGGCCATCGCGCTCACCGCGATCGTGATCACCCTCGGCACCACCGCGTTCCTGCTCGCCATGGCCTACCGCAGCCACCAGATCACCGGCACCGACGAGGTGCACGACGACCTGGAGGACCGGCGCATCGTGCTCCGCGCCGAAGTGCTCGGCGAGCGCGCCCAGCTCCGCGAGGAGTTCCGCTCGGGCGCCGAACCCACCGCGGACGAGCGCGAGCGCTACCGGGAGGAGCGCCGCAGACTCCGCGACCGGCTCCGCGCCGACCGCGCCCGCCAGGCCCGTGGCCGCGACGCGTCGGGCGACCTCTGGAACGACGTCATCGGCGCCGACCCCGAGGACTACGAGCGCGACGGCGACGCCAGGGCCGACGACCGCTACCCCCGAGACGACAGAGGAGCCGCCGGATGAACGCGCTCGTCCCGCTGCCGGTGCTCCTGCCGCTCTGCGCCACGGGACTCAGCCTCACCTTCGGCACCCGGATGCAGCGCTTCCAGCGCTTCATCAGCGTCGCCGTGCTCACCGCCGTGCTGGCGCTGTCGATCGCCCTGATGATCGCCGCCGACCGCCAGGGCCCTCTCTCCGTCCACCTCGGGGACTTCGCCCCGCCGCTCGGCATCACCCTGGTCGCCGACCGGCTCGCCGGGCTGATGCTCACGGTCTCCTCGGCCGTCACGCTCTGCGTGCTGATCTACTCCCTCGGCCAGGGCATGACCGAGCGGGACCGGGAGACCCCGCTCGCCGTCTTCCACCCGGCCTACCTGATCCTGGTCGCCGGAGTCTCCTGCACCTTCCTCGCGGGCGATCTCGTCAACCTCTTCGTCAGCTTCGAGATCATGCTGGTGGCCAGCTTCGTCCTGCTCACCCTCGGCGGCACCGGACCCCGTATGCGGGCGGGCTCCACCTACGTGATCATCTCGCTGTTCTCCTCGATGCTGTTCCTCATCGCCATCGCGATGACGTACGCGGCCCTGGGCACCGTCAACTTCGCCCAGCTCGCGGAGGGGCTGCCCGGACTCCCCGTCGGGGTGCAGACCCTGATCCAGGCCATGCTGATCACCGTCTTCGCCATCAAGGCGGCGGTCTTCCCGCTCGCCGCCTGGCTTCCCGACTCCTACCCGACAGCGCCCGCGCCCGTCACCGCCGTCTTCGCCGGGCTGCTCACCAAGGTCGGCGTCTACTGCATGGTGCGGGCCGAGACCCTGCTCTTCCCGGGCAACCGGATCGGTGACCTCCTGATGGCCGTCGCTCTGGCTTCGATGATCATCGGCATCCTCGGTGCGGTCGCCCAGACCGACCTGAAGCGGCTGCTCTCCTTCACCCTGATCAGCCACATCGGCTTCATGGTCTTCGGGATCGGCCTCGCCACCCGGGAGGCGTACGGCGGAGCCGTCGTCTACGTGGTCCACCACATCACCGTGCAGACCACCCTGTTCCTCGTCGCGGGACTCATCGAGCGCCGGGGCGGCACCACGGAGCTGACCCGGCTCGGCGGACTGGCCAGGGCCGCGCCGATGCTCGCGCTCCTCTTCTTCGTCCCGGCCATGAACCTCGCGGGCATCCCCCCGCTCTCCGGCTTCATCGGCAAGCTCGGGCTGATGCGCGCGGGTGTCGCGGACGGCTCCGCCTGGGCCTGGATCCTGGTCGCCGGGTCGGTGGTCACCAGCCTGCTGACGCTGTACGTCACCGCCAAGGTGTGGAACCTGGCGTTCTGGCGGGCGGCCCCGCCCGGACAGGCCGAGGCGGGCACCGTCCTGGAGTCCGAGGACGACAGCGACGACGACGCCGACGTGGGCCCCGACGGCCTGCCCGGCACCGGAGACGAGGGCGTGAGCCCGGTCCTGTCCGACGGGCCCCTCGCGGCGAAGCCGCGGGAGAAGTCCGTCACCACCACCAGCCGGCTGCCCTGGCCGATGACGGCGGCCACCGCCGCGACCATCGCGCTGGGCCTCTCCTTCACGGTCCTGGCCGGTCCGCTGACCGCCTTCACCGACCGCTCGGCCGTCGAACTGCTGCAGCGCACGCCCTACGTCGAGGAGGTGCTGGGCCGGTGAGCCCTTTCCTGCGGTTCTCGTACCGCAACGCCGACCTGCCGCCGATGAGCTGCACGGTCGGCCGCCGCGGACGGGTGCTGGACCTGCCGCTGATCGCCTGGCTCACCCTCATCTGGGTGCTGCTCTGGTCCACCTTCAACCTGGCCAACATCATCACGGGCGTCATCGTCGCCACCGCCGTCTGCCTGGCCTTCCCGCTTCCTCCGGTGGACCTGGGGCTCCGGCTCCACCCCTGGGGCATCATCCGGCTCGCCGGCTATCTGCTCTACGACATGTACACCTCGGGAGTGAAGGTCACCCGGCAGATCTTCGTCGGTCTGCCGCACCGGGCCGCCGTCATCGGCGTCCCCCTGCGCTGCCGCAGCGACCTGATGCTCGCCGCCGTCGCCGTAGCGGTCTCCAACGTGCCGGGCGGCTCCGTCATCGAGGTGCGCCGGGCCACCGCCACCGTCTTCCTGCATGTCCTGGACGCCGATCTGCCCGAGCAGTTGGCCGCCGCCCGGCGCCAGGTCTGGCGGCTGGAGGAGCTGACCGTGCGGGCCTTCGGCACCCCCGACGAGATCGCCCGCGTCGCCGAACCACCGCCACCGCTCCTGCCCGACGCCGGAAGGCCCGCCCCGTGAGTGTTCTCGAACAGACCGACCGCATCCTGCTGACGGCCGCCGTCATCCTGGTGCTGGTGGCGGGCCTCCTGCTGCTGGTCCGGGTCTGGCGCGGGCCCTCCATGCTGGACCGGGCCATCTCGCTGGACGTGATCGCCGCACTGATCATCGCCGGGCTCGGCGCCAAGTCCGCCTTCGCACGGGACGCGTTCTACTTCCCGATCATGATGGTGCTGGCCTTCCTCGGCTTCACCGGCTCCGTGGGCATCGCCCGCTTCATCGCCGTACGGGACAGGCCCGCCGTCGCGGCCCCGGCCCCCGGCATCGACGAGACCGAGAAGGGCCCGCAGTGAACGCCTGGCTCCAGATCCTCGACACGGCCGGTGCCGTGCTGGTCCTCCTCGGCGCGGCGATCTGCCTGCTCGGCGTGATCGGCATGCTCCGGCTGCCCGACGTGCTCTCCCGCAGCCATGCCGCGACCAAGCCTCAGACCCTCGGCATGATCCTGGTGCTGGCAGGGGTCGCCCTGCGGCTGCGCACCGGCATGGACCTCGCCACGCTCGCGCTCATCGGCTTCTTCCAGATGCTCACCGGCCCGGTCGCCTCGCATCTGGTCGCCCGCTCCGCGTACCGCACCGGACAGGTCCAGCACGAGGAGTTGCTCTTCGACGACCTGGACGAGCAGCTCACCGACGGGAAGAGGAAGTAGTCCGTCCGCCCTTCCCCGGGATGATCACGGAACTGTTCCGGCTGTGCCGATCGCCCCACGCCCCCGGGGTCCGCATGCCATGATGCGGGCAATGCCGGACGCTGGGGGGCGTATGGGAAGCACGGGCACCGTGCTGCGCGAACTGCGCGGCGCACAGAAGAGCGCCAAGGGCGTCTCGCTCTACTCGCGGTACGTGAACCGCCCGGCCGGGCGGTTGCTCGCAGCGGGCGCCTACCGGGCGGGACTGACGCCCAATCAGGTCACCTTGATCAGTGGCCTGTTCACCTACTCCGCGATCGGGGCGGTGGCGCTTGCCGAGCCGTCCTGGACGCTGGGGCTGGTCGTCTACGCGGCCCTCGCGATCGGCTTCGCCTTCGACTCGGCCGACGGCCAGCTCGCCCGGCTCACCGGCCGGGGCGGCCCCGCCGGGGAGTGGCTGGACCATGTGGTGGACTGCGGCAAGCTGCTGCTGGTCCACGCCGCCGTGCTGGTCTCCTTCTACCGCTTCGGGGAACTGCCCTCGGACGGTTGGCTGCTGCTGCCGCTCGGCTTCCAGCTGGCCGCCGTGGTGACCTTCTGCGCGGGGCTGCTGCGCGAACACCTCGGCAAGGCGGCGGCCGCCGGGCGGGCGGCGACGGCTCCCGCCGCCCCGGTCTCCCGGGTGCGGGCGATCGCCCTGCTGCCCGCCGACTACGGGGTGTTCTGCCTGGTCTTCCTGCTGCTCGGCGCACCCGGCGCCTTCCTGGCCGGGTACGCCGCGCTCGCGGCGGTCCACACGCTCTTCCTGGCGGCCTTCCTCGCCAAGTGGTTCAGGGAGCTGACAGCGCTCCGTCCCGGCTGACGAGCACGTCCAGCGCCCGGCGCAGCTGGGTGCTGGACGTGTGCACGGTGTACGGGAAGTAGACGACCTCCACGCCGACCTCGGCGAAGTCGCGCTCCAGCTTCTTCCCCTTCTCCGTGCCCCGCCAGTCGTCGCCCTTGAAGATCACGTCGAACCGGACCTGCTGCCAGGTCTCGACCTTGTCCGGCACGGTCTCCACGAACGCGGCGTCGACGAACCGCACGCTGCGGACGATCTCCAGGCGCTCGCGCAACGGGATCACGGGCGTGTGGCCCTTGGCGAGAGCGGCCATCTCGTCCGAGACGACCCCCGCCACCAGGTAGTCACACTGACTGCGGGCGTGCCGCAGGATGTTGAGGTGACCCACGTGGAACAGGTCGTACACCCCTGGCGCGTACCCCACCCTGTGCTGCACCATCCGTATCTCTCCCCCCACGGTCGACATGATCCGGTGATGTTCCAACGACCTTACTGTGAAGAACACTTGTGCAGGCCGTGAACGGATAAGCTCGACAGGGGCCGCTCCCGGGCAGGGAGCGGCGGCTGTTGTGGGGGGAAGGGCGAACGACCGATGTCCGATGCAGAACGGCGCAGGCCGTTCGAGGGCCGCCGTGTCCTGGTGGTCTCGACGAACTACGCACCCGAGGTCACGGGCATCGGCCCGTACGCCACTCAACTCGCCGAGCACTGGGCCCGGTCGGGTGCCCGGGTGCGAGCGCTCACCGGGATGCCGCACTACCCGTCCTGGCAGCTGGACGAGGCATACCGGAGCGTCTGGCGGACCGTGGAGGTGCGCGGCGGTGTCGGGGTGCACCGGCGACGCCACTACGTGCCGTCCCGTCAGAGCGCCCTGCGACGGGCCGCGTTCGAGGCCACCGTCCTGGCCACCGGACTCCTCGCGCCGCCGCCGGGTCGGCCGGACGTGGTGGTCTCGCAGATGCCCAGCCTGGCCGGCGGGGTCATCGGCGCCCGTATCGCCCGCCGCCACCGCGTGCCCTACATACCCGTCGTCCAGGACCTGATGGGTGCCGCCGCCGCGCAGAGCGGCATCCGGGGCGGGGACCGGGCGGCGGCGCTCGCGGCGGCGGCCGAGCGGTACGCCCTGAGCGGCGCGACCCTCGTCGGTGTCATCCACGAGAGCTTCGTCCCCCGTGTCACCGCCCTCGGAGTCGACCCCGGCCGCATCCGCACCGTCCCCAACTGGACCCATGTGCACGGCCCCACGGCCGACCGGGCCGCCACCCGCGCCCGGCTCGGCTGGGACCCCGCCACCCCCGTCCTGCTCCACTCGGGGAACATGGGCCTCAAGCAGGGCCTGGAGGTCCTGGTGGACACCGCCCGTCTCGCTCCCGACCTCCGGGTCGTCCTGATGGGCGACGGCAACCAGCGCGACGCCCTGCGCGCCCGCGCCGAGGGGCTGCCCAACGTGGACTTCCTGGAGCCCGCGGGGGCGGGGGAGTTCACCGAAATCCTCGCCGCCGCCGATGTCCTCGCGGTCACCCAGCGGGCCTCCGTCCTCGACATGAGCGTCCCCTCCAAGCTCACTTCCTACTTCGTCTCCGGCCGCCCGGTCGTCGCCTCCGTCGCCGACGAGGGCGGCACCGCCGACGAGGTGCGCCGCTCCGGGGCCGGGGTGCTCGTCGCCCCCGAGGACCCGGCCGCGCTGCTGGAGTCCGTACGGAAGCTGGCCGCCGACCCCGCCACCGCGGCGGCGCTCGGGGCCAGGGGCCCGGAGTACGTGGCCCGCCACCTGAGCCGGGAGGCGGGGCTCGCCCGCTTCGACGACCTGCTGACCGAGGCCCTGGACGGGCGAGGGAGCGCCGCCCGATGACCGCTGCCAACCGAGTCCCCGACGACCAGGACGAACCGGCGCTCCTGCGCGACCAGTTCCGCCAGCTCCTGCGCTACCGGGCGCTGCTGGCGGCAGGTGTCGTCATCGGGCTGTTCGGCGGCGGCTTCCTCGGCCTCAGCGGCGAGGACACCTACACCGCCACCGGTGAGGTGCTCGTCCGCTCCGCCATCTCCGACCCCTTCGCCGCCGGGGCCAGCGCGGACAAGGGCATCAACATCGGCTCCGAGCGCCAGACCGCCGTCAGCGACACCGTCGGCACCCTGGCGGCCGGCACGCTCCTCAAGCGGGGCGACGACGTCACCGCCCCGGACCTCCTCGCCGGGCTCCAGGTCACCAACCCGCCCAACACCCTCATCCTCCGCTTCGCCTACACCGGCGCCACCCCCGAGCAGTCACGGGCCCGTGCCGAAGCCCTGGCAGGCGCCTACCTGACCCACCGCAAGGCGCGCACCGAGGACAGCATCAAGAACATGTCCGACGGCTACCGGGCCCAGCTCGGCCCGCTGGAGGAGAAGCGCGACCTGCTGGAGAAGCAGATCGGGGCGGGCGCGGACAACGACGTCACCAGCGCCCGCGCCAACATCATCGTCTCCATCTCCGAGCTGAGCCGGAAGATCTCCGAGCTGAAGGCCCTGGACACCACCCCCGGCTACCTCAACAAGAAGCCCGTCGCCCCCACCTCGCCCACCGGCCCCGGTCTGCCCCTGCTGCTCGGGCTCGGCGGGGTCGTCGGCCTCGCGCTCGGGCTGCTGCTCTCCTGGGTGCGGCTCGTCTTCGACCCCGCCGTACGCTCCACCCGCGAGCTGGTCCGCTCGCTCGGCGCCCCGCTGCTCGGCACCCTGCCCCGCGAACGGGCAGCCGCCGGGACGGTGCTCGCCATCGGCCGCAGTGGCTCCCGGCTCGCGGAGGAGTACCGAGCCGTCGCCTTCCGGCTCGCCTACGACCCCGAGTTCGCCGAGCGCCGCAGGTTGCTGGTCACCTCCCCGCGCGGCGACAACCAGGAGGCGGCGGCCGCCGCCGCCAACCTGGCCGCCGCCTTCGCCGAGATGGGCCGGGACGTCCTCCTCGTCGAGGCCGACCTCCGTACGCCCTCCCTCGCCCGCGCCCTGGGCCCCGCCGCCCACGAGGTCCGCCCCCCGCGCTGGGCCGCCGAGGAGGGGGACGGCAGCTGGCCCACCGGCGGTCGCTCCAACGTGGACGTGCCCGGCTCCGGCGCCTTCGCCCTGATCCCCGGCACCACCGTCGACAACGTCCCGCGCGCCCTCACCTCCACCCCGGTCGGCCGCATCGTCGCGGAGGCCGACCGGCCCGGCAGCGTCGTCATCGTCCTGGCCCCGCCGGTCCTCTCCTACGCGGACGCGGTCGCCCTGGTGGACCGGGTGGACGGCGTCATGATCGTCTGCGACCCGCGCGAGGTGCACCGCAGCGACCTGGAGCGCATCCGCGAGATCATCGGGGCCTCCGGCGGCTCCGTCCTCGGCGCCCTGCTCCACCCGGGCCGACGGCGGCTGTGGCAGCTTCGCCGCTCCCAGTCCGCCCGGCGCCGTGCCGGGGGCGGCGGCCCCGACTCCACCGGTGGGCCGGACGGCCCCGAGATCACGGGAGACCCCACCGAGACCCTCGGTCTGCGCTCGCTGACCCTTCCGGCGGTCCGGCGGTGAGAGCCCGCTGGGCCGTCCTCAGCTCGGTGGCGGACCAGGGCGTGGCGGCGCTCACCAACATCCTGGTGCTGGTGGCCGCCGCCCGGCTCTCCACCGTGGCCGACTTCGCCCGCTTCTCCGCGGTCTACCTGGTCTTCACGGTGCTGCTCGGCGTCTCGGGCGCGTACACCGGACAGCCCCTCGTCCTCAAGCGCGGCGCCGGTGCCGAGACCCGGGGCGCCTGCCGTTCGGCCGTCGCGTTCACCCTGCTCGCCGCCGCCGCGCTCGGCGCGCTCCTGGCCGCCGTCTGCCTCCTCGTCCCCGGGGACACCGCACGGGCGCTGACCATGCTCGGCCTGGTGCTGCCGGTGGTCCTCGGCCAGGACGCCGTTCGATACGCCTTCTCCACCCTCCAGCAGCCCCATCTCGCCCTGCTCTGCGACCTCTTGCGACTGGCCTGCGTCCTCGGCGCGCTCGGCACCCAGGTGTACGGGGCCTCGCCCGCGCGCCTGGTCGCGCTCTGGGGCCTCTCCGCCCTGCCGGCGCTGCTGCTCTCCGCCGCCCTGCTCCACCGCGCCACCGCCGGGGCCCCCATGGCCCTGCGCCCGCTGATCCGGCGCGGCCACCTCGGGCAGCGGTTCACCGTCGAATTCGGGGTCGGCAACGCCACCAGCCAGCTCTCCGTCCTCGGCCTCTCCGCCGTCGGCAACCCGCTCCTGGTCGGCGCCCTGCGCGGGGCCACCACCCTCTTCGGCCCGCTGAACGTGCTCTTCACCTCCGCCACCTCCTTCGGCCCCCCGCTGCTCGGCCGCATCACCGACGAGCGCCGCCGTGTCCGGGCCACCGCCGCCCTGGCCGCCGTGCTCGCCGCCACCGCCGCCCTCTGGGCAACCGCCCTCGCCCTGCTCCCCGACCGCGCCGGACGCCAACTCCTCGGCGACACCTGGTCGGTGGCCGCCGGACTGCTGCCCGCGACCGGTAGCCAGTACGCGGCGATGGCCGTCGGCACCTGCGGGCTGCTGGCCCTGCGGATGCTCGACCCGCGCACCACGCTCGCCATCCAGGTGGTCTTCTCGCTCACCGCCGTGGCGTTCCTCGCGGGCGGCTACCTCCTCGGGGGCGTCCCGGGGGCCGCCTGGGGGCTCTTCCTCGGCTCGCTCTGCAAGGCCGTCGTCACCTGGATCAGGGTCTGCCGCCTGCGCCGCCGCCCACCGGCTCCGCGGCCGGAGGGCGTCAGCGCCGACGCGCTGCCCGCTGCTCCCTGAACGTGGCGATCGCCAGCAGACAGAGCGCGGCGATGGCCAGCTTCCCCGCCGCCTGGAGGAGCGGGCCGCGCAGCAGGATGAAGGTGTACCCGGCGAGCAGCGGCGCGGCGATGGCCAGCACGCTCCCCGGCCCCGGCCCCGCCCGGGTGACGGCCAGGGCGTACCGGCGGTCGGTGCGCGCCGACGCGTAGCCGATCAGCGCCAGCCCGCCGATCATGCCGGTCGCACCGAGATCGACCCAGAACTCGGTCCACAGCGGGGCCGAGAGATTGGTCATCCGCAGCCCCATCCACTGCCCGACCCGGACCCCGGTGTCCTCCGGCTTCCCGCTCCACACCGCGCGCGGCACGAAGAACAGGCCGGAGCCCGCCAGTTGGCGGCCATAAGTATGGCCCCGGGTGTCCACCCACGAGATGGTGTTGGCGAACATCACCATCTGGTCGTAGTCCTTGGTCACCAGCGGCTCGAAGACCGATGCGGACTGCGCGGGCCGCTGTCCCTCCTCGTCGTACCGGAACTTGTCCGCGTACGGGAACACCACCAGCGCCCCCACCACCCCGGTCGCCAGCACCGTGCGGTAGACCGCCGCGCTGCTCGGCATCGCGGTGAACACGAACGCCATCAGCACCGTCAGGAACCAGTAACGCGCGTTGGAGATCGGGTTGTTGACCACCAGGTTGAGACCCGCCAGCGCCACCCACACCAGCACCGTCGAGGGGGTGCGCCGAGCCCGGTACGAGGTCGCCAGCCGGCGGGTGTAGAAGAGCAGCGCCAGCAGCGCCGGGACCTGGCCGAACCCCTTGATGAAGGCCGAGCCCACATTGGACCCCTCCGTGACCACCCCGCTCGCCGCCACGGTCTCGTTGATCTCCTGGCGGCTGGTGAAGAAGACCGCGGGCCCGCCCAGTTTCAGCACATAGAACGCGCTCGCCGCGAACGCCAGCACCACCAGCAGCCGCAGTCGCACCGGATGTGCCACCGCGGGACCGCCGCCCCACCCCCGCGCGGAGTGCGTACGGTGCCGCAGCGGTCGGCGCGAGGCCAGCAGTGCCCCCAGGTCGTAGGCGGCACACCCCACCAGGACCATCGCGATCGCGGTCACCAGATCCTGGCGCGGCCCCACCATCGGCGTCGGCGTCTGCCCGATCACCACCTGGGCGAACGGCGCCACGCCCATCGCGATGTACACGAACATCCAGAAGACGCCTTGGAGCAGCCGCCGCCGGGTGGAGAGGATCATCGTCGCCAGCCGGGCCCCCGCATAGCAGGTGAGCACCAGCTGGAGCCAGTACGCCGTGTCCCGGACCCCGCTGCCGGGCTGGGCGGCGATCACCGCGGGCAGGAAGCAGACCAGCCCCAGGACGATCGGCACCGAGAGCGCCCGCGACAGCATCGACCAGGCGATCGGCCGCTCGGGCGGCTCGGAGGGGCCGCGCGGAGCCCCCGGCCCCTTCGGACCCGTCACCGCGCCCCCGGCCTCGTGCCGCGCCGACGTGTGCACCGACGCCATGCGCCCCCCAGAGATCAGTGAACCGCTGAACACTCTAACGAATCAGCCCACTTGGGGAGAGCCGATGACTACCCTGTAAATACTTGGCCTTAGTTGAGGGGAACTCTGGTGAAAATCCTGCACGTCGTCACGCTCCACACCCCGGACCACGCCTTCGGCGGTCCGACCCGGGTGGCGTTCAACCTCTCCAAGGTCCAGCGGGCACACGGCGACGACGCCCGGGTCATGGCGCTCGGCGACGGCTTCCCCGGCGGCGAACTCCCCAGCCACGTCGAAGGGGTTCCGGTCCACCTCTTCCAGGCCCGCCACCTGCTCCCGATGTTCGAGGTCAGCGGCATCACCTCCGCCGGGCTGCTGCGCACCGCCCGCCGCATGATGCGCGGCGCCGACCTGGTCCACGTCCATCTGATGCGCGACCTGGTGACCCTGCCCGCGGCGCTGCTCGCGCTCGCGACCCGTACGCCGCTGGTCGTCCAGACCCACGGGATGATCGACCCCACCGAGAAGAGGGTCGCCCAGCTCACCGACCTCCTCGGGGTGCGGAAGGTACTGCGCGAGGCCGACGCCGTGCTGCACCTCACCGAGATGGAGCGGCTCGATGTGAACGCCGTCGCCGCCCCCGTCCCGCTCACCCGCACCGTACGGCTGGTCAACGGGGTCCGCCCGCAGGAGCGCAAGCCCGCCCGGGAGCCCGGCCGCCCGCCCACCATCCTCTACCTCGCCCGGATCCAGGAGCGCAAGCGGCCCGAGGACTTCGTCGCCGCGATGCCGCACGTCCTCGCCCGCCACCCCGACGCCCGCTTCGTGCTGGCCGGTCCGGACACCGGGGCGCTGTCCGGCACCCTCGCCCTCGCCCGGAAGCTGGGCGTGGCCGACTCCCTCGACCACGTGGGTCCACTGGAGCACGACGAGGTGCTGGCCGCCGACCGCGAGGCCGATGTGTATGTGCTCCCCGCGATCGAGGAGCCGTTCCCCGTCTCGGTGCTGGAGGCGATGTCGGTCGGCACCCCGGTCGTCATCACCCGTACCTGCGGGCAGGCCCCCGACGTGGCGGCGGCGGGGTCGGGCCGGGTCATCGACAGCCAGGTGGGCGAGGACGAGGCCAACGCCCGCAAGGTCGCCGACGCCGTCCTGGAGCTGCTGGAGCCCGAGGCCGCCGAGCAGGCGGGCAAGGCCGCCTGGGAGCTGGTGAACGGGCAGTTCACCATCGAGGCCGTCACCGCCACCCTCCGGCGGACCTGCGAGGACGTGGTCCACCGGAGGCGAGGGTGACCGGGAGGCCCGTCAACGCGCTGGCTTCTCACGGGACTTGAGTGCGATCTGCCAGCGGTAGAAGCTCATCGCCAGCGCGAAGTCGAACCCGGCCCGCCCGTCCAGGAAGCCCCGCTTGTAGAGATACATGTAGGCGAACGAGACCACCGGCTTGAACGGTGCCTTGTGGAACAACTGCCCCTGGCGGGACTTGACCTGGCGCACCTGCTCCTTCACCTGGGGGTGGTGCTCCAGCCAGGCCTCCCAGTCCGAGTACCGGTTGTGGCGCTCGAACCAGGCGGTGACCGGGTCGAGGTCCTGGTGCTCGATGGGGTGCGTGAGCGTGCCCACGCTCGCCGCCACCGGCTGGTAGTGGCCCTCCACCTCCCCGATCCCCGGCGCGTCCAGGTCCCCGACCTCCGGGTAGTGGCAGCGGGTCCGGTCGGTCAACGACCGCTTGCGGATGGTGTATCCGTGGCGCAGCCGCTTGCCGGAGAACCAGTAGCCGAGCGGGATGTCGTACGCGGCGGGCTTCGGCGCCGACGGATCGCGGAAGGTCTGCCGCAGCTCGGCCAGCAGCCCCGGGCTCAGCCGCTCGTCGCCGTCGAGCAGCAGGATCCAGTCCAGGTCGGTGCGGACGTTCTCCAGACACCACTGCTTCTTGCGGGGGTGGCCCCCGTCCCAGGTGTACGTGACCACCTCGGCCCCGCACTCCTCGGCGATCTTCACCGTGTCGTCGGTGCTGTGGGAGTCCACCACGACGACCGCCTCGAAGTGGCCGAGCACCGACTTCACCGCCTCGGCGATGTTCAGACCCTCGTTCTTCGTGGGGATCGCCACGGCTATGGGCAGCTTCGTCGTGCCGGTGGTCATCCCTTGGCTCCTTCGGGCAGCCAGGCGTAGCAGCCTGTGGAGGTGAACGTACGGGCGGACTTCGGGATAGTGATCTTCCGCGACTCGCCCGTGTCGGAGGTGCCGGAGGCCAGCTCCTTGCCGTCCGCGCCCTCGATCTGCCAGGAGCAGTCCAGGGTGGGGGAGGCGGAGCGGTAGACGCCGGGGCGCAGTGCCCTGCCGGTGTGGGTGCCGTCCGCATAGGCGTACGCGGCCTCGTCGACCAGGTCCTGGTGCTGGGGGCAGAGCCCGGCCACCGCGGCCGGGGCGTCCTTGATCTCGCCGGTGGCGATGGCACCCACGGCCGTGTCCCGGTCGGCCTTGATCAGATAGCGCAGCTTGTCGCAGGTCTCCTGGCCGGTCTGGAGCACGGCGGCCGGGTCCATGCCCTTGGGTACCCGGTCCTCCAAGTACTTCTTCTGCTTCTCGGTGAAGGTCCCGGTGGCCGGAGTGATCTCCCCGACGGGTGTCCTGGGGCCCTCGGCGCTCGCGGAGGGAGCGGACGGCGCAGGGGCGCCCGGCTCCTCGGTGGCCGGCACCGCGGGCGTGTCGGTCGTCTCGGGCGGGGTGGACGTCGTGGCGGACGGGCCGGGGGCGGAGGGCCCGGAGGCCGCGGGGCGCTCTGCGCCCGCGGCCTCCGGCCCGTTCCCGTCGGCGGACGACCCGCAGGCGGCCAGCGCCGCCACCGTCAGGACGACGGCGGCACCGGCCAGGAACGGATTTCTCATGGGGTCAGCTGTTCCTCAGGGCGTAGTGCGCACTGACCTGGGAAGAGGTCAGCGTGGTCGGGTAGACGGCTGTCTCGTCGATCTGCCCGGCGAAGAAGTTGCTCGTCGGCCGGTTCGGCCAGCTGCCGAGGTTGTCCCCGCCGATCCGCCAGTACCCCGGGGTGCTCTCGTTGGTGGAGACCAGGGAGTTCGACGCGCGCAGCTGCCCGTCGACGTACAGCGACATGCCCTGGCCGAAGGGGCCCTGGGTGGCGACGACATGGTGCCACTGGCCGTCGTTGTAGGCGGCCGGGGTGGTGACCGTCTGGGCGGAGCCGGAGTAGACGCCGAAGACGAGCCGGCCGTCGTTGCGCATGTAGATGTGCTTGTCGTGGCGGGTGCTGTTCTGCTGGGTCAGGTTCCCGAAGCCGATGATCTTCCCGCCGCGGGTGGTGGTGGTCTTGATCCAGGTCTCGATGGAGAACCGGCCCGGCGCGGGGTGCTGCCGGTTGCTGTAGGCGTACTGGTTGGTCCCGTTGAACCCGATCGCGGTGGACGGGCCGGTGATGGCCGCCGGGGTCTGCCGGTAGGCCGGGGCGTTGCGCAGGAAGCCGTTGTTGAGGTTCCCGCTGCTGTCGTGGGCGAAGGTGGCGCTCGGCTCGTCGAAGCGCCAGTAGAGGATCGCCCCGTCGGACTTCACCCGGGCCGGGTAGGCCTGGGTGGAGGTCGCCACGGTGGCCGACTGGGCCGGGGACTTGGCGCTGGTGTTGATGCCGTCGCTCGCGGTGATCCGGTAGGAGTAGGTCTGGCCCGGCACGACGTCGGTGTCCGTCCAGCTCAGCTGCGGCCGGTTCCAGAAGACGGAGTAGCCGGTCGTGGTGTGGACGGGGGTGTTCGACCCGTCCTTGTAGACCCGGTAGGTCAGCTCACCGTCGTCGGTGTCGAAGCTGGTCTGCCAGTTCACCTCGACCGTGCCCGGGTTGAGCGTGGAGAGGCTGACGTTGGGCACCCAGGGCGCTCCGGTGTCCGGACCGTCCCAGAACCGGGTCAGGCCCTGCTGCGGGGCCCCGTTGACGGTGGTGAACTCGCCGCCGACCCACAGGTAGTGGCGGCCGTCCTTGCCGGTCTGGGCCATGACGCGCGGACCGACCGGCTCCCCGATGCCGTCGTTGGTGTCCGGGAACCACGGCAGCAGCTTCGGGTCGTCGACCGACTGGGCCAGCAGGTGTTTGCGCGGCTGGTCGGGGAAGGCGCCCATGGAGGAGCAGTCGTGGGCGTGGCTGCCGCTGTAGAGCACGCCGGAGTAGACGGCCACGGCCTGGGTGGCGCCCAGGCAGGTGTCCCGCCAGCGCTGCTGGAAGTTGCTCAGGTTGAGCGCGATCCGGCCGTCGAACACCCCGCCGCCGGTGCCCTCGTTGGCGGTGTAGAAGCCGGTGGCGTCGGTGGTGATGTCCATGACGGTGGACCGGTCGTGGATGAATCCCGGGTATGACTTGGTGAGTTGGCCGGTGGTGGCGTCGACGACGGCCAGCGCGTGGGTGCTGGTGCCGTTGATCCGGAAGAAGTCACCGCCGAGCAGTACGTTCTGCCCGTCGGGGGTCACCTCGACCGCCCGGCCGACCTCGTCGGCGTTGGCCGTGAACGGCAGCAGGGAGGCCCCGGCGGTCGTGACCGCCGCGAACCGCGTCCTGCTCTGGCCGCCGACGGTATTGAAGTCACCGCCCAGGTAGACCGTGTCGGAGGTGACGGCGAGCGCCCGCACGGTGGCCGAGACGGCGATCTTGAAGTCGTTGCGGACGGTGCAGGTCGCGGTGTCGATCGCCGCGATGTTGCTGACCCCGACGCCGTTCACGCCGCCGAACTGGCCGCCCGCGTAGAGCGTCTTCCCGTCGGGAGAGAGCGCCAGCGAACGTACGGTCGCGGTCCCCGAGGAGATGGTGAACGACAGCGAGCAGTCGGTGGGCGCCCCGGTCGCCGCGTCGAAGGCGGCGAAGTTCACCGCGGGCTGTTCACTCGTGCCGGGTGAGGCCTTGGGCGGCCGCAGAGTGGAGAAGGTGCCGCCCGTGTAGACCACGCCGTCGCCGGCCGCCATCGCCCAGACGATGCCGTTGGTCTGCCAGGTGGACTGGTCGTCCGCGGTGAGGGCCACCGGAGGGGTCAGTGCGGCTGCCGGGGAACCCCCGGCCGCCGTGGCGGTCAGGGCTCCGGTCAGCAGGCAGAGAGCGGCGGAAGCGGCCCGCAGACGGCCGCGCCCTCCGAATCCTTGCCCCGTACTTCCGTTCATCATTCAGCTCCGAAGGTGAGAACGAGCTGCGGCCGACAGGCCGCTGATCCTGCCTCGCCCGGCCGGCTGCGGGGACGTGGTGTCCCGCCGCCGGTCGGGGCGAGTGGGTGGACGGGGCGAAGCGCCCCGCCCCATGCCGGCGCGGTGAGCCCCGCCGAGTGCTCGGTGGGGACGGCGGTTGCGCCGGTGGTGCTCCCCGGCACGGACGCGCTGGGCGCCGGCCGGGAGTCATGGGTGACCGGGGGCCCGGTCCGGGCAGCGGCGGAGCCGGCCGGGGCGGTCGGAACGGCGGCCGGAGCGGGGACCCCGGCGGCCGGTGCGGTCACGGCGGTGAAGGGCCCGCCGCGCCGGGGTGCCGGGGCAGCCGGGGGCCGGGCGGGGGCAGGCTCCCGGCGTCCCGGCCCGGTCATCTGTCCACCCGGACGGCGGCGCCGGTCAGCTGGTCCGAGAGCAGGCGTATGTCCGCGTCCACCATGATGCGGGCCAGCTCCTTCGACTTGACCTCGGGTTTCCAGCCCAGCAGCTCCTCGGCCTTGGAGGCGTCACCGATCAACGCGTCGACCTCGCTGGGGCGTTCGTACTTCGGGTCGTACCGCACGTGCTCGCTCCAGTCGAGCCCCGCGTGCTCGAAGGCGAACTCCAGGAACTGCCGGACGCTGACCCCCTCGCCGGTCGCCACCACGTAGTCGTCCGGCGTGTCGCACTGGAGCATCCGCCACATGGCGTCCACGTACTCCGGCGCGTACCCCCAGTCCCGGACCGCGTCCAGGTTCCCCAGGTGCAGCCGGTCCTGGAGCCCCGCCTTGATCCGGGCCACCCCGCGGGTGATCTTCCGGGTCACGAAGGTCTCCCCGCGGCGCGGCGACTCGTGGTTGAACAGGATCCCGTTCACGGCGAACATGCCGTACGCCTCACGGTAGTTGACTGTCGCCCAGTACGAGTAGACCTTTGCCACGCTGTACGGGCTCCGCGGGTGGAACGGCGTCTTCTCGTTCTGCGGCGGCGGGCTGGCGCCGAACATCTCGGAGGACGACGCCTGGTAGATCCGGGTCTCGATCCCGCTGGCCCGCACCGCCTCCAGCAGCCGGATGGTGCCGAGCCCGGTGACGTCACCCGTGTAGAGCGGGGCGTCGAAGGAGACCCGCACATGGGACTGCGCGCCGAGGTTGTAGACCTCGTCGGGCCGGATGTCGCGCAACAGGTTCACCAGCGCCACCCCGTCGGAGAGGTCCGCGTGGTGCAGGACGAAGGAGCGCTCCGGCTCCTCGGGCCCCTGGTAGATGTGGTCGATCCGCTCGGTGTTGAAGCTCGACGAGCGACGTATCAGGCCGTGGACCGTGTACCCCTTGTCGAGCAGCAACTCCGCCAGGTACGAGCCGTCCTGGCCGGTCACTCCCGTGATGAGCGCGGTCTTCGCCACGTTTCCCCCTTCTCTGCTGTCCGTCCGTGCGACGAACAGTTCACCGACATATCGGAATTGGAGCGGTCTGCGGCAAAACGTCACCGCAGTCCCTCGCTGCTGGCACAATCCGAGCCATGACGACCGAACTCCCCGTCCCGTCCCAGGAATCCGCCCGTCCCCTTCTGCGCCCCGGCTCCCGCATATTCGTCGCGGGCCACCGCGGCCTGGTCGGCTCGGCGGTGGCCCGCCGCCTCGCCGACGACGGCCACGAGGTCCTCACCCGTGGCCGGGACCTCCTCGACCTGCGCGACAGCGCGCGCACCCAGACGTATCTGCGGGACGTCCGCCCGGACGCCGTGGTGCTGGCCGCCGCCAAGGTGGGCGGGATCATGGCCAACAGCACCTACCCGGTGCAGTTCCTGGAGGACAACCTGCGTATCCAGCTGAGTGTGATCGCCGGGGCGCACGCGGCCGGGACCGAGCGGCTGCTCTTCCTCGGCTCGTCGTGCATCTACCCGCGCCTCGCCCCCCAGCCCATCCGCGAGGAGTCGCTGCTCACCGGCGCGCTGGAGCCCACCAACGAGGCGTACGCGCTGGCCAAGATCGCCGGCATCGTCCAGACCCAGTCCTACCGCCGGCAGTACGGCGCCGCCTACATCAGCGCCATGCCCACCAACCTCTACGGGCCCGGCGACAACTTCGACCTGGAGACCTCGCACGTCCTGCCCGCGCTGATCCGCCGCTTCCACGAGGCCCGGCGTGACGGGGCGCCCGAGGTCACCCTCTGGGGCTCCGGCTCGCCGCGTCGCGAGTTCCTCCACGTCGACGACCTGGCCGCCGCCTGCGTAACGCTGCTGGAGGCGTACGACGGTGACGAACCGGTCAACATCGGCTGCGGTGAGGACCTCACCATCCGCGAACTCGCCGAGACCGTAGCGGAGGTGACGGGCTACCAGGGACGGATCTGCTGGGACACGTCGAAGCCCGACGGGACCCCGCGCAAGCTGCTCGACGTCTCCCGTCTGACCTCCCTCGGCTTCAAGCCGCGGATCCCGCTCCGGGACGGCATCGCCCGTACCTACGCCTGGTGGCTGGGCCAACTCCCGCCCGCCGCCTGACCGTCCGTGTCGCCGCCGGGCGTCACCGCCCGCGTGGCGGCACACCGGGGCTCCTCGCAACCGCACGCCCGCCGTCCTCAGTAGGCCCCGCGGCCGTCGGTGACGGCACGCACCGTACGGGCGAGGAGCCCCATGTCCGTGGCCACCGACCAGTTGTCGACGTACCAGAGGTCCAGGGCGACGGTCTCCTGCCAGGAGAGGTCGGAGCGCCCGCTGACCTGCCAGAGCCCGGTGAGGCCCGGCTTCACGGCGAGCCTGCGGTGCTCCCGCTCGTCGTAGCGGGAGGCCTCCTCGGGCAGCGGGGGCCGGGGGCCCACCAGGGACATCTGACCCAGCAGCACGTTGAACAGCTGCGGCAGTTCGTCGATGGAGGTCCGCCGCAGTGTCCGCCCCACCGGGGTCACCCGCGGGTCCTGGCGCATCTTGAAGAGCGGACCGTCGACCTCGTTGTCCTTGGTGAGCTGCGCCTTGCGCGCCTCCGCGTCCGCCACCATGGTGCGGAACTTCCACATGGTGAACGGCCGGTTGTGCTGGCCCTGGCGGACCTGCCGGTGGAAGACCGGGCCGCGCGAGGAGAGCCGTACGCTCAGCGCCACCGCGAGCAGCAGCGGCGAGAGGACCAGCAGCCCGAACAGTGCGCCGGCCCGATCCACCGCGGCCTTGAGGAGCCCCTGCGGGCCGCCGCGCAGCGGGGGTGCGATGTGCAGCAGGGTGAGCCCGGCCGCCGTCACGGGGCGGACCCGGGAGGCGGCGATGCCCGAGAGCTCGGAGAGCACGCACAGGGCGACGCCCGCGTCATGCAGTCCCCAGCCCAGCCGCCGCAGCCGGTCCCCGGTCAGCCGGGGCCCGGGAGCCACCAGTACGAGGTCCGCCTCATGGGCGTAGGCCCCGCCGAGCACGGTCGTCACATCGTCGTCCGCCGGGCAGGAGGCGAGCCGCCCCGGCACCTGCACCGTGTCCTGCGTCGGTCGGCCGGGCCCGACCGGAACCGCCGCCACCAGTTGGTAGGCGTGGTCCGTTCGGGAGTTGAGTAGCTGCGCCGCATGGTCGATGCCCCTCGCCTCGCCCACCAGGAGCACCCTGCGCACGCCCCGGCCCCGCCGTCCGGTGCGCGCCCGGCGCCGTACCCCCTCGACGACGGTGGCGACCAGCAGCCCCGGCGCCACGGCCAGGACGGCCGCCGCCGGGGCGACGGGGCCCCCCGCGGCCGCGTGCAGGACCGCCAGCACCCCGAGCAGCGCCAGCCAGTCACCGAGGGCGCCGAAAGCGCCGCCCGGCTCGCCCCGCAACGGGTCCGCGTACCGTCCGCGCGCACCGCGCAGCCCGGTCCACACCAGACCCGCGACGGCCGCCGCCCAGGGGTGGGGCTGCCCGCCCAGGTGGAGCAGGAGCCAGGCGGGTCCGGCCATGCCCAGCAGGTCGGTCAGCGCGCCGACCGCGGGGCGGTGGGCCGGCCGCCGACGGGCCGGTGGCCGGCCCGTGCCCGGACCGCGCTCGGCCGACGGGGCCCTCCACAGCTGCTCCAGGGCCGCCGTACGATTCCGGGAGGCGGCGGTACGGGGGCGTGGTGCGCCCCGGATCCCCACCGGCCCGGATATGTCAGTCTCCGGTATCTCGACATGCCCCATGAACCCCCCAGCCACAGTCGCACCCCCACAAACGCGACGCATCCGTCGATCCCTTGGACAGACGGATGCGCCCTCGCCCGGTGCACGATATCCACACACGTGCCATTTCGCTGGAGTTCTCGTGAAGTTCAGACGGCTCGGTCCAGACTCCCGCGATCTGCCGCAACCCGCCGATCTACCCTGCACAGGCCGGTTGTTGACGGGCTACCAGGCTGGCAAGCCCTTGTGGGGCGCGTCCAGTGGCAGTCGACGGCGGAAGCGTTCACTCCGGCGTGCGCCGGAGTGAACCCACAAACCCCCTGGCGGCGACCTGTGCCGTCAGGGGGCCGTGGTCCGTGGACGGCCCAGCCGGGGTGGAAGGGGGGCGCCAGCGAAGTCATGCGGGACCCGTCGTGTGCCTCCCGGCCGGGCGCCGGATCGGTGCGCCGCCGCCAACGAGTGCGAGGGCAAGAAGAGTTACCGAGATCACAGTCAGCCCGGTCGCCGCGAGGCCGCCTCGGGATGCCGCCCCCGCGGCCCAGCCGCCCGCGACACCGCCGCCGACGGTCGATCGGGTGCCACCGGTCGCGGAGTCGCCGGAGCCGGACGCCCCGTAGGGGCCGGATGTGCTGTCGGACCCGTTCGCGGCCGAGCTGCCGACCGCGCTGCCACTGGTGCCGTCGAGGCCTGTCTACCCGTCATAATCGGTGCTCATACAGCCACTTGACGCGCTCTCGGAGCCGACTGCGTCGCCGGAGCCGCCGGAGCTGTCGGACCCCCCTGATCTGCCGGACCCGCCGGACCCGGCCGTGTCCCCGCCGCCCGTGGCCTTGGGTGACCGTCAGCGTGATCGGGGCCGTACGCGTGGTGCCGACGTCGTTGCGGAACTCGGCGCGGTGGCGGTAGCCCTCCTGGGCCGTCCGCGCGGTGGACCTGAGCACCGGCTCGGTGGCCCCCTCCAGCTCCCGCCAGGTCCCGGAGGACCAGCCGGAGGCCATCGCTGAGGCGATCAACCGGTGGGCCGCCCGGCATGCGCTCATCCGGTAGCGGGAGCCGGGGCCCGGGCTCTACAACCTTGGCCCCGGGCCGGTCGATGCCGTGGGCCTGGGATGATGAAACGTTCCTGCACGCGAGCCCATGCGCGCGTGCCACTCTGCCGAGGGAAACCAGTGTTGAACGATATGAACGTCCTCCGTCCGAGCCGCCGCAGCCTGCTTTCCTGGGGTGGCGTAGCAGCTCTCTCCGCCGCCGGGCTGGGCTCGGGGATGTCCTCCGCGTACGCCGCCGGGGGCATCCCCGCCTCGAAGTTGATCAGGGTCGAGGGCAACACGGGGCCGGCCTACTTCCGCGAGAAGGCGCTGCACCACGGGACGGTGCTCCAGTCGATCGGCTTCGACAACGTCAACCGCCGAATATACATAGCCCAGCTCATGCAGGGCGGCATCAGACTCGCGGGCGAATCGAGCGCGCTGTCAGGCGCCACGCGTGACCTGCACGGCGACCTGACGGTCACCCAGTGGGACATGTCCGGCAACATCACCGGTCACATGTACCTGCGCGGCTTCGGCCACGGCGTCAGCTTCGGCGTCGAGCCGTCCGGCACCAGCACCTACCTCTGGTTCGAGGTCGACGCCGTCCAGGACCGCGACAAGATGACCAGCCGGGGTCGGCGGATCTGCCGCTTCAAGTTCGTCAACACCAATACGCCGCTGGACGCCACCAGCACCAGCTTGCAGAAGTTCACGCCCGTAGCGGGCAGCACCACCAACACCGTCAGCATCGACCCCGTCCACAACCGTCTGGTCCACCGCTACAACCTCGGCGGGATGCGGTTCGCCGTCCACGACCTGGCCAAGGCGCGCGCCGGTGACTTCGGCTCCCCGCTGGTGGACATCGCGCAGCCCGCCGTGAAGATCGACCCGCAGGTGTACGGCAAGCCGTCGTTCCAGGGCTACGCGGTGGGGGGCAGCTACCTCTACCTGCTGCACGGCAACTCGTACGACTACTACCAGGACCACGACGGCAACCCGGACACTCCCAAGATCAACATTTCTCGGCAGGGTGAGGGCAACACCCACCTCACTTCCGTGAACCTGAACACCGGTCAGGTCGTCAAGACCTTCCACACCAGGGCCGCCCACACCCTTTCCTTCCGTGAGCCCGAGGGCCTGGCGATCCAGATTCCCAACCCGGCGACGCCGGGCGTCTTCCGTCTCTGCATGGGCTTCGCCTCCGGTCTTCAGCCGGGCAAGCGCCTGGCGTCGATCTACTACAAGGACGACCTCGTCCAGCCGTAACCGACGCCGCTCCTCCCCGCGGGCGCAGCGAGCGCGTGGCGGCCGTCCAGGACCACGAACGCCGCCTGCGGGGAGGAGCCGACCCGTCCGCCGTTGAGCACGGTGGCCAGGACCCGGTCGGCTGAGGTGAGCTCGGGTTCGGCTCCTGTGCCAGGGGCCGTCAGGCGTTCGTGGCCCCTGCGGGTGGGGAGCACCTGCTCGCGTCGGATCTCCATCGCTGGAGTCAGCACGTCGATGCGTTCGTCGCGCTGCCGGCGGGGCATCCCGGTCGGTTCCGGGCCCTGGAGCGAACGCCGTGTGGGGCGGGCCGGTTGGTGCGCCAGGGCCCTGTCCTGTGTGCTGGCGGTGGTCGCCGCGTTCGTCGGGCGGTGGGGGTGGAGGGTGTGGTTCCAGTCACCGTGGAAGCGGTGGCGGGTGATGGGCAGGGCGGCGATCTCGTCGTCGCTGACGCGGGTGCCGGTGGAGTACTCCCCACAGCTGGAAGCCACGACTTGTCCCCCGGCAGGCCTTAGGTGGGCATACCTGAGTCCGAAGAAGTCGACGGTGTCGACGGAGCCGCCCGGGAGGCCCGGGGAAAGGGACCGGGTTCAGCCGAACTCGCCCGGAGGGAAGGCCTGTTCCGTCCAGATGGTCTTGCCGGCCGGGGTGTAGCGCGTGCCCCAGCGCTGGACGAGCTGGGCGACGATGAACAGTCCGCGCCCGCCCTCGTCGTCCTCCGCGCTGTGCCGCAGATGCGGCGAGGTGTGGCCGGTGTCCGCGACCTCGCAGAGCAGCGTGCGGTCCCGGATGAGCCGCAGTCGCAGCGGCCCGCCACCGTACCGGACCGCGTTGGTGACCAGCTCGCTGACGACCAGCTCGGTGGCGAACGACAGCTCCTCCAGCCCCCACGCGGTGAGCCGGCCGGTGGCCAGCTCGCGCGCCCGGCCCACCGCCACCGCCTCGGCGGGCAGCTCCCACTCGGCCACCTGGCTCTCGTCCAGCTGCCGGGTCCGGGCCAGTAGCAGGGCCGTGTCGTCGGCGGTCGTGGCGTCCGGCACCAGCGCGGAGACGGCCCGGTCGCACAGCTCCTCCAGTGAGGCGGCCGGTGCGCCGAGCACCCGGCCCAGCGCGTCGAGCCCCTGGTCGATGTCGTGGTCCCGGGCCTCCACCAGCCCGTCCGTGAACAGCGCCAGCAGGCTCCCCACCGGCAGCTCGATCTCCATGGACTCGAAGGGCAGGCCCCCGAGCCCCAGCGGCGGTCCGGCCGGCAGGTCCGGGAAGGTCACCTGCCCGTCGGGATGCACCACCGCCGGCGGCAGATGTCCGGCCCGCGCCATGACGCACCGCCGAGAGACCGGGTCGTAGACCGCGTACAGACAGGTCGCCCCCGTGGTCAGCTCGTCGTACGCGTCCGAGGGCGGGCCCTGGGGTACGCCGGGCTGCCCCACCAGGTCGTCCAGCCGGGTCAGCAGCTCGTCCGGGGCCATGTCCAGCTGGGCGAAGGCCCGTACGCTCGTGCGCAGCCGCCCCATGGTGGCGGCCGCCTGGAGACCGTGACCGACCACGTCCCCGACCACCAGGCCGACCCGGGTCCCGGAGAGCGGGATCACGTCGAACCAGTCGCCGCCGACCCCCGTCACATCGTCCGAGGGCAGGTAGCGGTAGGCGATGTCCACCGCCGACTGCGGCGGCACATGGTGGGGCAGCAGCTGGCGCTGGAGGGCGAGGGAGGCGGAGCGCTCACGGGTGAAGCGGCGGGCGTTGTCGATCCAGACCGCGGCCCGGGCGGCCAGCTCGTCGGCCAGGGCGACCTCGCCGTTGTCGAAGGTGTTGGCGGAGCCGTGGGCGAGCGGCCGGCCGGACACCTGGGGGCGCGGGCTCCGTACGAAGGTGACGAGCCCCAGCACGCTGCCGCCGACGCGCAACGGCACGACCAGGACGTGGTCGTCGAGCACCAGGCCGCCCGAGGCCAGACTGCGGTCCTGGGGCGAACCCGGCGGATAGGCGACCGGGGGATAGCGGTCGGCCGCGCTCCCCGGCGCGCCCCGGTACAGCGGCTCCGCCGCGTCGGCCGCCGCCGGGTCCACGGAGTGCTCACCGACCCGCAGGAGGTCCATTGCCGCCGAACTCCCGGTCGCGGGCAGCTCCCCGCTCATCACCGTCACCCGCGCGATGTCGACCCGTACGGCGGCGGCGAACTCCGGCACCGTCACCTCGGCGATCTCCTCGGCTGTGGTGACCACGTCCAGGACCGTCCCGATCCGGCGGCCGACCTCCACCAGCAGGGCGAGGCGCTGCTGGGCGCGCTGTCGGTCGGAGATGTCGAAGGCGTCCTCGCAGACCCCGAAGACATGGCCGTGGGCGTCCTCCAGCCGGTAGTAGGAGCACGACCACAGGTGCTCGCTGCCCGGGTCGCTCGGCGGAATCCCCTGGAAGTGCAGATCGAGGACGGGCTCCCCGGTATCGATCACCTGGTGCATCACGGCGTCGAGCGTCGAGGGGTACCCCGGGGTCACGAAGCGGCCCCCGGAGTACAGCTCGTCGGCCCGCATCCCCAGGTACTCCGCGAGCGGCCTGCCGATCTCCCGCTCGAAGGCGGTGTTGCTCCAGGTCAGCCGGAGGTCGGTGTCGTAGATCGCCAGCCCGACGGGGGACTGGGTGGCGAGCCCCTGGAGCAGCGCGAGCCGGGACTCCCACAGCCGCAGCTCGCCCAGCTCCGCCGCGACGAGCACCCGCTCCGGCGCCCCGCCGTCCGTACCACCGTCCCCCGGGCCGGCCAGCGGGCACAGGGTCGTCACCACCAGCAGCTCATGGCCGTCCCGGTGGCGGGCGAGGCGGATCTCGTGGCCGGCGGGCGGCTGCCCGGGCCCGGGCGGCTCAGGGAGGCCCGGGGCGGCGAGCGCGCCCGAGGAGACAGCGGCGGCCGGGCGGTCCGAGGCGGCCGGGAGCGGGCCGTCGGTCGGCAAGGGGGCCAGGAACGCGCTCAGCGGCCGCCCGGCGGCCTCCCGCGGGCTGTAGCCGAGCAGTGCGGTGGCGGCCGGGCTCCACCCGATGACCGTGTCCCGGCCGTCCAGAACCACCGTGGCCGCCCTGGTGATGTCCAGGGGGCCGCGGAATTCGGCGGCGTCCGCCGCTCCGGTCGCGCTCACCGCGACACACCGGCCTGGTCCATGGTCTTCAGAATCCGCCCTGGTCGGGGTCGGCACAACTGCGGTAGGCCCCCGCCAGGGGCCGATCGAGGGGCCTGGCGCCTTTCGTTCGGATCTCGCCGGGCGCGCGGGCCCCGGCACGCGCCCGCCCGCGTGCTCAGCGCACCCCCTCGGGGCGGAACTGGACGCTGATCCGGGGGCCCGCCGCCCGTGCCGTCTTCGGGACCGCGTGTTCCCAGGTGCGCTGGCAGCTGCCGCCCATGACGATCAGGTCGCCGTGGCCGAGCAACCGGCGTACGGGGGCGGGGCCCGGGCGGCGGGGCCGCAGGGCCAGGTGCCGGGGGGCGCCGAGCGAGAGGATCGCGACCATGGTGTCCTCGGTGGAGCCCCGGCCGCTCGTGTCGCCGTGCCAGGCGACCCCGTCGCGGCCGTTGCGGTAGTAGCAGAGCCCGGCCGTGGTGAACGGCTCCCCGAGTTCGGCGCCGTAGTACGCGCTCAGCGCCGTGCGGACGGTCTCCAGCGCGGGGTGCGGCAGGAGATCGCGCCGCCCGAAGAAGGCCAGCAGCCGGGGGACCGCCACCACCCGCTCGTACATCACCCGCTGCTCCGCCCGCCAGGCCACGTCGCGGGCCAGCGCCTCGAACAGGGTGTCGGCCCCCTGGAGCCACTGCGGCAGTACGTCGATCCAGGCGCCGTCGCCCAGCTGCTCGCGGCGCACCCCGTCCAGGGGGCGGACGGCGACCTCGTCCGCCTGGTCGAAGAGCGAGCTCTGCAGATGAAGGGCCATGGAGCGAGCGTAACGCTGATTCGTTCATACGTGCGAATGCGTGGCTCGGGGCCGTCAGCTCTCCCTGATCAGATCGGCGCATTTCTCACCGATCATCATGGTCGTGATGCACGGATTGGCCGTGGTCAGCACCGGCATCACCGACGCGTCCGCCACCCGCAGCCCGGTGACCCCCTTGACCCGCAGCTGCGGGTCGAGCGGCGACTGCGGATCGTCGGCCGGACCCATCCGGACCGTCCCCGCCGGGTGGTAGACGGTGTTGTGGGTCTCGCGGATGTAGGCGAACAGCTCCGCGTCGGTGGTGGCGCCCGGTCCCGGGGCCAGCTCGGCCCCCGCCCAGTCGGCCATCGCGGGCCGCGCGACGATCTCCCGCGCCAGGCGGAGCCCGTACGTCATCACCCGTACGTCGTGCTCGTCGGTGAAGTAGCGCGGATCGACCCGGGGCTTGTCCCGGAAGTCCCGGGTGCGGAGGCGGACCGTGCCCCGGGAGCGGGCGCGGGTGACGTTCGGGGTGAGGCAGAAGGCGTTCTCCGACGTGGGGTAGCCGCGCCGGTAGGTGTTGAGGTCGAACGGCACCGAGCCGTAGTGGAACATCAGGTCCGGCCGGTCCAGCCCCGGTTCCGTGTCCGCGAAGATGCCGATCTCCCACCACTGGGTGGAGGTGGTGACCATGGGCCGCTTCGCCTCCCACATGATCACGCCCTCCGGGTGGTCCTGGAGGTGCGAGCCGACGCCGGGGGAGTCCACCCGGACCTCCACGCCGGTCTCCCGCAGATGGCCGGCCGGACCGATCCCGGAGAGCATCAGCAGCTTGGGGGAGTCGATCGCCCCGCAGGCCACGATCACCTCGCGCCGGGCGTGCATCCGGCCGCTGTGGACGGTGTCGGGCTCCAGGTACTCCACTCCGGTGCACCGCCGCCCGTCCTCGCCCCCGAAGAGCAGCCGCTTCGCCTGGAGCCCCGTCCGCACCTCCAGGTTGGGCCGCTTTCCCAGGACCGGATGGAGATACGCGACCGAGGCCGAGGCCCGGGTGCCGTCCTCGCGGGCGTTGATCTGGAACCAGTGCGCGCCCCTGAGCACGGTGGTGCCCGTGTTGAACGGGGTGGTCGGGATGCCGGCCTCGGCGCACGCCTCCAGCAGCGCCGCACCGCACGGGTCGGCGGGCGGGACCGTGCGGATGGTGACCGGGCCGGAGCGGCCGTGGTGGTCGCCGGGGGCGTCGTTGGTCTCCAGCCGCCGGTAGAGCGGGAAGCACTCCGCCGCGCTCCACCCGGTGCAGCCCAGCGCACCCCACTCGTCGAGGTCCTCGGCCGGTGCCCAGAAGGCGATGCACGAGTTGTGCGAGGAGCAGCCGCCGAGCACCTTGGCGCGGGCGTGGCGCATGAAGCTGTTGCCGTACTCCTGCGGCTCCACCGGATAGTCCCAGTCGTAGCCGGACTCCAGCAGCGCCATCCACCTCTCCAGCCGCAGGATGCTGTCGTCCCCGACGTCCGATGGCCCGGCCTCCAGGACGCAGACGGTGGTGGCGGGGTCCTCGCTGAGTCGGGCGGCGACGACGGCACCCGCCGTACCGCCGCCGACCACGACGTAGTCGTACACGGTCACAGGGCTCTCTTCGGGCATCGCGTCTCCAGGGGTCAGCGGTTCAGCGGTCGGGCGTTGCCGGCGGCGCAGCGGTGGGGCCCCGGCGGCCACCGGACCCCTTGGGCCCGCTCGGCCCCTCGGCGTGTCCGGGGCGGGCGGGGCGGCTCATTCGAACCACCGTTGCGGGGCCGTGGCCACATTGCGCCAGATGTGCTTGGCCTCCTGGTACTCCGCCAGCCCCGTCGGCCCCAGCTCGCGACCGAAGCCGGACTGCTTCATGCCGCCCCACTCCGCCTGCGGCACGTAGGGGTGGAAGTCGTTGATCCACACGGTCCCGGCGCGCAGCCGGGAGGCCACCCGGTGGGCGCGCCCGGCATCCTGTGTCCAGACCGCGCCCGCCAGCCCGTACACCGTGTCGTTGGCCAGCCGCACCGCCTCGTCCTCGTCCCGGAACCGCTCCACGGTCAGGACGGGCCCGAACGACTCGTCCCGCACCACGGACATGGACGGACGGCACTCGTCGAGCACGGTCGGCAGGTAGTAGAAGCCGTCCGCCAGCGCGGGGTCGTCGGGCCGCGCGCCCCCGCAGCGCAGTACGGCGCCCTCGGCGACGCCCTCGGCCACGTACGCCTCGACCTTGTCGCGGTGGGCGGCGGAGATCAGCGGGCCGCTGCGGGCCTCCTCGTCGAAGGGCCCGCCGAGCCTGATCCGGCGGGCCCGCTCCACCAGCTCGTCCACGAACCGGTCGTGCAGCTCGTCCTGCACGAGCAGCCGGGCCCCGGCGGAGCAGACCTGCCCCGCGTGCAGGAAGACCGCCATCAGCCCGTAGTCGACGGCGGTGTCGAAGTCGGCGTCGGCGAAGACGATGTTGGGGTTCTTCCCGCCCAGCTCCAGGGCCACCTTCTTCACGGTCGGCGCGGCGGCCGCCATGACGGCCCGCCCGGTGGCGAGCCCTCCGGTGAACGACACCATGTCCACCCGCGGGTCCTCGGTGAGCGGCGCGCCCACGGCCGCGCCCGCCCCGAGCACCAGGTTGGCCACCCCCTCCGGCAGCTCGGCCTCGACGAGCAGCCCCATGAGCAGGACGGCGGTGTGCGGGGTCAGCTCGCTCGGCTTGAGAACGAAGGTGTTGCCGGCCGCGAGCGCCGGGGCGACCTTCCAGGCGGTCTGGAGGAGCGGGTAGTTCCACGGGGTGATGAGCGAGCAGACGCCGACGGGCTCGTACACGATCCGGCTGTCCACGTCCGCGTTCCCGGTGTCGACGACCCGGTCGGTGGACCCGGCGGAGACGAGGTTGCCGAAGTAGCGGAAGCAGTTGGCGATGTCGTCCATGTCGTACGCGCTCTCCACCAGCCGCTTCCCGGTGTCCAGCGACTCCGCCCGCGCGAAGGTGCTCCTGTCCCGCTCCAGCAGCTCCGCGACCCGCAGCAGCAGCCGCCCGCGCTCGGCGGCCGGCATCCGCGGCCAGGGCCCCTCGTCGAAGGCCCGCCGGGCGGCGGCGACGGCCGCTTCGGCGTCCGTCGGCCCACCCTCGTCGACGGTGGCGACCAGCGTGCCGTCGGCCGGGCAGCGGATCTCCCGCGTCCCCCCGTCGGCGGCGGCGGTCCACCGGCCGCCGATGAACAGCTCCGGCATGGCTCCTCCTGCTCCCAGCGCCCTCTGTGGCGACTCCAGGACAGAGAGTATGCGCAGCGGGACGGACCCGCAGCGTGGACGGGGCCGGCCGGGCACCGGCCCCGTAGTGATCCGCCGCCTGCGGCTACTCCGGGGCGAAGGACATCATCCGGGCCTCGCGACGCGAGTCCTGCCCGTCGACGATCGACGGGGTGATGACGAGCCGGTCCTTCACATAGGCCAGGCGCCCGGCCAGCATCCCGGCCTCGGTGGCGCGGGCCGCCTGGGGATGGCGAAGCACCTGCTTCTTCGTGTCCACGCCACCCGGGCCGAACCGGATGATCCCGCCGTCGCCGCTCGGCAGGCCCTGCTCGTAGACGAACGCGGACGTGCCGCCGGCCCCGCGCAGGGGGTGGAGGGTGCTCGACTCGGACTTCACCCCCCAGACGAGCTTCCCGGTGGCGAGATCGTAGGCGCCCACCTGCTTCGTCCCCCCGACATGGACGGCCTCCTCGCCGACGACCATGCCCGGACAGTTCTGGATGCCCTGGCCCGAATCCCCCGAGTCGCCGCACTTCTTGAAGCCCTTCGCCCGGGCGTCGATGGTCGTACGCGGCTTGCCGCCGGGGCCGAGCGAGACGATCCGCCAGTTGCCGACGATGTCCTTGGCGTCAAGGGAGACATAGACGACGGGAGCCACGGAGAGCACCTTGCCGACCTTCCAGCCCGGCTCGGTCCGGTGGCGCCAGAGCACCTTCCCGGTGCGCGGGTCGATCTCGCGGAGCTGGTCGTACGACTCACCGCGGTCGGCGCCGATCGCGCAGTTGGCGTTGACCAGGAGCCGGGAGCCGCCCGCCACGTCGTCGGGGTAGCACTTCCCGGGGTTCTCCATGGGGATGTCGTACAGCTTGGTGCCGTCATCGACCCGGTACGCGGCGGCGGTCATGCTCTGCACGACGGCCAGGACATCGCCGCTGATGGCGGTGTGCACGATGATCGTGTCGTCCATGGACCCGGACTCGGTCAGCTCCTTGTGCCATCCTGCCTTGCCGCTCCGCAGATCGATCATCTGGAGCTGGTTGCACCGGTTCCCGCTCTTCTCCTGGCTGTTCTTGTACACCAGGACCACCTTGCCGTCGGGCGTCGGATGGACCGGTGTCTCGCAGACGGGGGCGGGCAGGGGCACGCTCCACGCCTCGGAGCCGTCCGCGAGGCGGTAGGCGGTGACCTTCCGGTGCATGGCCTGGACCACGGTGTCGCCGACGATCCACAGATCGTGGAGCAGGATGCTGCGTCCCGGCAGGTCGGTCGGGTCGTCGACGACCCAGGCCTTCGCCTCGCCCGGCCCGCGTCCGGCGTTGATCTCCTCGGACGTCGGTATCCGCTTCGGCTCGGGTGCGGGCGCCGCGGAAGCCGGGGGAGCGGTCGGGGTCTTGGGGGCGGCGGGTGAGGTCTCCTTCGCCACGGGCGCGGCGGAGTCCCCCCACCACCGGCCGTCGGTGACGGCGTACACCCCGCCACCGGCCACCAGGAGCAGCAGGACGACGGCGGCGGCGATCACCGGCACCTTGGAGGAGCGCCTGCGCCGGGGCGGCTCCACCGGGGGGCCGAAGCCCTGCGAGGCGTACGGATTGCCCGGCAGCGGCCGGTGCTCCGGGGGCAGTTCCCAGGGGTGGGGCGGGCGAGGCATCAGCCCGCCCGGAAGGCGACGCGTTCGCCGGACGGCTCGGCGACGACGATCTGAAGGTGGTGCGGGGCGTGCGCCCGCGCCTTGCGGACCATCTTGTCGAGGTCGAACTTCCCCCGGGGTACGGAGACATGCACCGGCGCGGGCATGTCCGGGCGGGGCGGTGCGAGGCCCGCGTCCGCGGGCGGGAGAGCACCGGACCGCAACCGGGCGCCGATCAGCGCGTGGTGCTCGTCGGGGGTGGCCACGACGAGCTGGGTGACGTCCTGCCACGGCAGCGGCACCTGCCCGAACCGGACACCGGCGGCGTCGAACTGGAAGGCGGTGCGCCGCTTCTCGTGCCAGGAGATGATGAAGGGGATCGCCAGGACGATGACCGTGCCGCCCTTCATATCGAGCGCCCAGCCGAGCAGCAGGGCCAGCGCCACGACCCCCGCGATCAGCCCCCACAGCCCCGCCTGGTCCTTGGCGGAGAACGGGTGCGTGACGCGGTAGCGCTCCCATCGCGCACCGCGGCGAGTGGGCCCCGCACCGGGGGCGCGACTGCCGTGTGACATCGGTTTTCCCTTTCCTTCACCGGCCCGCCCACCCGTGCTCACCAGGTGTCCGGGCCGGTGCCCCGAATGGCGCCGACACCGGCGCAACCTGGCAGACTCTGTCGCGACGCGCTGAAACGCCGATGAAATTCCGCTGAAGCGGCGGACGCGGCACGGGGATGTGGGGGAGCGGACGTGGACGTGGACGTGTGGCGGACTCCGGCAACCTTGACATGGGCATGAGCGAGAAGGATCCGGTCGGGGACGCGGCGGGAACGGACGGGCGGGTGCGGATCGAGGTGCTCGGACCGGTCGGCGCCCGGCGCGGCACGGCACCGCTCGCGCTCGGACCGGTACGGCGGCAAGCGGTGCTCGCGGCGCTGATCCTGCGGGCACCCGCCCTGGTGACGTACCGTCAACTGCTGGACGACGTCTGGGGAACGGAGACCCCCGGCACGGGCCACCGGGTCCTCTCCAGCTACGTCTACTCGCTGCGCAAGGCGCTGGACGTGCCGGGCGCCGGGGCCTCCCGTTCGGTGATCCGCGGCGGGCGCGGCGGCTACCGCTTCGAGCCCGGTGCGGCCCGGACCGACCTTGCGGAGCTGGCCGAAGAGGTTGCCCATGCCCGCCGGGCGAAGACCGCGGGCGACCTCGAAGCGGCGCTCGCCCACGCCGACCGGGCCCTCGCGCTGTTCCGGGGCGAGCCGCTGCCCGGCCTGCCCGGCCCGCTCGCCGCCACCGAGCGCGAACGCCTCGCCCGGCAGCGCCGCACGGCGCACCAGGACCGGGCGGAGTGCCTGGTGCTGCTCGGGCGCTACGCCGAGGCCCTGGACGCCCTGATGGCCACGCCGCTGTCCCACCCGCACGACGAGCCGCTGGCGGGCCTGCGGATGCGCGCGCTGTACGGCACCGGGCGCCAGGCCGAGGCGCTGGCCCTCTACCGGGAGATGCGGCACCGGCTCCTGGAGGAGCTGGGCATGGAGCCCGGCGAGGAGCTGCGCCGGGTGCACCAGGCCGTCCTGCGCCGGGACGACGAGACGCTGCTGGGCCGCCGAACGCCCCGTACGGCGAAGCCGCCCGCGCCCGACCGGCCGCCCCCCGGCGAGACCCGCCCCGCCCCCGGTGGGGCGGTCCCCCGCAGGAACGACCTCCCCGGCGACACGGCGTGTCTGGTCGGCCGCGAGGCGGAACTCGCCCTGCTCACGGCCCCGGTCCCGCCGGAGGGGGTCTCCGTGGTGGCGGTCGACGGCACGGCGGGCGTCGGGAAGACCGCGCTGGTGGTGCGGGCCGCCAGGGCGCTGGCCGACGCCTACCCTGACGGCTGCCTCTTCGTGGACCTGCACACGCACGGCGCCGCCCACGAGAGAGTCGGCCCGCAGCGCGCCCTGCGTCGGCTGCTGCGCGCGGTACGGGGCAGCTTCGACGAACTCCCGGACGACCTGGACGAGATGGCGGACCTGGTCGCGGTCTGGCGCACGGCCACCAGCACGCTCCGGCTGCTCCTGGTCGTCGACGACGCGGACAGCGCCGCCCAGGTGCGCCCGCTCCTGCCCGCAGGACCGGGCAGCCGGGTCCTGGTGGCGGGCCGACGGCGGCTGCTCGGCCTCGATGCCGATCTGCGGCTCACCGTGGAGCCGCTGGAGACGGACGACGCGGTCGTGCTGCTCCGGGACCTGATCGGGAGGTCCCGGGCGGACCGCGAACCCGAGGAGGCGGCCGAGCTGGCCCGGCGCTGCGGCGGCCTGCCCCTGGCCCTGCGCATCGCGAGCGCCCGGTTGCAGAACCGCCCGTCCTGGACCCTGGCCCTGCTGGCGGGCCGGATGTCCGACGACGTGCGGAGCCTCGGTGAGCTGAAGGCGGGGGACCGCAGCGTGGAGGCGGCCTTCCGGATGTCGTACGACCAGCTCGCCCCCGAACTGCGGCGAGCGTTCCGGGCGTTGGGGCTGGCCCCGACCGCGCGCTTCGATCCGCTCACCCTCGCGGCCATGCTGGGGGTGTCCTGGGAGGAGGCCGAGGAGATCCTTGAGGACCTGGTCGACGCGAGCCTGCTCCAGCAGCCGCACCCCGGCCGCTACCGCCTGCACGATCTCGTACGGGCCCACGCGAGGCGCCTCGCCTCCGAAGTGCCCGAGGAGGCCGCCGCCGACCGTACGGCCGTCCTGGACCTCTACGTGGCCGCGGGCCGCGCCGCCGGTGACTGGGGCCCGGGCGGCTTCCCGGCCGATGCCCGCGCG
Organism: Streptomyces sp. NPDC043746; assembly: GCF_056436485.1. Classification (NCBI taxonomy): domain Bacteria; kingdom Bacillati; phylum Actinomycetota; class Actinomycetes; order Kitasatosporales; family Streptomycetaceae; genus Streptomyces; species Streptomyces sp. NPDC043746. Next base: position 12,146 of record NZ_JBWKCM010000019.1, on the reverse strand, counting down.
TCGGGCCCGTCCCCCTTCCTCGGCTGGCGGGAAGCCGCGGCCTGGCTGAAGGCGGCCGGCGGGGAGCTGGTGGACGTGGTGGCCTACGCGGCCGCCGCCGACCGGCACGACCACGCCTGCAGGATCGCCGAGGCCCTGGTCGACCACCTGGTCCACCAGGGCCGGTACCACGACTGCCGGGCAGCCCTGGAGCTGGCGCTGCCCTGCGCGGACCTGGCCACCGACCGGCGGATGGCCTCCTCGCTGCGCAACTGCCTGGGCATGGTCGACATCTACCAGGGGCGGTTCCCCCAGGCGCACGCCTGGTTCACCAAAGCGCTGGAGCTGGGCCGCCGCCGGGACGCCCTGCGGGAGCAGGCCCGCGCGACGGCCGGTCTGGGCGCCGCCGAGTCGATCCTGGGCGACCTCGAAGGAGCCGTGGCCCATCTGAGTGAGGCGGTGGAGCTGGCCCCCCGGACCGGCGACGACTGGCTGAGCGGGATCGCGTGCTGCAACCTTGGTGCGATCCGCTCCCAACAGGGTCGGCACGAAGAGGCGCTCGGGCACGCGTCGGCCGCCCTCGCCACCGCCGAGAAGAACGGCCGCCCCCGGGCGATCAGCAACGCCCTGTGCTTCACCGCCGACGCCCTGATCGCCCTCGACCGCCAAACGGAGGCCACGGAGCTGCTGCTGCGCGCGGTCCGACTGGCCCGTGACGCCGAGGACCTGCCCCTGCACGCGGCGAGCCTCTCCCGCCTCGCCACCGTGGCGCATCTCCAGGGCAGCCTGCACTCCGCCGTCGACATCCACCGGGAGGCCCTGTCCACGCTCACGCCGAGCGCGAGCACCTGGCTGGAGATGGAGGTACGCGTCCGCCTCGGCACCACGTACGCGGCAGCGGGCCGCCACACCGAGGCCCGCCACGAGTTCGAGACCGCCCTCACCCTGCCCGCCGCAGCCGACCACCCCCGCCAGCACCGCGCGGCCCACGAGGGGCTGCGGGCCCTGGACGCCGCCGGGGATCCGTCGCCCTGACGTCGGCCGTGCGGGAAAGCGGAGACGTGCGCGGTGTGTCAGGGCAAAGTGCTGAATGCACCACAGAGACGCCAGGAGTGGGCATAGTCTGCAGGATCACCGCGGACGAGCCGGGGCGGGCTCGTGGTTGGGGCGGAGGTGCCATGGGCGGGGACCTGTATGAGCCGGTTACGGACAGTGGGTGCGGGAGAGCGGAGACCCCCGATCCCTATGAGGAACGGGCGCTGCTGACGCGGGCCATGACAGCAGGGCACGATGCGGTTCCCCCGCAGGAGCGCGAGCGGCTGCGAAGCTACCTCCAGGGCGTCGTGGCGGCCCGTCGGACACCTGTGCACACCGCGGTCGCGTTCAACGCCGCGTATTTCGGATACGACCGCGGCGGCGAGGGATACGGCGCGAGCCCCCTGCGCCCCGAGGACTTTCCTGTGATCACCCTCGGCGAGTGCGCTCCGGTGCTGCCGGTCGGCGCGATGGTGTGCGTGACCACAGGATCGGATCCGCTCTTCGCGGAGATCGTCTACCGGGAGGGCGCCCACCCGGAGGTGAGCGCGCACGGTGACGTCCCGGCGTGGGTGTCGGGAGCGCCCGCGGAGGCCGAAGGGCCGGGAGAACCGGGAGACGGGGCCGCGCCGCGACGCAGGGAACTGCTGGTACCCGACCTCGACGCCTTCGGGCCGGCCCTGCGACTTTCGCCGACCCAGCTCCACCGCCTGCGTACCCGTCAGCGATGGATCAACGCGGACGGACACCTGGTCGTCGACGTCTGCTACCCCTCCCAGCAGGCTGCCCGCCGAGACGAACTGTCGGCGTACGCCGACCATTTGATGAGCACCGCCCGGGACCAGTTACTCAGCCCCTTCGTTCCCGTCTCCCTCGCCGAACTGGTGGGCGGGACGCGTGACGAGGATATGCGGGCAGGGCTGGCGGGCCTCTTCGACACGATCCGGGGGGTCCTCGGTTCCAGCGACCTGCTGCGTACCTGGGGCGAGTACGCCATGACCAGGGCGTCCCTGGCCGGATGCTGGCGGGACACCGGCCCGCTGGGCGGCAACGACCTCAGATCGCTGGCGGCGGCCGTGGAGCACGCGGCCGCGCCGGTGAAGCGCCGCCACATGCTCACGTCCGCGCACCCCGTCCACACCGCCGTCGGCCCGAGGCTGCGGGCCTTCCCCGGGGCGGCGGATCTGCTCACGGGGACCGGATACGCCACCGCGGTGTGCCGGGCGAACACGGCGCTCGCCGATGTCGTCCAACGGGACAGCGAACAGGGCCTGTTCCCGAGCGGAATCCTTGTCACCCTCGACGACGCCTTCGAAAGCGGAGGTGTCTGGCGGTCCCACCGTCCCGGCGCACCGGAGCCCTCAGGGGACCCCCTCGTGCCCGCCGGGCGGGGCTGGGCCTCGACCCTCGGCCCGGAGGCAGTGCCCGGGGCCGGTGTGGACCTGGAGCCGGTCGATCTGCCGCTCGCCGACGACACCCTTCTCGGCTCCGGTGAACTTCTGCGCAGCGACGGTACCGATGTCGTCTGGCGGGCGCCCCTGCGGCTGGCCCACCTGATCGACGGCTGGTTCCCCCTGCCCTCGGAGGCCGTACGCGACCTCTGCCGGTCCCGCGACAGGCATCCGGCCTTGCGCCTGGAACTGCACCACCCGGGGCAGACGCTGGATGAGAAGGAGGCGGAGCAGGATGTCACCGTGGATCTGAGCCACGAGGTGCCACGGCTGACCGGCGTCCGCTGGCCGCTCGGCTTCTTCCCCGGACTGATGATCGAGATCCACCGCTGTCTCGGTGCCCCCGCGATCCGCCTGACCACGACGCCCCTTCGCGAGCGGGTACTGATCGGCGACCGCGAGACGGGCCACCGCTACGACCCGCGCGTGCTCACCCGCGAGGACGTCCCGGGCAGCGACCGCCACGGGGACAGCGCGGCCGGACTCGGCCCACGGCAGTTGGTCATGCGCACCGTGCGGCGCTGTGGTCTGCTCACCCTCGACGGGCACGCCCTCATGGACCGTGAGGCGCTGCCGACCGCCGCATACGGGCACCGTCCGGCCCGCGCGCAGGCCACTCGCCTGGAGTCGGCGGTCATGGAGCTGTGCGCGGAACGGGTACTGGAACCGGCCTGCGGCAGCCGGGACGCCCTCGGGCGCCCCCACCACCCGGCGCGCGATGGTCAGCCGGTCATCGAGCTGATCGGCTACCGACCGCTGGAGCGACGCGTGATACGCCCCTGGGGCGTCGCGGACGAGGGCGGTGCGCTGCCCGGCATCCAGTTCGTCCCCGGTCATCTGCGCCGCCTGCGCCCGGGGTGCTCACCCAGTGAGGCCCAGCGTGCCGCCTTTCGCGACTACTGCCGCCGTCTCGGCAAGGCGGACGGCTGGGAACTGCCCCATGGCTACACATTCGTCACCGAGCACACGCGCGGACACTGAAGACCGGCGCGCTTCCGGTCGATCCCGTACGCCCCCACCGATCGTGCGACCTGGGTCGAACCCTCGAGCGCACCATCCCCCTCCCGCACCGCCGTCGGGCCGGCCCCGTGCCCGTCCCGTGGAACCGCACCCGCCAGGGCGGGCCCGGCACCTGCGGGGCTCAGCCCGCACACCGTTCAGAAGTACGAGGAAACGGAGTACCCCCGTATGCAAGATCGCTACCACGTCGTCACGGGGCCGCCCCTGTCCCCGCGAGGCACTCCCGCCGAGGAACTCGAAGGTCTGGCGCAGGCGCTCGGGGCCCTGACGACGCCGGCTGTCGCCGCTGTGCACCGACTCCCCGTCAGTGCGGTGGAGCTGGCGTTCAACTCCCTGTCGCCCAAGGGGCGTCAGCACCTGCTGGACAGCCTGGGTATCCGCATCGCGGCGCCGCGGCGGGCGAGCAAGTCCCTGTGCAGGGATGTGCTCGGAAGGCTTCAGCGCGAGGCGCGGCAGCAAGCGGGCACCGGTGCGCTCCAGATGCTCACGCACACCGTGATGAACCAAGTCGGCCAGCACGCCTGCGCCACCCCGAAGGAGGCCGCGTCCGACCCGGCTTCCCGGTGGGGAGAGCCGTTGGTCAGGGCCACGGTCTTCGCATGGTGCAACGCCTCGGTCGGCGACGCCCACATTCTGGCCTGGGCCGCGGACCAGGACTGGTTCGCCGGGAGCGCGGACGAGGACGAGAAGGCCCGCTTCGACAGGGTCGGCGAGCTGGCCAGGGAGATCGTGGCCGCGTATCCCACCTTCCAGCCAGGCATGCCCGGAGAGCGGGGAACCACGCCCGAGGCCAATGCGCACCGGCGCACGCCGCGGACGGCCGTGGATACCGTCCCCGCCGAGGCGCCAGGGGCAGGCGTTGGGGCGGGGCCCGAGCCGGGCGACATGTGCCGGGAGCTGGGGGCGGGCCTTGCCCGGGCCCGGCAGGCCGCTGAGAAGGTGATGGTGGCGGTTGCGGACGGAGTTCCGCCACAGAACGAGGACCTGCTGCGGCTGACCGCGTTGAACACGCTGTTCGACCGTGCGGAGGCGGCGTTCGACGCGGCCGGGATCAGAGGGGTGCCCCGCCGCCTGGAGGACATGGTCCGCGCCGCGGAAGCGCACCGGGCGGTGAGTGAACGCGACGTACGGGCGCGAGAGGGGCTGCGGGAACTACTCGGTGTCGTATGCCGCCCCGGCAGCACCGCTGCGTCCGCCGCCGAGGCCGCGCGGGAAGCGGCGCGGAACCTGCTGGGAGAGCAGACATGGGGGGACGAGCAGCGCGAGGAGAGTACGGCCCTCCTGGCGCTGGCGCGGATCGTCCGACTGGGGCGCCAGGTGGACGCGGCGGCGGAGATCCTCGCTCTTCAGGAACAGGTCGTGCGGGTGCTGCCCAGCTGCGCGATGGCCGCCGTCATGGCCGCCGACCTGTCGTTCCCGCGGCCCGAGGCGGCGCACCGTACGTCGGCCCGGGCGGAAGCGGCGGCGGAGACCGGCGAGGGGCCGGGCAGCACGACGGCCGAGGAATCCGCGGAGGGACCGCCTCCCGCAGCGACAGACCCGGCGGCTGACGTCACCGCCGCCCCCTCCCGTCAGGCCACGCCCGTCTCGGCCTGCGAGAAGCGGAAGGCCCCGCCCGCGGAGGCGGTCCGCGAACCCGTCGGCCCTGCCTCCCAGCAGCCCGTGGTGCCCGGGGACAGCGCCCGGGCGACCACTCACGACACCGTCCCCACGCCCACGCCCACCAGCGCTACCGCGCCTGCGAGCGCGCCCACCACGGTGTCCCCGACTGCGGACGCGGTGCCGCCCGTCGAGCACGCGCCCTCCCCCGGGACGGCCCGCGTCCAGGAGCCGCCCCGGCACGACGACGGCCCCTCAGCGGAGGGAGAGCCGGATGAGGCGAGCGCCGAGGAGACCACGGCCGAGCGGGTTCTCGCCCGCTTGATCGTCGAGCGGCGCTTCGGGCTCGCCCATCAGATGGCGCGCGCCGCAGGTCGCCCCGAGCCGCAGGCGGCGGCGCTCCGGCTGGCCGGTGCCGCCGCGTTGCTCAGCTCCAACGACAGCCGTGGCGCACGGCTCACCACCGGCCTTCTGGAGAGTTACGGGGGGTACGGTCGTGACACCGAGGGAAGCGAACTCCTCCTGCTCCCAGCCCTGTTGCGCACAGCGCTGATCACCGGAGACCACCTGGCGGGAGCTCAGCTCAAGGCACTGGTACCGCGTCTGCCCGACCAGCTCGGCGGGGCGGCGACCGCGGTCGCCGACCGTGCGCTCAGCGGTGCCCTGATCGCGTCGCCGCTGGTCGTCATCGCCGACGACGCCGAGCGCGACGCACGCCTTGCGGAGTTGCGCGACCACTGCAACACGTTACTGGCGCCGCAGCGGCTCCGGTTCGCGCGGGCGACGGAGATCGCCAAGCGATGGCTGACACCCGGGGGCGGTCTGCTCGGCTCGCTCCTGACGGCTGTCGCGCACGACGACCGGGGCGCGATCCAGCACGTGCGAGAACAGGCGGAACGCCTGTCGAAACTGGCCGAGATCAACAGCGAGATCGACCGGATGGATCGCACATACCGCTCGTCGAGCGGCAAACCGCTTCAGGGATCCGGACGGCAGGACCTGGTGCACCTCGTGGAGCGCGCCGTCGGTCTGGCCAAGGAATGGTGCCTGGTGGTCGACGGCACCCGCCGCTCCGACCGGTCCGACCGCAACCGCGCGGTCAAGGAGATCTCCGCCCTTCGGCAGTCGCTCCTGGACGGAAAGGACGGCGTACTGGCGGAGTTGAAGCAGCTCGCCGGGTGCTCGGCAGGTCTCGCCGCGGCGACGGCGTGGGCGGCCCGTGCCTCCATGAAGGAGCTCTACGCTCTGCTGACCGGGGACAACGCGACCATGCGGACGGGCGGACCGATTCCTCCTGAGGTCGTGTTGGACGCGGAACTGCTCAAGGTGTGCGACTCGGTGGAGGAGCGACCGCCCTCGGCTGTGCTGCTCGCCGCGGTCGACCGCAGCTGGGCGGAAGCCGTCGCCGAGCGACTGGACCACGACGCCTTCGCCGCCGTCCGCACCATCGTGGAACTGGCCGACCGCGGGGTGCTGCCCGCCGCCCGCGCCGGGGAGTTCCTGCCGCCGTCGCTCCTCGAGGTCGAGGAGCGCGAGAGCGTCCGGCGTGGGGAACTGCGTGGGCAGCACGGCGAACTCGTGGCCGAACTGCACCGTGCCCAGGCCGAGGGCGCTGTGACCGATGATCAGGATCTGCGTCTCCAGGAGCTGCTCGCGGATGCTGAGGAGCGGCTCGACAAGGCCGAGACGCACGACCTGGTCTCCGTGCGGCGCGGCCTGGACACCGTACGGAGCAGCCTCCCCGACTTCCGGCGGGAGGCGGCCGACCGGATCCGGGCCCGACTCGACGTGCTGGACAGCACCGCGGACCAGCGGGCACAGGTGCTGCGAAGCCTGGAGACCAACGACCTGGCCACCGCCGCCGACCTCGTCTACTTCCTGGAGATCGGCGAGGACGTACCCGAGATCGAGAACGACGAGTCCCACCTGGCGGAGTTCTTCCCGGCGGTGCCCGACGGACTGCGCGGCGGTATCGACCGCGACCTGATCGACCTGGTGCGGTCGTGCGGCACGCATCCCGCCGTTCCCACGCTGGACTACAGCGCGCTGTCCACCGACGAGGCCGCGCTCGCGGCCGACGCCCTCGACGAGTGGAGGCTCATGGGCACCACCGAGCCGAAGGACAGGCTGCACGTGGCGCACACACGGCGGGTGCCGCCACTCCTCAAGCTGCTCGGCTACGACGCCAAGAGCGCACGACAGCTCGACGAGCGGTCCCAGAACCGGCGCGAGTACCGGCTCTTCGAGGCGACGGACGTGGTGATCAACGGCAGGGCGAAGGCGCCGGCGTTCGGCTCCCAGATCCGTGAACACGGCGGAAACCTGCGGGTCATGATGGTGTGGGGTCGGCCGCCCGCCAAGGTCGTGATGAGCTGGGCCGAGCGCGACACCAGTGGAACAAGCCTGGTCGTGCTCTACTTCGGCACCCTCAGCCGGGAGGCGCGCATCGAGCTCGCCGTGGGCTCGGGGCAGCTGTCCCAGCCCTTGCTGGTCGTCGATGACGCCGCACTCGCCTACCTCGCGGCCCACGGCAACCGCCAGGTCAGCATCGCCACCCAGACCCTGCTGCCGTTCTCCGGCGTCAACCCGTACATCAGGGAGAAGCGGGGCCGGATCGGCGGTGAGATGTTCTACGGCCGGGACGCCGAACGCAAGAGCATCCTCGACCCGCGCGGTACCCAGGTCATCTTCGGCGGCCGAGGCCTCGGCAAGTCGGCACTGCTCGCCGACGCCGGGGACAAGTTCATGGAGCAGTACCCCGATTACCACCTGTCGGTGTACGTGAACCTCGACCAGGAGAACATCGGCAAGGGCAGCTCACTCGGGCCGGAGACCCTGTGGAGCGTCCTGGACCGCAAGCTCACCGAGGCGCAGGTGCTGGGCCCTCCCCAGGGCCGTAAGCCCGTGAAGGACATCTCCGAGCGGGTGCGCGCGGGAATCCAGGCGTGGACTGACGGTGACTCGCGCCGACGGCTGCTGATCCTGCTCGACGAGTGCGACCAGTTCTTCGAGGCGGACGCTCCTCGCTTCAACCAGACCAAGAAGCTCAAGGGCCTGGGGGACGACACCAAGGACAGGGCCAAGGTCGTGTTCGCAGGCCTGCACTCCGTGCAGCGGTTCTCCAAGATGGCGAGCAACGGACCGTTCGGCCACCTCGCGCAGACCCCCAAGGTGATCGGTCCGCTCGCTCCGCAGTTCGCCGCCGAGCTGCTGGTCGAGCCCATGCGGGCCCTCGGCTTCGAGTTCCTCGACCTGGACCTGGTCAACCGGGTGCTCGGATACTGCTCCTACCAGCCTTTCCTGCTCCAGATGTTCGGGCATCGGCTGGTGGAGGTGATGCACCGCAAGCGGGCACGGCGTGGGCCCAACGGGCCGACGGGGCCGTTGTACAAGGTGGAACTGGCGGACATCGAGGTCGTGGAGTCGGACACCGGGCTGCGGGACAGCATCTCGGCCGCCTTCAAGGACACGCTGAGCCTCGACCACCGTTACGACGTGATCGCCAACGTGCTGGCCTACCACGCCCGGCACCACGGCCTGGAGGTGCGGCTGAGCGACACCGAACTGCGTGAGGAGTGCGAGACGTACTGGCGGAGGGGCTTCGAACAGCTCGACACCGAGGGCTTCAGGGCGTACCTCTCCGAGATGGTGGGCCTCGGCATCCTCGCCCCCAACCACGACGGTCTCGGCTGGCATCTGCGGGGTCCCAGCGCCCTGCGGATGATCGGCAGCTCCCACGAGGTGGAGGCCCGACTGCTCAGGGCCGAACAGGACTGTGAACTCCAGGAGAGCATCGTGCTTGAGGGCCGTCCCGAGCTGCCCGACGGCCGGCCCGCCCCGCTCACCATCACCCAGCTCGACGACCTGCTCGGGGAGCGTTCGAACCAGGCGAGGGTGGTCCTTGGCAGCGCGGCGACGGGTGTCACCGACGTCGGCGACACCCTGCGCAGGGTCGCGGGACGCATCGCCGACTGGAAGCTGCCGGCCGTCGGCAACGGACGCGTGTACCGGCAGGAACTCACGGGCGGAGCGCCGCGCGAGCGGAGGGTCGTCATCAGCGACTTCGCCAACTACCCGGCCCGTCCGGAGACGTGCCGGGAGGCCGTCGACCAGGCCGCGACGCTGCTGCCCGGCACGCCCGGCGTGACGCGAGCGGTCGTCCTCATCACCGATGTCGACCAGCTGGGCCTGTGGCGAACGCTGCTGACGGGCGCTGAGCACGCCCCTGCGGCCCCGGTCGTGCTGCGCCGCCACGATCGCCGCAGTCTGCGGGGCTGGGCGCAGCGCGTGGAGATGTTCCACACCGAGGACCGTCTGGACCGACTCCACGAACTGACCGGAGGCTGGCCGCTCCTGGTCGACCGGGCGCACCGGCTGCACGGCGAACTGGGCGACGCCGACAAGGTGTTCCGCCAGCTCGCTGACGTCCGCGCGGGCCGGGCGGGCGCCCGGGCCTTCACCGAGGCGACCGGGATCTACGCCGACCCCCTGCTGGCCGCCGGCTATCAGGCCCTCGCCGCCGAGTTCAAGGAGGACCGGTTCGACCTGTTGAGCGCGGTCACCGCTGTGGCACTCACGGTGGCCGGGCTCGAGGACGAGGAGGAGGCCCGCTGGATCGTCTCCTGTCTTGACGCCCTTCAGGTCTTCGACCGGGAGGACGGACACCTGAGACTGGAACCGTTCCTGCGGGAGTGCGTGGCGCTCTGCACATGAGGCCGTGACCGAAGAGTCGGCACGGTGCGTATGTCCCTGATACGCACCGTGCCGAGGGCCAGGCGGGATGAACCACCCCGGGTTGCCGCAACGCCCTCATGCCGATGTGAGGACCCGATGCCATTCGGCGAGAGCGGGGAGGGGAGCGCGGATCCAGCGCAGGATTCCACCAGGCTCCGTCATCGAGCCCCGTACCCGCCCCGAAGTCGGCATCCGAGCGTAGGGTCTGATGATCTAGGAGTTCGAACTGGGGGGAGCTACAGATGAGTTCGGCGCTGACGCCTGACGATCCGCAGCGGATCGCCGGATACTGGCTCGCTGCGCGGCTCGGCGCCGGCGGGCAGGGCGTGGTCTATGAGGCGTACGACGGGGCCGGTGTCCGGTACGCGCTCAAGACGCTGCACCGGGGTGCGGAACGTGTTCACCAGGAACGGTTCGCGCGGGAGGCCGAGGCGGCCCGGCGGGTAGCCGCGTTCTGCACCGCGAGAATCCTGGACTCCGGCGTCGACGGAGATGTGGCATACCTGGTCAGCGAGTACGTTTCAGGGCCCACACTGGCCTCCCGGGTGCGGGCGCACGGACCTATGGAGTCAGGTTCGGTGCTGCGTCTGGCGACCGGGGTCGCGACCGCGCTGGCCGCCATCCACCAAGCGGGGGTTCTGCACCGTGACCTGAAACCGGGGAACGTGCTGCTGGGGCCGGACGGGCCCCGGATCATCGACTTCGGCATCGCCCGCACCTCCGAGATGTCGCTCACCGCGACCGGCGCGATCATGGGAACCCTCGGCTACATGGCGCCGGAGGTACTGGCCGGGCGTCGGGCCACTGAGGCGTCCGACGTGTTCGCCTGGGCGGCGGTCGTGCTGTACGCGGCGACGGCCACCGAGCCCTTCCGAGGGGAGAACATCGCCGAGGTGGCGCACCGCACCACCACTGTCACACCCGATCTCCGTACGCTGCCCGCACCCGTACGGCCCCTCATCGCCGCGGCCCTCTCCAAGGACCCGCAGCATCGGCCCACGGCGGGCGACCTGCTGATGGGCCTGGTGGGTGCTCCCGTACGGGCCGCAGATCCCCGGATCGGCCTCATCCAGGAAGGCGCGCGCAAAGCCGCCGTACCAGCGCGGGGCACGGGGCCGGGCGAGAGCGATGACGCCGACGCGGTAGGCGGCGGCACCACCGGGTCCGGCACCGGCTCCGCGACGGGCGAAGGGAGCCCCCCGCGTACCGCGGTGGAAGCGTCACTCGGTGAACGTGCGGAGGCCGCTTTCACGGCGCTTTCCCCCGCGGCACAGTCGACCGCGCACGAGCTGCTGCTCCGGCTCGTCGTACCCGGCTCCGCGACCGACGGCTCCCAGGACTCCGTACGTACCGCCCAGTCGGCCGAGATCCTCGCGGGACGGCCCGACGCCGAACGGCGAGCCCTCACCGAGGCCGTCCAGGCGCTCACCGAGGCGGGGATCCTGGTCACCGAGGCGGATGGGTCGGTGCGCCCCGTCAGCGCGGCCCTGGTGCCGGCCTGGCGTCGGCTGCGTGCCGGGGTCGACGTCGATCGCCCGGGCATCGCGAGGCTCCAGCGGATCAGTGGCGCGGCCCAGTTGTGGGAGGCGCACGGCGAGCGGCCCGAGGACCTACTGCGCGGCACCGAGCTGCGGGCGTGCCTGGAGTGGCTGCCCACGGCCCCGTACCACCTGCGGCCGAACCCCCTTGAGCGGCGGTTCCTCGCGGCGGGCCGCACCGCCGCCGCACGCACAGCACGCCGCCGCCGCCAACTGCTTGCCGGCCTCGCCGCTGCGACGACGGTCGCGCTGGTGGCGGGAGGTGTGGCGTGGACGCAGAGCCGGGAAGCCGAACTGCGCCGTTCCCAGGCGACGGCCCGTGCCGTGGCACAGGCGGCGGAAGCCCTCCGGGGCACAGAGCCGGAGAAGGCGATGCTGTTGGGGCTGGCGTCCTGGAGGCTCGCCGAGGTCCCGGAGGCGCGAGCGGCACTGACGGCGGCCGCCGTCCAGCCGGAGCGTGCCGCGCTCGACGTCTCGGCTCTGCCCGGCGGCCTTCACGCGATCTCACCGGACGGACGCCGGCTCATGACCACGTCGGGCCAGGGCATCAGCTTCTGGGACCTGTCCCAGATCCGTGCGGGCGGCGCCGAACCACGGGTGACCCTGTCCTCCAAGGACTTCCGGCTGGACGACCTCCCCACGAACGAGCCCGTGCTGAGCCCGGACGCCCGGCTCATACTGCTGAGGGGCAAGGACGGTCCTACCTTTCAAGACGTGGGTCCGCTCCGGTCATTCGTAAGATCGGAGGGCCCGGGGGTTCTGGGTATGGCTGGCATGGCGGAGACCGCTC